>NZ_DASQCJ010000215.1:0-14090 GCF_035634735.1 Cellulomonas sp.
CGCGGGACGCCGACCGGGTACGGCTCGACGCCCTCCGCCAGCATCCGGTCCCGCTTCTCGCGCCGGACCCGGAGCTGCTCGGGGAGGTCGTCGGCGGCGGGGGCGGCGTTCTGCTGGGGCTCGGTCACGCCCGGAATCCTACCGAGCGGGCGAGGGCCCGGCCGTCACGGGCGCGGGGCCCGGTGGCGTCAGACGCCCTCGACCAGGTCGAGCGCCAGGTCGAGGATCGGCGACGAGTGCGTGAGCGCCCCGACGGACAGGTAGTCGACGCCGGTCGCGGCCACCTCGGCGGCCCGGTCGAGCGTGAGGTTGCCGGTCGCCTCGAGCTCGACCCGCCCGGTCGCGCCCTCCCCCGCGCGCACGGCCTCGACCGTGGCGGCGAGCACCGGCGTCGGCATGTTGTCGAGCAGCAGGAACCGCGCGCCGACGCCGACCGCCTCGAGCGCCTGCTCGGTGGTGTCGGCCTCGACCTGGATCGCGACGCCGGGGAACCGCTGCCGCACCGCCTCGACCGCCGCCGCGACGCCGCCGGCCGCCACCACGTGGTTGTCCTTCACCATGGCGACGTCGTGCAGGCCCATGCGCTTGTTGGTGCCGCCGCCGCGCCGCACCGCGTACTTCTCCAGCTCGCGCAGCCCGGGGGTGGTCTTGCGGGTGTCGAGCACCTGCGCGCCGGTGCCGGCCAGGGCGTCCGCCCAGCGCCGGGTGTGCGTGGCGACCCCGGACGCGCGGGACGCGAGGTTGAGCGCGGTGCGCTCCGCGACGAGCAGCGCCTGGACCGGGCCGGTGAGCACGGCCAGCACGTCGCCCGGGGCCACGGCGGTGCCGTCCGGGACCCGCTGGTCGACGGTCGCGGGAGCCAGCCCGAGGCGGTCGGTGACCTGCCGCAGCACCTCGGCGACGACCGGCAGGCCGGCGACGACCCCGGCCTCGCGGGCGACGAGGTGCGCCACGCCCGGGACGTCGGGCGCGACGGTGGCCTGGGTGGTGACGTCCCGGCCCGGCGCGGGGCCGAGGTCCTCGTCGAGGGCGACCGCGACGGTGCGGGCGAGCCAGGCGGGGTCGAGGGCGTCGGGCGTGGTCACGCCGGCCAGCCTAGGGCCGCGCGCGGGGCCGCCCGGACGTCCGACGGCCCCGGGCGGCCACCCCGCTGTCGGCTGGTCGGGCACGCCGAGCGTGGCCGGGGTCGGTCCCGGGGCCGCGCGTGGGGGCGTCAGTCCTGGGGGGCGCGGCGCTGGGTCAGCTCGCCGTCCGGGCCCAGGGTCGCCTCGATGCGCACCAGCCACCGGGCGTCGTCCCGGTCCGGGTGGTCGCTGCGCAGGTGGCCGCCCCGGGTCTCCCGCCGGGTCGCCGCCGTGGCGGTCAGCACCGTCGCGACCTGGTGCACGTTGGTCGTCTCCCACTCGGCGACCTGCGGGTCGGCGACCGGCTGCTCCCCGCCGGCGACGGCCCGGTGCGCGTCCGTGCGGACGGCCGCGAGCGCCTGCGCGGCCGCCGCCAGGCCCGCCGCGGACCGCAGCACGCCGGGCCCGTCGGTGGCGATCCGCTGCACCCGGGACCGGGCCGCGCCGGCGACCAGCGCCTCGGGGCCGGGCCGCTCGACGGGCTCGGCGGGCCGCAGCGTCCCCGCCTCGACGCGGCGCGCGATGTCGTGCGCGGCGCGGTGCGCGAACACCAGACCCTCGAGCAGCGAGTTCGACGCCAGCCGGTTGGCGCCGTGCACGCCGGTGCACGCGACCTCGCCGACCGCGTACAGCCCGGGCAGGGTCGACCGGCCGACCAGGTCGGTGACGACCCCGCCCGAGTGGTAGTGCTGCGCCGGCGCGACGGGGACCAGGTCCGTGGCCAGGTCGAGGCCGTGCTCGGCCAGCCGGGCGCCGATGGTCGGGAACCGGCGGCGGATCCGCTCGGCCCCGAGGTGCCGGGCGTCCAGCAGCACGTGGTCGCCGCCGGTGCGCGCCATCTGCCGCACGATCGCCTTGGCCACGACGTCCCGCGGCGCGAGCTCGGCGAGCGGGTGCACGCCGGTGAGGAACCGGTGGCCGTCGACGTCGACCAGGTGGGCGCCCTCGCCGCGGACCGCCTCGGAGATGAGCGCGAGCTGGCCCTTCACGCCGGCGCCGAGCCAGAGCACCGTCGGGTGGAACTGCACGAACTCCATGTCGCCGACCGCCGCCCCCGCGCGCAGCGCCGCGGCCAGGCCGTCGCCGGTCGCCTGGACCGGGTTGGTCGACGACCGGAACACCTGGCCGATGCCGCCGGTCGCCAGCACCACGGCGGGCGCGAGCACGGCGCCGACGCCGTCCCGGCTGCCCTCGCCGATCACGTGCAGCGTGACGCCGCACACCGGGCCGGGCCGGCCGTCGCGGCCGGGGGCGCCGGTGAGCACGTCCAGCACGAGGGCGTGCTCGATCACCTCGATGCCGGGGTCCGCCTGCACCGCCGCGAGCTGCGCGACGAGCGCGCGGGAGATCTCGGCGCCGGTGGCGTCGCCGCCCGCGTGCGCGACCCGGTCGGCGTGGTGGCCGCCCTCCCGGGTCAGGCTGAGCGTGCCGTCGGGCTCGGTGTCGAACACCGCGCCCCGCGCCACGAGCTCGCGGACCCGCGCCGGGCCCTCGGTGACCAGCACCTCGACGGCCCGCGGGTCGCACAGGCCGACGCCGGCGACGAGCGTGTCCCGCAGGTGCGCCTCCGGGGAGTCGGCCGGGTCGAGCGCCGCCGCGATGCCGCCCTGCGCCCACACCGTCGACCCCGAGACCAGCCGGTCCTTGGTGACCAGCAGGACGCGCGGCACGCGCGTGCGCAGCTCGAGGGCCGCGGTCAGGCCGGCGATGCCGGAGCCGACGACCACGGCGTCGGCCCGGGCCGTCCAGCCCGGCGCGGGCGCGGCGAGCCGGCGGGCCAGCCGCGCGGTCACCGCCCGGCGCCCGCGTCCCGCCCGGCGTCGTTCGCCCCCGCCCCCAGGTCGCTGCGCACCGGGTGGTCGCCCCCCTCGGGGGTCGCCCCGGGGGTGCCGGCCGCGGCGCCGTCCCGCTCCACCAGCGTCCGGCCCTGGTCGAACGGCACGCCGCTCGGGTGCAGCCCCGAGGCCGCCGTCCAGGACTCCGGCACGGTGCCCGGGTCGTGACCGGTGTCCATGATCCGGTTCTCGGCGTCGACCAGGACGACGTGCGGCTCGTAGGTGCGCGCCTCGGCGTCCGAGAGCATCCCGTAGGCGATGAGGATGACCACGTCGCCCGGGTGCACCAGGTGCGCGGCGGCGCCGTTGATGCAGATCTGCCCCGACCCGGCCTCGCCGGCGATCACGTAGGTGGTGAGGCGGGCGCCGTTGGTCACGTCGACGACGTCGACCTGCTGCCCGGGCAGCAGGTCGGCCGCCGCGAGCAGGTGCGCGTCCACGGTGATCGAGCCGACGTAGTGCAGGTCGGCCTGGGTCACGGTCGCGCGGTGGATCTTGCCGATCATCATCGGCCGCTGCAGCGAGGTCATGGTCACGCCCACCTCACGTCGGAGTTGTCGATCAGCCGGGTCGCGCCGACGGTGGCCGCGAGCGCCAGGACGGCCGTGCGGCCGGCGAGGTCCGCCGCCGTCCCCGTGACGTCCTCGAAGGTCACCGGGTCCACCACGGCGACGTAGTCGGTCCCCACGGCGGCCCCGTCCAGCACCGCCCGCGCCGCGGCGAGCACCGCGGCCGGGTCGCCGCCCGCGTCCGCCGCCGCCGAGCCGGCCGCGAGCGCCCGGCTCAGCGCGAGCGCCTGCTCCCGCTCGGCCGCCGACAGGTAGGCGTTCCGCGAGGACAGCGCGAGGCCGTCGGCGTCCCGGACGGTGGGCGCGCCCACGACCTCGACCGGCACGTCCAGGTCCCGCACCATGCGGCGCACCGCGGCGAGCTGCTGCACGTCCTTGCGGCCGAACAGCGCGACGTCCGGCGCCACCAGGTGCATCAGCTTGAGCACGACGGTCAGCACGCCGTCCAGGTGGCCCGGGCGGGTCGCCCCCTCGTAGACGGTGCCGACCGCGCCGGCGGACACCCGCACGCCCGGGTCGCCGTCGGGGTAGACCACCTCGGGGGCGGGGGCGAACACGACGTCGCCCTCCCCGAGCAGGTCGGGGCCGGTCAGCAGGCCGAGGTCGCCGTCGAGGTCCCGCGGGTAGCGGTCGAGGTCCTCGGCGGGCCCGAACTGCAGCGGGTTGACGAAGATCGTCACCACCACCTGCTCGCCGCGGGCGCGGGCCTCGCGCACCAGCGACAGGTGCCCGGCGTGCAGCGCGCCCATCGTCATCACCACGGCGCGGCCGCCGGCCGGGCGGGCGGCCAGCGCGGCCGCGAGCTCGGGGCGCGTGCGCGCCAGCGTGGGGGCACCCGTGCGTGCCTCGGTCATCCCTGGTCCTCCTGGTCGGCGCCGGGCCCGGCCGTGCCGCCGCCCGCGCCCTCGTCGTCGTGCGCGCCGTGCACCGTACTCCCGTCCGGTCCCGGTGCGTGAGCCGGGCCAGCGCCACCCGGGGGTCCGCCGGGCGCCGGCGCGGCCCCGGGGGCGGCCTCCGCCGCCGGGTCCCCCGTCGCCAGCACCTCCAGCAGCGCCCGCCCCTGCTCCGCCCGCAGCAGCCCGGCCGCGAGCGCGCGCCCGGTCGCCGCGCGGGACAGCGCCCGGTAGGACGCCGCCACGTCGGTCGCCCCGGTGCGGACGCCGAGGCCGGTCAGCTCGTCGAGGTGGTCCCGGACGGTGCCCGCGTCGCCGCGCCGCACCGGGCCGGTCAGCGTCGTGACGGCGCCGTTGGTGACCTCGCCCTCCGCGTCGCGCCCGCCGCCGGCCGACTCGGCCCGCAGCGCCCCGTCCAGGGCGGCGGTGAGCAGCGGCCGGAGGACCGCGCCGGGGTCGGCCACGCCCGCGGCCGCGAGCGCCTGCCCGGCCTGCGCGACCAGGACGACCAGGTGGTTCGCTCCGTGCGCCAGGGCCGCGTGGTAGAGCGGCCGCGCGGCCTCGTCGAGCACGACCGGCTCGCCGCCCATCTCCACGACGAGCGCCTGCCCGATCGGCAGCACCGGGGTCGGGGCCGTCACCGCGAAGGTGCAGCCGACCAGCCGGGACAGGTCGAGCGAGGTGCCGGTGAACGTCATGGCCGGGTGCAGCGCGATCGGGATGACCCCCTGCGCGCGCGCCGGGTCGAGCACCGCGGCCCCGTACCGGCCGGCCGTGTGCACGACGATCTGCCCGGGCTGCCACGCGCCGGTCGCCGCGAGGCCCGCCACCAGCTCCGCGAGGGCGTCGTCCGGCACCGCGAGCAGCACCAGCTCCGCGCGGCGCACCACCTCGGGCACGTCGAGCACGGGCACGCCCGGCAGCAACGCGTCCGCCCGCTCGCGGGACGCCTCGGACACCGCGCTCACGCCGACCACCGGGTGCCCGGCCGCGCGCAGCGCGCTGCCCAGCACCGCGCCGACCCGGCCCGCGCCGACGACGCCGATCCCCAGCCGCGTCATGCCCGGCGCATCCACTGCTCCGGCCCCGCCCCGGCGCGCGCAGACCTGGCCCGCGCCGCCTGCTCGTCGAGCAGGCCCGCGGCGACCCGCTGGTCGAGGTGGTCCACCCGCGGCGACACCGGCCCGGGCGTCGAGTGCAGCTGGAACGACGCCAGCCCCAGCCGGCGCTGCAGCGGCCCCTGCTCCAGCCCGAGCGACTGGGTCCGCTCGTGCGGCACGACGACGAGCTGGCGCACCAGCACCCCGGAGCGCAGCACCAGCGCGCGGTCGGTCACGGTGACGCCGTGCCGGCGCCAGCCGATCGGGTCGAGCCAGCGCGACCGGCGCGGGGCCACGGCCCAGCCGCCGTCGGCGGTCCGGCCGGCGAGCCCGGCCTCGACCAGCGCGCGCGGGTCCTCGGTGCCCAGGTCGGGCAGCACCAGCCACAGGGCCAGCATCGCCTCGTCGCGGGTGCCGACGGGCAGCAGCACGTTCTCGGTCTGCGTCTGGTCCCCGTTGCTGCCGTAGCCCGCGACGTTCACCTCGACCCGCCACCAGTCCGGCTTCCGCCAGAGCAGCCCCTGGGTGACGCGCACGGCCTGCACGCGGCCCGGCGGCACGGTCTGCGCCCGCGACTCGGTGAGGCCGTGCCGCAGCCGGATGCCGTCGGGGGAGATCGCCGCGCGGAAGTTCGCCCCGCGGTTGAACCTGGTCCAGGTGTACGACACCACGCCGAGCAGGGCCGGCAGCAGCGCGAACGCCGAGCCGACCTGGCCGGTGCCGACGATCAGCGCGCCGACGGCGCCCAGCATGACGACGAGCCAGATCGTGGCCGAGGAGAGCAGCGTCGACGCCAGCAGCCGGCCGACCGGCACCTCGTACACCGGGCGCTCGGGGGCGACGGGCGCGGCGCCCTCCCAGCCGCCGTCGGCGTCCGGCTCGACCGGGAGCGTGAGGGCGGCCTCCGGGTCGGCGGTCGCGGGGTGGTCGGTCGCCGGGACGGCGCCGGGGGCGGTGGTGGCCAGCGGCGGCGCCGCGGGGCCGGCGGGCGCGGCCGCGGGGTCGCCCGGCGCCGGGTGCGCGGGCGCGCCCGCGGGCCGGGGGCGGCGCCCGGGGTGCAGGCCCGCGGCGCGCGCCAGCAGCTCGGCGCGCAGCTGCTCCGCCTCGGCCTCGCGCAGGAACGCCAGCGACACCGCGGACCCAGCGCCGCCGGCGACCTCGAGCCGCAGCTCGGACAGCCCGATGATGCGGGCCAGCAGCGGCTGCACCACGTCGACGGCCTGCAGCCGGTCGAGCCGGGCCTGCCGCTGCTGCCGGAACACGACGCCGGACCGCAGGTGCACGGCCTCGTCGGTGACCGCGAACCGGGTCATCCGCCACGCGATCGCCGAGTAGCCGAACCCGATCAGCGCGACCAGGACGACCACGCCCGCGATGACGAGCCAGGCGCGGCCGCCGAGCCACTCGGCCAGCTGGCGCACGTCGTCGGCGGCGTTCCACGCGATGATCGCGAGCACCGCGGCGAGCACCTTCCAGCCCTTCACCGCGGGGGTGACGGGGTGCATCCGGCGCCAGGCCAGGTCGTCGGCGGGGGGCGCGGGCTCCGGGGCGGGGCCCCCGGCGGCACCGGCGGCGGGGACGCCCGCGGCGGGCGCGCCGGCCGCGGGCACGCGCGCGGCGCCCGGCCCCGCGCCCGGGACGACGCCCCCGGCGGGCAGCGGGCCGGCCGCGGGCAGCGGGCGGTCCTCGGTCACAGCCCCGCCAGCCGGGCCTCGCCCCGGGACGCCAGCTGGTCGCGCAGCCGCGCGGCCTCGGCGGTCGGCAGCCCGTCGATCGAGGCGTCGGTGCCGGGCGAGGCGGTGTGCAGCTGCACGGACGCGATGCCGAGCTTCCGGGCCAGCGGCCCGGCGGTCACGTCGACGTACTGCATGCGGCCGTAGGGCACGACCACCATCGAGCGGAACAGGATGCCGCGGCGCAGCAGCAGGTCGTCCGCCCGCTCGGCGTAGCCCATCGCGCGCACCTGGCGCGGCACCAGCCAGACGACCCAGGCGACGAGCGCGACGACGACCGCGGCCGACGCCCACACCCAGACCGAGCCGGTGACGGCGGCCACGACGACCAGCGCGACGAGCGGCACGGCGAGCCACGCGAGCCCGACCAGCAGGCGGGCCGAGGCCAGCCGCGGGGACACGGGGGTCCAGTCGACGCCGGCCGGCTCGAACGGCTCGCTCTCCCGCACGGGGGCGGCACCGGGCGCGGGACCCGGCGCGGGCGCACCGCCGGGCGCGGCGGCGGGCGCGGCGGCGGGCTGCGGGTGGGCGGCGGCACCCTCGGGCGTGCTCATGCGCACCATCCTCGCATCGCGCGCCCCGGCGACGCCCGGGACCCGCCCCGGCCCGGCCGCGACCGGCCCCCGGGCCGCGGCGGCCTCCGCGCTCAGCCCGCGGCGGCGTCCGGCGACGCGTCGCGCGGCGACCCCGGCGCCTCGTCCGGGTCGTCCCCCGGCGGGATGCGGCAGATCCACTCGACGACGAGCCCGGCCGCGGCCAGCACCAGCGCGCCCAGCACCGCGAGCCCCGCGGCGAGCGCGCGCTCCCGCTGCGCCTCGATCCCGAGGTCGCCCAGCACGTCGAGCACCTGCGCCGCGTACCACCCGGTGAGCAGCGCGCCGGTGTAGCAGGACGCCTTCGCGAGCACGGCGGTCCGGGCCGCGCGCATCGGGTCGAGCGTGGGGTGCTTGCCGCGCAGGTACTGCCGCACCGACCAGCCCATCGCGAGCACGACGGCGGCGATCAGCACGAGCACGCCGACCATGAGCCACGGCACCTGCGGCAGCACGACGCCCCGGCTGCCCAGGGCGCGGACGACGAGCCAGCCGACCGCCGCCGCGACGACGGCGATCAGCACGAGGGTGCGGACGCGGGTGCGCTGCATCAGGGGTCCTGCCGCCCGGCGGGGGCGCCACCGGCGGGGTCGGCCCACGCGACCGGCCCGCCCAGCGGGTCGGACAGCGGGTCGGGCAGCGGGTCGCCCGCCGGGGCGCCGTCGTCGGCCGCGCCGCCCGGGTCGGGCTGGGCGGCCGGCACCGGCGCGGTCAGCCAGTCGAGCGCGAGCCAGCGCACGCCGTCGCGGTCGGGCGCGGTCGCGGCGAGCTGGGCGACGGGGCCGCCGCCGAGCCCGTGCAGCACCGCGTCCGGCTGCACCTGCGCCCAGGGCTGGAGCACGAACGCGCGCTCGTGGGCCCGAGGGTGCGGGAGCTCCAGGTCGTCGGTCACGGCCGAGACGTCGCCGTACACGATGATGTCGACGTCCAGGGTGCGCGGGCCCCAGTGCACCAGGCGCTCGCGCCCGTGCCGCCGCTCCACCTCGGACGTCGCGCGCAGCAGGTCGCGGGGCGACAGCGTGGTGCGGGCGATCAGGACCGCGTTGAGGAAGTCGGGCTGCTCGGGGCCGCCGACGGGCGCGGTGCGGGCCAGGGCCGACACGTCCAGCACCTCGAGGCCCGGCGTCGCGGCCAGGTCGGCGACCGCGTCGCGCAGGGTGTCCTGCGCCGCGCCGAGGTTCGAGCCGATGGCCAGCACGACCTCGACCGGGGCGTCCGGGGCGGCGTCCAGGGCGTCCTGCACCAGCTCGGCCTCGACCACCTCGTCCTCCGCGTCCCAGGCGTCCGCGGGGGCGCTCGGGACGGGGCCGGCCGGGGCGGGCGGCAGCGCGAGGTCGGCGGGTGCGGGCACGGGCTCGAGCGGCAGCACCGCGGTGGCCCCCGGCCCGGCGGGCGCGGGCGGCGCGGCGGCGGGCGCGGGGGCGACGGGCGGGAGCCCCGCGTCCGCGGGCGCGGCGGCCTCGGCGGCCGCCGCGGGCTCCGGCGCGGCCAGCCCCTCCGGCAGCCACCGCGGCGCGTCGTCGGGCACCGGCTCCGCGGCCGGCAGCCAGGTCCGGTCCCGGCGCACCTCCACCACCACGTCCCCGAACGGCACGGTGATCGGCGCCTGCGGCTTGTGCACGGCGACGTCGACGCACTGCACCTGCGGGTGCGCGAGCACGGTCGCCGCGATCCGCTCGGCCACGGTCTCGACCAGGTCGGCGGGCTCGCCGGCGAGCACGGTCGCCACCTGCTCGGCCAGCACGCCGTAGTTGAGGGTGTGCCGCAGGTCGTCGGTCGCCGCGGCCCGCCGGGTGTCGAGGTGCGCGACCACGTCGGCGACGAACGTCTGCCCCTCGCGGCGCTCGTGGGAGAACACCCCGTGGTAACCGGTCGCCGTCACGCCGACCAGCCGGATCCGGTCCAGCCGGTGGCCGTCCCGCCCGGGCACGTCCGCCTCGTCGCTCATCCCTCGTCCTCCCCGGACGGCGCCGCCGCCCTCCACCGGGCCGCGACGCGCACCGCGTCCGCCGTACCCCGTACCTCGTGCACCCGCACGCACCACGCCCCCGCCGCGGCGGCGAGCGCGGACACCGCCGCGGTCGCCGCGTCCCGCTGCTCCGGCGGGACCGGCACGCCGTCCTCGCCGGCCAGCAGGTGGCCCAGGAACCGCTTGCGGGACGCGCCGACCAGCACCGGGAACCCGTCGGCGACGAGCTCCGGCAGCCGCGCGAGCAGCGGCCAGTTCGCGGACCCCGGCTTGGCGAACCCGAGCCCCGGGTCGAGCACGACCTGGTGGTCGGCGACCCCCGCCGCGCGCAGCTCCGCGACCCGGTCGGCGAGCTCGCGCCGCACGTCGGTCACCACGTCGTCGTACTCCGCGAGGGAGTCCATGACGTCCGCGTGGCCGCGCCAGTGCATCGCCACGTACACCACGCCGGTGCGGGCGACGACGTCGCGGATCTCCGGGTCGGCCAGGCCGCCGGACACGTCGTTGACCACCACCGCGCCCGCCGCGACGGCCGCCTCCGCCACCTCGGCGCGCGTGGTGTCGACGCTGACGGCCGCGCCGCGGGCCGCGAGCTCGCGGACCACGGGCAGCACCCGGTCCAGCTCCTCGGCGACCGGCACCCGCGCGGCGCCCGGGCGGGTCGACTCGCCCCCGACGTCCAGCAGGTCCGCCCCGTCGGCGAGCAGCGCCAGCCCGTGCGCGACGGCGGCGTCGGGGGCGAACCACCGCCCGCCGTCCGAGAACGAGTCGGGCGTCACGTTCACCACCCCCATCACCAGGGTCCGGCCCGCACGACCGGCGGCGGTCGGCGCGGGCGGGAGCGGCGAGGGGGGACGCACGCCCGTCAGCCTAGGCGGTCGGCGGGGGCGCACGGGACCGGGGCCGGGGCCCTCAGCGGCCGAGGACGAGGCTCATCGCCTCGGCCCGGGTGGCCGGGTCCCGCATCTGGCCGCGCACCGCCGACGTCACGGTGCGGGAGCCGGGCTTGCGCACGCCGCGCATCGACATGCACAGGTGCTCGCACTCGACGACCACCAGCACGCCGCGCGGCTCGAGGACCTCGACCATGGCGTCCGCGATCTCGCCGGTCATCCGCTCCTGGACCTGCGGCCGCCGCGCGTACACGTCGACCAGCCGGGCCAGCTTGCTCAGGCCGGTGACCTTGCCGGACTGCCCCGGGATGTAGCCGATGTGCGCGACGCCGTGGAACGGCACGAGGTGGTGCTCGCAGGTCGAGTACACCTCGATGTCCTTGACCAGGACCATCTCCTCGTGGCCGATGTCGAACGTCGCGCTGAGCACGTCGTGCGCGTCCTGGCGCAGCCCGGCGAAGATCTCCTGGTAGGCCCGGGCCACGCGGGCCGGGGTGTCCCGGAGCCCCTCGCGGTCGGGGTCCTCCCCCACCGCGAGCAGCAGCTCCCGGATCGCCGCCTCGGCGCGCGCGGCGTCGTACGGCGGGACCTCGCGGCGCCGGCCGCGCCCGTCGGCCGCCACGCTCAGGCGTCCGGCGTCTGGCTCGGCGGCACCTCGACCGCGACGGCGGCGGGGTGCTCGTCCTTGGCCGCGGCGGCCTCGTCCTGCGGGATGACGGAGCCGTTCTGCTCCGCCTTCTCCTTGGCGGTGAGCACCGGCGGGCGGTCGGAGACCGAGCGCTGCTCGCTGGACAGCCACACCTCGCGCGGCGGGCGCTTGGTGATCGGCTCGAAGATGACCGCCAGCTCCTGCTGGTTGAGGGTCTCCTTCTCCAGCAGCTCGAGCACCAGGTGGTCCAGCACGTCGCGGTACTCGACGAGGATCTCCCACGCCTCGGTGTGCGCGGCGTCCATGAGCTTGCGGACCTCGACGTCGACCGTGCCGGCGACCGTCTCGGAGTAGTCGCGCCCGTGGCCCATGTCGCGGCCCATGAACGGCTCGCTGCCGTCGCTGCCGAGCTTCACGGCGCCGACGCGCTCGCTCATGCCGTACTGCGTGACCATCTTCCGGGCCGTGGCGGTGGCCTTCTCGATGTCGTTGCTGGCGCCGGTCGTCGGGTCGTGGAACACGAGCTCCTCGGCCACCCGGCCGCCCATGGCGTACGCGAGCTGGTCGAGCAGCTCGTTGCGGGTGGTGGAGTACTTGTCCTCGGTCGGCATGACCATCGTGTAGCCGAGGGCCCGGCCGCGGGGCAGGATCGTCACCTTGGTCACCGGGTCGGTGTACCGCAGCGCCGCCGCCACCAGGGCGTGGCCGCCCTCGTGGTACGCGGTGATCTTCTGCTCCTTGACCTTCATGACGCGGGTGCGCTTCTGCGGGCCGGCGATCACGCGGTCGATGGCCTCGTCCAGCGCGCGGTTGTCGATGATCTGCGCGTTCGACCGGGCGGTGAGCAGCGCGGCCTCGTTCAGCACGTTGGCCAGGTCGGCGCCGGTGAAGCCCGGCGTGCGGCGGGCGACGGCCTGGAGGTCGACGTCGGTCGCCATGGGCTTGCCCTGCGCGTGCACCTGGAGGATCCGCTCGCGGCCCTTGAGGTCCGGCGCCTCGACCGACACCTGCCGGTCGAACCGGCCCGGGCGCAGCAGCGCGGGGTCGAGGATGTCGGGGCGGTTGGTCGCCGCGATGAGGATGACGTTCGTCTTGACGTCGAAGCCGTCCATCTCGACCAGCATCTGGTTGAGGGTCTGCTCGCGCTCGTCGTGGCCGCCGCCCATGCCCGCGCCGCGGTGCCGGCCGACGGCGTCGATCTCGTCGATGAAGATGATCGCCGGGGCGTTCTGCTTCGCCTGGTCGAACAGGTCGCGCACGCGGCTGGCGCCCACGCCGACGAACATCTCGACGAAGTCCGAGCCGGAGATCGAGTAGAACGGCACGCCCGCCTCGCCCGCGACCGCGCGCGCCAGCAGGGTCTTGCCGGTCCCGGGCGGGCCGTACAGCAGCACGCCCTTCGGGATCTTCGCGCCGACCGCCTGGAACTTGTCCGAGTCGGAGAGGAACTCCTTGATCTCGTGCAGCTCCTCGACGGCCTCGTCCACGCCGGCGACGTCCGCGAAGGTGACCTGCGGCGTCTCCTTGGTGACCAGCTTGGCCTTCGACTTGCCGAAGGACATCACCCGCGAGCCGCCGCCCTGCATCGACGACATCAGGAACCAGAACAGGCCCAGGATGATGACGAACGGCAGCACCAGCGTCAGCAGGCTGCCCCACCACGACTGCTGCGGGACGTCGGAGGTGTACCCGCCGGACGGGTCGGCGTCGGCGATGGCCTCCACCACGGTCGGCCCCTGCGGCACGACGTAGTAGAACTGCACGTTCTTGCCGAGGTTGTCGCCGTCCTTGACGAAGTCCTCGGAGAGCGTGAGGTCGACCCGCTGCGAGCCCTCGGTCACCAGGGCCTGGTCGACCTTGCCGTCCTTCAGCAGCTCGAGGCCGTCGGAGGTGTCGATGCGCTGGACGCCGGAGGACATGAAGGCGCTGGCCGCGATCCACAGGATCACGACGGCCACGATGATCCACAGGACGGGTCCGCGGGTGAGGCGCTTGAGTGTCATGGGCAGACGGGGGCAGGCCCCCTCGTCCCTCCGGTCGCAGGGGTGGAGTCTTCAGAAGTTACACGCCGAACCTGGCTGCCCGGCCCGTGTTCGCCCAGGGCTGGACGCGCCCCCGCGCGGCGGCCGGAGGTCAGGACGAGTAGACGTGCGGCGCCAGGGTCCCGACGAACGGCAGGTTGCGGTACTTCTCGGCGTAGTCGAGGCCGTAGCCGACGACGAACTCGTTCGGGATGTCGAACCCGACGTAGCGCACGTCCACCTCGACCTTGGCGGCCTCGGGCTTGCGCAGCATCGTCGCGATCTCGACCGACGCCGGGCCGCGGCTCCGCAGGTTGGCGAGCAGCCACGACAGGGTCAGGCCCGAGTCGATGATGTCCTCGACGATCAGGACGTGCCGGCCGGTCAGGTCGGCGTCCAGGTCCTTGAGGATCCGCACCACGCCCGACGACTTGGTGCCGGAGCCGTAGGACGACACCGCCATCCAGTCCATCGCCAGCGGGGTGCTGATCCGGCGGGCCAGGTCGGCCATCACCATGACGGCGCCCTTGAGCACGCCGACGAGCAGGATCTCCCGGCCGGCGTAGTCCTCGTCGACCTGGGCCGCGATCTCGTCCAGGCGGGTCCCGAGCTGCTCCTCGGTCAGGAGCACGCGCTCCAGGTCCGCGCCCATGTCCTCCACGTTCACCGCTGCGGGTCTCCCTCGTCGTCCGGCTCGACGGCCCGGCGCTG
>NZ_DASQCJ010000216.1:0-22951 GCF_035634735.1 Cellulomonas sp.
TCCGGGTGTTCCTGCAGGTCAGATGCCATGAAACGACCCTACCGACGCCCACCCACACGACCCGGGCGACGAGCCCCGGCCTGGGGACGGAGCACGACAACCCGCCTGTGGAGGACTCGGCACCCCCACCACGAGCCGCACCCGAGCACACCGCCGCCCCTCGCCCTGGTCGGCCGCCGGCGTCAGCCGGCCGCGAGGTGCGCGAGCAGCCGGTCCAGGAACTCCGCCTGGGCCACCACGACCAGGTCGCGGGCCTCCGCCACCGGCACCCAGCGCAGCTCGTCGAGCTCCGGGAACGTCACCGTCCGCCCGCTGCGCGGCGGCCAGTCGACCGTCACCTCGCTCACCGGCCCGCGCGGGGCGTCGAGGTCCAGGTCGGCGGCCCGCGCCCACACCCGGACCACCTTGCCCGCGCGCTGGCGGACCTCGCCGAGGTCGACGTCCTGCCCGTCCGGCGCAGGGACGCCCACCTCCTCGGCGAACTCGCGCAGCGCGGTGGCGTGCGGGTCCTCGCCGGGCAGCGGCTCACCCTTGGGGACGGTCCACGCGTGCGGCTTCCGCGCCCAGAAGGGCCCGCCCATGTGCCCGACGAGGACCTCGGGCGCGCCGACAGCCCCGGACCCCGGCCGGTGCAGCAGCAGGCCCGCGCTCGTGCGGGCAGCGGCGGCGGCGGCCACCGCTCAGGACTCCGGGAGCAGGACCTCGACGCCGGCCGCGTCCAGCGCGGCGCGCAGGTCGGCGGGCGGCGGGGCGTCGGTCACGAGGTAGTCCGCCCGGCCGAGCTCGGCGATCTGCGCGAACAGCCGCCGGCTGAACTTGGACGAGTCGGCGAGCACGGCGACCCGGTCGGCGCGGTCCATCATGTCGCCCATCATCGAGGCCTCGACCAGGTTGCTCGTCGAGTAGCCGACGTCGGCGGAGACGGCGCCGACGCCGATCAGCGCGAGGTCGCACCGGATGTCGACCTCGGGCTGGTGCGTCCACGCGGGCAGCCGCACCGGGCCGAGCGTCGCCTGGTCGGTGATCCGCACGCTGCCCCCGAAGACGTAGAGGTCGCGGTAGGCGGACGGGGCGAGCTCGGTGGCGCCGCGGAGGCTGTTGGTGGCCACGGTCAGGTCGCGCCGCTCGCCGAGCGCGCGGATCAGGGCGAGCGTGGTGGTGCCGGCGTTGACGATGATCGCCTGCCCGTCCCGCACCAGCGCGGCCGCGCGGCCACCGATCCGCTCCTTGGCCTGCGTCTGCATCCGCATCCGCACGTCGAGCTCGGTGTTGGGCCGGGGCGCGGTGCTGAGGCCGACCGCCCCGCCGTGGGTGCGGACGAGCACGCCGTCGGCGTCGAGCTGGTCGAGGTCGCGGCGGATGGTGTCCGCGGACACGTCGAACCGGTCGGCGAGCTGCGCGACGGTGACCTCCCCGGTCTCGGTCACGTACGCGGCGAGCTCGGCCTTGCGCCCTGCCGGGAGGCGGCGCGGTGCGGTGTCGGAGGACGACATGCAGAAACTTCTAGCACAAAACCGCGTGCTCTCGCAGGAAGTCGCGGAAACCTACCGCACGGTCACGCAGCACGTCGTCGGCGCTGCTTCCGGCCGCTTTGCCCCACGATCGCCCGGTATGGCCGCCGCGTCCGGCGGACGGTGCCGCCAGGTCTCGGTGCGATAACGCGCGTGGACGATCCCTTGACGGCCGCAGAGACCCGCACTACCGTGCTCAAACACGCAGAGAAGCGCACTCAGCCGCACAAAGCGGCATCCCGGAGGGAGAGTCATGAGCAACGGAGCTCGGATGCGGTACCTCAGTGCCGCGGCCATCGCCGGGGCCTCGGCCCTGGTCCTGACCGCGTGCGGCAGCGGCGGCGACGCGGCGGTCGGTGGCGGGTCGGACGGCGGTGACGTCACGCTCGAGTTCGCCCAGTGGTGGGAGCCCGAGCTGCCCGACGGCGCGTTCCGCGAGCTGATGGACAAGTTCGAGGACGAGAACCCCGGCATCACCGTCGAGCTGCTGAGCGGCCCGTACGCGTCGACCAAGGAGCAGGTCCTCGCCGGCGCGGCTGCCGGCACGATGTCGGACGTGGTCGGCCTGGACGGCGCCTGGGTCAACGACTTCGCCAAGCAGGGCGCGATCGCCGACCTGTCCGCCCTCATGGCGGACGACGGGTTCGACGACAGCCAGCTGGTCAGCCAGGTCCAGGTCGACGGGTCGACCTACATGATCCCGGTCGTGAACTTCGTGTACCCAATGTTCACCAACGACGACCTGCTGGCGCAGGCGGGCGTGGACGCGCCGCCGAGCACGCGCACCGAGTTCCAGGACGCCGCCGAGGGCGTCACCGCCCTGGGCGACAACACGTACGGCTGGGTGCTGCCGCTGTCGCTCGAGGCGCCGAACGGCGTGCAGAACGACGTCATGTCGTGGGTGTGGGCGTCCGGCGGCTCGATGCTCGACGACGGCCAGCCGGCGCTGACCGACAACCCGGACGTGGAGAGCGGCGTGCAGTTCGTCGCCGACCTGTGGGACGCGGGCGTCGTCGCGCCGGGCTCCTTCACGATGAAGGAGCAGGACAAGGTCGAGGAGTTCACCAACGGCCGGGTCGGCATGATGATCGACTCCCTGGCGCACGTGACCACGATCCAGGAGGCCAACCCCGACCTGCAGTTCTCGATCTCCGCCATCCCGGCCGAGGACGGGTACACGGGCGAGCGCGGCATCCCCTACGCCTCGTGGGGCATCGGCGTCGCGGAGAACTCGGAGCACAAGGCCGAGGCGATGAAGCTGGTCGAGTTCCTCATGAGCGAGGAGACCAACGCCGAGCTGTCGTCGATCGCGAACGCGTTCCCCGGCAACACGGAGTCGGTGCCGGACTTCGTCGAGGACAACGAGCTGTTCGCGACGGCGTTCGAGATCTACCAGGACGGCTACCCGGCGAACGAGTTCACGGGCCTGCCCGTCGCCGAGGAGCTGATGCGGCAGCTCGGTGAGCAGCTGCAGAAGACCCTCAACGGCGACCAGAGCGTCGACGACGCGCTCACCGCTGCGCAGGAGCAGTGGGAGAGCGAGTTCTGACCGACCCCTCCAGCGACCGCGCCGGGCGGGCATCCCTGAACCCGCCCGGCGTGGTCCCCCGGTCAAGGAGGACCGAGAGTGTTCACCTCGCACGTCGAGCGGCCCGTGGTCGCTCCCACCGCCGGCGGCTCGCCGGGCCCGGACCGCGCGGCCCCGGCCGAGCAGCCGCCCGCCCGCTCCGGCTGGGAGCGGCTGAAGCGCCGGCTCACGCCCTACGGGTTCCTGACGCCGACCGGCGTCCTCACGGCGATCCTCATGCTCACGCCGATCGTCATGGTGATCTGGTACTCGCTGCTGGACGGCGTGATCACCACAAAGAACTCGGCGTTCGTCGGGTTCGCGAACTACGCCGAGGTGCTCACCGACCCGGTGTTCTACACCGCGGTCCGCAACACGCTCGTGTTCACCGTGTCCAGCGTGGTGGCGCACTTCGCGATCGGCCTCGGCTTCGCGATGCTGCTCAACACCCCGCTGCTGAGCCACCGCACCAAGGCGTTCTTCCGCGTGATCTACGTGCTGCCGTGGCTGTTCACGGTGGCGATCATCGCGGTGCTGTGGCGGCTGCTGCTCAACCCGAACGGCGTCGTCAACTACCTGCTCGGCTCGCTCGGGCTCACCGGCGGCCAGCCCGAGTGGCTGGCGGACCCGAGCACCGCGCTCGCCGCGGTGACGTTCATCAACATCTGGTCCGGCTACCCGTTCTTCATGATCAGCCTGCTGGCCGGCCTGCAGGGCATCCCCAAGGACCTGTACGAGGCCGCCCGGGTGGACGGGGCCACGCCGCTGCAGCAGTTCCGGAACGTCACCCTCCCGCAGCTGCGCCCGATCATCATCTCGATGGCGCTGCTGGACTTCATCTGGACCACGCAGCAGTTCGCGCTGATCTGGATGACCACCGGCGGCGGCCCGATCAACGCGACCGAGATGCTCAGCACCTTCACGTACAAGCTCGCGTTCAGCCGCTACGAGTTCTCGGTGGCGTCCGCGTCCGCGGTGGTCGTGCTGCTGCTGTCGATGGTCCTCGCATTCTTCTACGTCCGGCACCAGAAGGCGCGTGACTGACATGGCGACCCTGACCCCGACCCCCGTGCGCGCCGGCTCCCCGGAGCTGCGCCGCCCGCCCGCCAAGACCGGCCAGAAGGCGCTCGTGCTGGTCGCGCTGACGCTCGGCGCGCTGTTCGCCGGCCTGCCGGTGCTGTGGATGCTGTCGAGCTCGTTCAAGGCGAACCCGGAGATCTTCGCGTCGCCGCCGCGGCTGATCACCGAGGGGTTCTCCTTCGACGCGTACACGTCGATCCTCACCGACCCGGTGAAGCTCCGGTTCTTCGGGAACTCGTACCTGGTCGCCGGCGCGGTCACGCTGCTGACGCTGCTGGTGGCGGTGCTCGCCGCGTACGCGTTCAGCCGCTACGAGTTCCGCGGCAAGAAGGTCATCAACGTCGTGATCGTCAGCGTGCAGGCGGTCCCGCCGATCACGCTGCTGATCCCGTACTTCGGCCTCGTGGTGGCGCTCAGGCTCTACAACACCTACCCCGGCCTGATCCTCACGTACATGGTGTTCACGCTGCCCTACGCCATCATCATGATGACCGGGTACTTCAACACCCTGCCGCGGGAGCTGGACGAGGCCGTCAAGGTCGACGGCGCCGGGCCGCTCACCGCCCTGTGGCGCATTCTCGTCCCCATCTCGGTTCCCGGACTGGTCTCGGTCGGGATCTACACCTTCATGATCGCGTGGAACGAGTTCCTGTTCGCGCTGACGCTCACCCGCACCGAGGACATGCGGACCGTCCCGATCGGCATCCAGCTGCTCATGGGCCAGCACTCGTACAACTGGAACGAGATGATGGCGATGAGCATTCTCGGGTGCATTCCTGTCCTCGTTCTCTTCCTGTTCTTCCAGCGGTACTTCATCGGTGGGATGACCGCAGGGGCGGTCAAGGTCTGACGACCTCGGCCACGGCACGGCAACGACGCACGACCCGACACGAAAGAGGAGTCACCCCATGTTGATGAACGGCGCGGACCTGCTGGCCGTCGCGAACGAGCACAGCTTCGCGGTGCCGGCGTTCAACATCAGCGACTACGCGATGTTCAACGGCATCGTCGACGTCTCGGAGCAGCGGCGGGCGCCGCTGATCGTCGCGATCCACCCCGACGAGGTCAGCCACATCGGCCACGACGTCCTGCCCGCGCTTATCCAGCGCGCGCACAAGGCGACGGTGCCCGTGACGATCCACTGGGACCACGGCGGCACCTACGAGCAGATGCTCCGGGCGTTCCAGATCGGGTTCACCTCGGTGATGATCGACGGCTCGATGCTCCCGTACGAGGAGAACGTCGCGCTCACCGCCAAGGTCGTCGAGGCCGCGCACGCCGTGGGCGTCTCGGTCGAGGGCGAGCTCGGCACGATCGGCAAGCTCGACGAGCAGGCCGAGGCGGGCGTCGCGGTGTCGGACATCATCTACACCGACCCGGACCAGGCCGTCGACTTCGTCCGGCGGACCGGCGTCGACAGCCTCGCGGTCGCGATCGGCACGGCGCACGGGCTGTACCCGAAGGGCCTCACCCCGGAGCTCAAGCTCGACCTGCTGACCGAGATCAAGTCCCGGCTGCCCATCCCGCTCGTGCTGCACGGCGGGTCGGGCAACCCGGACGACGAGATCGGCCGCGCGGTGAAGCTCGGCGTGAACAAGATCAACATCTCGAGCGACATCAAGGTCGCGTACCACGACCGGATGCGCGAGGTCCTCGCCGACCTCACCCTCCGCGAGCCGAACACGATCCAGCCGCCGGCGATCGAGGCGATGAACGCCGTCGCGGCGCAGAAGATCGAGCTGTTCGACGCCGCGGGCAAGGCCGACCTGTACTGAGGTCGGCGCCACCCACGCCCCGGTCCGGGTCGGCACACCCCGGCCCGGACCGGGCTGCACCACCACCGGCGCCGGCCGGCACCGCAGCACCGCAGCACCGCAGCACCGCAGCACCGCACAACCGCACGGACCGCGAAGGAGCGGCAGATGGGCACGCGCTACGTCCTCGGGCTCGGGGGGACCGTCGACTACGAGATCGACTGGGACCCCGGGACGCTGACCCGGCTGGCGGCCGAGTGGGGCCTGCGGCCCGACGAGCTCGACGCCGGGGTGCCGATCCTCAGCGAGCGCGACCTGCTGCGCTCGCTGCTCGGGTTCGTCCGGGACGGCGTGGGCGGCGAGCGGTTCGTGGCGTCCTCGGAGATCGTCGAGGCGTTCGCCCGCCGGTTCGAGCGCCGCGTGACCCTGGGCGGCACCTGCGTGCGCGCCGCCATCGCGATGGACCGGGTGCGCGACCTGCCCGCCCTGGTGCACCTGGTCAGCATCGACGACGACGTCCGGCGGCTGCTGCCGGCGTCCACGACCTACCTGTGCTCGGCGGACCGGGACACCACCGACCCGCACCTGATCGTGCAGTACCCCGCGGCGTCGCCCGTGCGGGTGGCCGGCGAGGACGTGGTCGCCGCGCACCCGAACCGGCTGATCTACGTCAACGACCCGCCGAACCTCGAGCTCGTGCTGCACCCGGGCCTGGCCGACGCGGTGGCCGCGGCGGACGTGACGCTGGTGTCGGGGTTCAACGTCATCCAGGACCGCGCGCTGCTGGCGGACCGGCTCGCGACCGTCGCCGCGGCGCTGGACGGCCGGGCGCCCGGGTCGTTCGCCTACTTCGAGGACGCCGGCTACCACGTGCCCGCGCTGCGGGCCGACGTGCGCGACGCCCTCGCCGCCCGGGTCGACGCCTGGGCGATGAACGAGGACGAGCTGCAGGCCTGGATCGGCCGGTCCGTCGACCTGCTGGACGCGGCGGACGTCGTGAAGGCGCTCGTCGACCTGCGGGCCGCGGTGCCCGCGCGCACCCTCGTCGTGCACACGAAGTACTGGGCCCTGGCGGCCGGGCCGGGTGCCGACGACCTGCGCGCGGCGCTGCGCGGCGGCATCACGATGGCGAGCACCCGGTACCTGCACGGCGACGACTTCACCGTCGACGACTACGCGGCGACGGCCGCGCGCGAGCCGGGCCCGCTCGGCGCCCGGTTCGCGGCGGAGGTCGAGGCCGTGGCCGGCGCAGCGGCCGGGGAGCTGGCCTGCGAGCCCGCGTACGCGCTCGACGTGCCGCGGCCCACGACGATCGGGCTGGGCGACAC
The DNA here is from genome assembly GCF_035634735.1 of Cellulomonas sp. Taxonomy (GTDB): domain Bacteria; phylum Actinomycetota; class Actinomycetes; order Actinomycetales; family Cellulomonadaceae; genus Cellulomonas. The sequence continues at coordinate 7,241 of NZ_DASQCJ010000216.1, forward strand.
GTTCGTGGGCGGGTTCCTCGCGGCCCTGGCGACCCGGTGACGGGCGTCCCAGGCGCCGGGGCGCTGCTCGCGGACGGGTTCGTCGCGCTGCCCGAGGCCGTGGCCCAGGTCGAGGAGGTCACCCGCGCGGCCGGCGGCGAGCGGCTGCTGCTCGTCCGGCTCGCGGGCGGGCTCGCGTTCGACGTGCGGCCCGACCGTGGCCTCGACCTCGGGCCGGCGTGGTGGGGCGGGGTGCCGGTGGCCTGGCGGTCGCCGCACCGCGCCGACCCCGGCCCGGGCGCCGGCTGGGAGGAGCGGTTCCTCGGCGGGCTGGTCGTGACCTGCGGCCCGGAGAACATCGGCCCGCCGACCGCGACCGCCGGCCAGCACGGCAGCCACCACCTGACGCCCGCGACCGAGGTGCGCTGGTGGCGCGAGGTGACGGCCGCGGGGGTCGAGGTGCACGTCCGCGGCGTCGTCGGGTACTCCACGCTGTACGGCACGCGGGTCGTCGTCGAGCGGGAGGTCGTCGCCGGCACCGACCGCCCGCGCGTCGAGATCCGCGACGTCGTGCGCAACGAGGGGGACGACCCGGTCGGGGTGCCGCTGCTCTACCACGTGAACCTCGGGGCGCCGCTGCTGGCGCCGGGCGCGCGGCTGCGGGTCGACGCCGGCCGCACCGCGACGCGGGACCCGCTGCCGCCGGGGCGCGACCCGCTCGTGCTGCCGCCGCCGTCCCCCGGAGCCGAGGCCGTCGTCGCCGAGCACCGGGACCTGGTGGCCGACGGCGACGGGCAGGCGCGCGCGGTGCTGCCCGGGGCCGCCGCGACGGTGGCCGTCGACTGGACGGCGGGCACGTTGCCCCGGCTGTGCACCTGGGCGTGGCCCGCGCGCGGGGCGTGGGTGCTGGGCGTCGAGCCGACCAACGCGCCGCTGTTCGGCGCGGAGCGCGACGGGCCGCACGCGGGGGCGCCGGTGCTGGCGCCGGGCGCGTCGTGGCGGACCGGGGTGGCGGTCGAGGTGCTGCCGGGGGCGGGCAGCGCGCCGGCCGCCGGGGACGACGAGGACGAGGAGGGCACGGCGTGACGACGGAGCGGACGACGACGGGGGCTGCCGCGGGCGCGGCCGGCGGCGCGGGGGCGGACCCGACGCCGTCCGGCCCGGTGCTGCTGCCGGCCAACCAGCCCGCCGACCGGTTCTACGCGGGCGGCGCCCGGATCGCGGAGTTCCGCGGCCCCGGCGGGTCGCCCGCGGGCGGCGACCACGTCCCGGAGGACTGGGTCGGCTCCGCCACGACACTGTTCGGCGAGCACGCGCTCGGCCTGACCCGGCGGCCCGGCGGCGGGACGCTCGCCGACGCCGTCGCGGCCGACCCGGCGGCCTGGCTGGGCCCGGAGCGCGCGGCCGCGCACGGCGCCGACGTCGGCCTGCTGGTGAAGCTGCTGGACGCGGGCGAGCGGCTGCCGGTGCACGCGCACCCCGACGTCCCGTTCGCCGCGCGGCACCTGGGCCTCGCCCACGGCAAGACGGAGGCGTGGGTGGCGCTGACCGCTGCGCCCGTGCACCTGGGCTTCCGGCGCGACGTCGGCGCCGCGGAGCTGCGCCGGTGGGTCGACGCGCAGGACTCCGCCGCGATGCTCGACGCCATGCACGTGCTCGACCTGTCGCCGGGAGACGCGGTCCTGGTCCCGGCCGGGCTGCCGCACGCTATCGGCGCGGGGGCGTTCGTCGTCGAGCTCCAGGAGCCGACCGACCTGTCGATCCTGGTCGAGTGGGCGGGGTTCGCGATCGACGGGGCCGCGGCGGGGCACCTCGGGCTCGGGTTCGACGCGGCGCTCGCGGCCGTCGACCGCCGGGGCTGGTCGGCGTCCGAGATCGACGCGCTGCGCGGCGCCCGGGCCGCCGACGACGGCGACCTGCTCCCGGACGCCGCGCCGTTCTTCCGGGTCGAGCGGTGGCGCGGCGCGGGGGAGTGGGACGCGGGGTTCGCGGTCGCGGTGGTCGTCGAGGGCGCGGGCGCTCTCGTGCAGCCGGACGGCGCGCGCACCGAGGTGCGCCGGGGGTCGACGGTGCTCGTGCCGTGGTCGGCGGGCGCGCTGCGGCTGGAACCGGGACCGGGCGCCGCGCTCGAGGTGCTGCGGTGCCGGCCGCCCGCGGTCGGCTAGCGGGGGTGGGGTCCCGGCCTCAGCAGCCGGCCTCGTCGTACGCGCAGAGCAGGCCCCAGGCCTCCTGCGCGCGCTCGGTCACCGACGCGCGCACCGTCGCGATCGTGCCCTCGCCGCCCTCGAACCCGACGAGCGTGATCGCCGGCCCGCGCCGGGTGAGGCCCAGGTAGCTGCCGACCGCGTCGTCGATCGAGCCCTCCGCGGACGCGCCTTCGTCGTCGGTGGCCAGCCCCACGCCCTGCGCGCCGACCTCGAGCTGCTCGACCGCGTAGGTGGTCGCGGTGTCGGAGGCGTACCGGGTGCAGGCCGCCAGGGCGGCGGTCAGCCGGTCCGCCTCGGCCACCGCGGCGTCGGCGTCCGGGAGCAGCACGACCTGGTGCACGCCGACCGGCGACTCCGCCTCGCCCGAGCCCTGCGCGACCGTGCGCATGGCGACAGCCTCCGTCGGCGTGCCCGCGTCGCACGACTCGGGCAGCCGCCACGCGACGACGCCCGCCGACTCCTCGCGCGGACCCTCCGGGCCGGTGCCCTGCCAGGACGTCTCGGGGAGCATGACCTCCGGCGGGACGTCGGTGGCCACGGGCGTGCTGCCGGTGGGGGCCGGGTCGGACGCCGTCGGCCGGGGCTCCGCGGCCGCCGTGCTCGGGTCCTGCGTGGTCGGTCCCGCCGAGGTGCAGCCCGCGAGGGCGAGGGAGCACGCGGCGACGGTCAGGGTCCGCGTGGAGGTCCGCATGCCGTCCAGCCAAGCAGCGATGCCGCAGGCCCGCGCGCCGGGGCTCAGGCGCGGACGGTGCCCTCGATGCACGTCACGGTGTCGCCGCCGACCCAGACGGTGCCGTCCGCGTCCCGCTCGACGTGAACCCGCCCCGCCCGGCCGAGCGCGGTGCCCTGCGCCGCGACGTACCGCTCCGGGGCGCGGCCCGAGCCGATGAGCCACTGGCCGATCGAGGCGTTGAGGCTCCCCGTGACCGGGTCCTCGGTCAGGCCCATCCCCGGCGCGAAGCCGCGCACCTCGAACGCCGTCCCGCCGCCGTCCGGGTGCGGCCCGACCACGCCGACGTCGATGCCCTCGATCGCGGCCCAGTCCGGGCGCAGGCTCAGCACGCGCTCCGCCGAGTCGAGGAGCAGCACGTGCCACCGCGGCCCGTTGTCGAGCAGCCGGTGGTCGACCACCGCCTCCGCGGGCAGGGCGAGGGCGTCGAGCACCCGGTCGAGGGTGGCCGCGTCGACCGGGGCGTCCTCGCGGGGCTCGGGCGCGGCGAACTGCAGGCCGTGCGCACCCCGACGCAGGACGACCGGACCCACGCCGCACTCCTGGACGACCGTGCCGCCGCGCGCCGGCCGGCCACCCGCGGCCAGCCACGCGTGGCACGACCCGAGCGTGGGGTGGCCGGCGAACGGCAGCTCGCCACCGGGCGTGAAGATGCGCAGCCGGTAGTCCGCGGCGGCCGGGTCGGTCGGGCGGAGCAGGAACGTCGTCTCGGACAGGTTGGTCCACCGCGCGAACGCCGCCATCTGCGCGTCGGTCAGGCCGTCGGCGTCGTGCACCACCGCGACGGGGTTGCCGCGGTAGGGCTCCGCGGTGAAGACGTCGACCTGGGAGAACGGGCGCGAGGCGGGGGCGTCGGGCATGGGACCACGGTAGGGCGGGGCGGGACCTCCTGGTCGCCCCGGCGCCTCAGCCCCCGTACGGCGGCAGCCCGGGCGGCGGCTGCCGCGGCACGGCGCCCGGCGGCACGCCCGGCGCGGGGTCCGGCGTCCAGGCCAGCTGCGTGCGCGGCGCGCCCTCGGTCGGCCACGCGGCGGGCGCGGTCGCGGGGACCGGGCCGCCCGGCCCGGCGGGCGGGTACCAGCCGGGACCCGCGAGCGCGGCGGCCGACCGGCGTCGGCGGCGCCGCGCCAGCAGCACCACGAGCACCACGACGCCCGCGAGGAGCAGCAGCCCCGCCCCGCCCACGAGGGCGAGCCCGGGCCACGGGCTCCCGGCCTCCGAGGCGACGGCGTGCAGCACGATGTCCCGCGTGCCGTCGCTGCTCCAGGACACGGTGCGGGGGTCGGCCGGGTCGACCCGGCCGTTGGTCTCCCCGACCGCGCCGGGGAAGGTGAACGCGATCCGGATGTCGGCCTGCACGGACATCCCGAGGTCGGACCCGCCTGCCGGCGCCGGCAGGGTCCCGTCGAGCGTGTACTGCCCGTCGGCGTGCGCCAGCGTCGTGTCCACACCGTTGAACATCGCGAACGGCACCGCGTCGAAGACGTACCGGCGGCCGACGGCGTCCTCGTCCTGGTAGGGCTCCTCACGCACCGGGACACCGCTCTCGTCGAGCAGCCCCCCGGCGTCGTCCGTCCCGGCGTCGAGCAGGTCGTCCACGTCCTGCCCGGTCGCCTCGAGCACCTCGCGGTCGACCGCGACCACCCACGACCCCGACACGGTGTCGTCCGCGCCGACCTCGACCCGCATGTCGAACCGGACGCAGCCGGACAGGGTGGCGACCGCGAGCAGGGCGACGGCGAGCGCGCGGACGGAGCGGGTCGTCATGGCTGAGCCATCGGCCGGTCCCGGGGACCCCTTGACGGGCGTCGCCCGATCGGCGCACCGCGGGTGCGCGGACCGGGCGACGCCCGCGGGCCGGCGCGTCAGTCGGCGATGAACGCCAGGACGTCCTTGATCAGGGCCTCCTGGTAGGCGCCCGAGATGCCGTGCGGGGCGCCCGGGTAGACCTTGAGCGTGCCGAGCTTGACCAGGTCGATCGACTTGTACGCCGCCGCGGCGATCGGGACGATCTGGTCGTCGTCGCCGTGCGCGATGAGGATCGGCACGTCCAGCGCCTTGAGGTCCTCCGTGAAGTCGGTCTCGGAGAAGACCTGCACGCAGTCGTAGGCGGCCTGGAGCTCGGCCAGCATGCTCTGCCGCCAGAAGTCGTCGCGCAGGCCCTGGCTGATGGTCGAGCCCTCGCGGTTCGCGCCGTAGAACGCCTCGGAGAGGTCCTGGTAGAACTGCGAGCGGTCGCGCAGGACGCCCTCGCGGATGCCGTCGAACGCCTCGATCGGGGTGCCCTCGGGGTTCGTGTCGGACTTCAGCATGACCGGCGGGACCGCGCCCGCGGTGACGACCTTGGTCACGCGGCCCTTGCCGTGCTGCGCGGCGTAGCGGACGACCTCGCCGCCGCCGGTGGAGTGGCCGACGACCGTGAGGTCGGTGAGGTCGAGCTGCTCGACCAGCGACGCGAGGTCGCGGGCGTATGTGTCCATGTCGTTGCCGCCGCTGGTGCGGGACGAGCGGCCGTGGCCGCGACGGTCGTGCGCGATGGCGCGGTAGCCGGCGTCGTGCAGGACCTTGAGCTCGTAGGCCCAGGCCTCGGAGCTCAGCGGCCAGCCGTGGCTCAGCAGGACGGGCTTCCCCTGGCCGTAGTCCTGGTAGAAGATCTCGGCGCCGTCGGGCGTGCTGACGTAGGGCATGGTTCCTCCTCGGTCGGGGTCCGGACCGACCTGCCGCGGGGCACTTGCCCGGGGCGTCCGTCCCCGGTCACGATTGGACCGCGCAGCGCCGCGCGCGGACCAGGAAGAAGTCCGGCAGAACTCGGGGGAGTCCGCCGGCCGGGGGCAGAGGCGGGCGAGGGTGGACGACGACCTGGGAGCGCTCCTGCGCCGGCACCGGCAGGACGCGGACCTGACGATCGAGGACCTGGCCGGTGCCTCCGGGGTGAGCGACCGGGGGATCGGCGACATCGAGCGCGGCGTCAGCCGCGGGCCGCAGCACCGGACCGTGGAGGCGCTCGCGGACGCGCTGCGGCTGCGGCCGGACGACCGGGCGGTCCTGCTGCGCCTCGCCCGGGAGGGGCGGCGGCGTCCGGCGGGCGCCGTCCCGCACGCCCTGCCGCTCCCGCGCCGGGTGCCCGACTTCACGGGCCGCGCCGCCGAGCGGGCCGCGCTGGGCCGGGTGCTGCGGGGCGAGGGCGCGGTCGCGCGCGGCGAGCACGCACCCGACCCCACCCCGCCCGTCGCCGTCGTCACCGGGCCGCCGGGCTTCGGCAAGACGACCCTGGCGGCGCAGGTGGCGCGCGACCTGGGCGAGCACTTCCCCGAGCGGCTGTTCCTGGACCTGCGCGGCGTCGACCACGAGCCCGTGACGCCGGACGCCGCGGTGCGCCGGGTCGCGGAGGCGCTCGCGTCCGGGACCGTCCCGCCCGACCCCGGCGCGGCGAGCGCGCACGTGCGCGGCCTGCTCGCGGAGCGGCGGGTGCTGCTCGTCCTGGACAACGCGGCGTCCGAGGACCAGGTCCGGCCGCTCGTCCCGGCCGACGGCCCGTCCGCCGTCCTGGTCACCAGCAGACGCGCGCTGGCGGGCCTCGACGGCGTGCAGCAGCGCACGGTCCTCGGCCGGCTCGCCCCGGGCGACTCGGTCGGGCTGCTGGACGCGATCCTGCCCGGGCGCGGGTCGGCGGAGGACCTCGCCCGGCTCGCCCGGCTGTGCGACGACGTCCCGCTCGCCCTCCGGATCGCCGGCAACCGGCTCGCGGCGCGCGCCGGCTGGTCGATCGACGGGCTCGTGCGCCGGATGGCCGCGGACGAGCGGCGGCTGGACGCGCTGGCCGCGGGCGACCTCCGGGTGCGCGCGGCGTTCACCTCGTCCTACGAGCAGCTCGGCCCGGGCGCGCAGCGGCTGTTCCGGCGGCTCGCGCTCGTGGACGCGCCGACCGCCGGCGCCGGCCTGGCCGCCGCGCTGGTGGACGAGTCCGTCTGGCGCACCGAGGACCTGCTCGACGAGCTGGTCGACCTGAGCCTGGTGCAGCACCTGCCCGGCGACCGCTACGGGCTGCACGACCTGCTGCGGCTGTACGCGCGGTCCGAGCTGGAGCACCAGGAGGACGCCGCGGCGCACGCCGCCGCCCGCGCCGCCGCCGACGACTGGCTGCTCCGGACGACGGTGCGCGCCGGCTACCGGTTCGAGCCGGACCACGCCCACGAGGGGGCCGCGCCGGGGGAGCGCGACGTCGACCTGCCCGACCAGGAGGCGGCGCAGGCGTGGCTGCGGGCCGAGGCGCCGAGCTGGCTCGCCGCCCTCCGCCGCGCGGCCGCCGCCGGCGACCACGCGCGGGTGGCGGAGGTGGCCGACGCGCTGCACTGGTTCTCCGACCTCTGGGCGACCTGGGACCGCTGGGCCGAGGTGTTCGACCTGTCGGCCGACGCGGCGGCCGCGCTGGGCGACGACCGGCTGATCGCGGTGCACGAGGGCTACCGCGCCTGGGCGCAGTCGATCTGCCGCGGCGACCTGGACCGGGCGCGCGCCGCGGCCGACCGGGCCCTCGCCGCCGCCCGCCGGTGCGGCGACACCACCCAGGAGGGCTGGGCGCTCAGCTACCGGTCGTGGATCGCCTCCCAGGCGGGTGACCTGGCGGCCGCCGAGCAGGACGCGAGCGCGGCGGTCGACTGCATGCTGGCGGCCGGCGACCAGGAGGGCGCGCCGCAGGCGATGCTGTCGCTCGCGAAGGCCCGGCAGCGCCTCGGGCGGCTCGACGAGGCCGCGGAGACGGTGCGCGCGACGATCGCCCGGGTGGCGGACCCGCGCACCCGCCCGCGGGCGCAGGTCGCGCCGTTCACCGAGGCCAACGCGCACGTCTACCTCGCGGCGATCCTGGTCGAGGCGGAGCGGTGGGACGAGGCGCGCGCGGTCGCGTCGGAGGCGCTGCGGCTCGCGGCTCCGCTCGGCGTGCCGCGGATCGTGGCCACGGCGCACCTGGCGCGGGGGCGCGCCCACGCCGCGCTCGGCAACACCGACGCGGCGGTGGTCGACATCGAGATCGCGGTCGCCGAGCGGCGCGAGCTCGGGATCGACGCGCCCCTGGCCGCGGCGCTCGCGGCGCTCGAGCAGGTGCGCGCGGCGGCGGTCGGGGTGCCGCCCGCGGCCGCCGGCGTGCCGGCCCGCGAGCCGGAGCCGGTCGTCGCGGGCTAGGGTGCGGGGCATGTCGACGGTGCGTCTCGGGGTCCTCGGTGCTGCTCGCATCCTGCACGACGCGGTGGCCGTGCCCGCCGCGTCCGTCCCGGAGGTCGAGGTGACGGCGATCGCCGCCCGCGACCGGTCCCGGGCGCAGGAGACGGCGGAGGCCGAGGGCATCCCGCGGGTCCTCGACGACTACGACGCGCTGCTCGCGGACCCGGAGGTCGACGCGGTGTACGTGCCGACCCCGGCCGCGCTGCACGGGGTGTGGGTGCTGCGCGCGATCGCCGCGGGCAAGCACGTGCTGTGCGAGAAGCCGTTCACGGCGAACGCCGCCGAGGCCGAGGACGTCGAGGCGGCGGCCGCCGGGACGGGACTGGTCGTGATGGAGGCCTTCCACTCGCAGCACCACCCGTCGTGGGCGCGGCTGCGCGAGCTGCTCGCCGAGGGCGCGATCGGCGAGGTGACGTCCGCGGAGGCGGACTTCTGCGTCGAGATCGCCGACCGCGGCGACATCCGGTGGCAGGAGTCGATGGGCGGCGGCGCGCTGATGGACCTCGGCGTCTACCCGCTGCGGTTCCTCACCCACGTGCTGGGCGCTCCGACGGTGCGGTCCGCCGAGGCGGTGGAGGTCGACGGGGTCGACGCGTCGATCGTCGTGCACCTGGACCTGCCGGGCGGGGTCGACGGGACCGTGCGGGCGAGCATGGTGGCGTCGGAGGACCAGAGCGTCCGGGCCCGCATCGTCGGGACGACCGGGACGATCACCGTCCACAGCCCGTACGGGCCGCAGAACGGCGGGCGCATCGTGGTCGAGCACGCCGACGGCCGGGTCGTGGAGGAGCCGGTCGACCCCACCGCGTCGTACGTGTGGATGCTGCGCTCGTTCGCGGACGCGGTGCTGCGGGGCGGGGACCCGGTGTCGGGGACCGCGCAGGCCGTGGCGGCGATGCGGCTGGTGGACGACGCCTACCGCGCGGCGGGCATGGCGCCGCGGGAGCCGGCGCCGCTGGGCTGATCCGTCCGGCCGCGCTACCCCCGGCGCTCCGGCAGCGGGTACAGCGGGGGCGCCGCGGGCGGGTCCTCGCCGACGAGGCCGTCGACCGCCTCGCGGTACAGGTCGGCGTGCCCGACGTGCCGCGCGTACTCCTCGATCAGGTCGACCAGCACCCGGCGCACGTTCGGATGGGCGTCGGGGTCGTCCGCGTACGCGATCGGCCGGTCGAGCCCGCCGTCCGCGACCGTGTCCGCCAGCGACGCGCGGGCGCGCAGCACTGCGTCGCGCCACAGGGCGTAGAGGTGCTCGGGCTCGTCGTCGGCCGCCGACGTCCACGGCCAGTCGGGGGTGGCGTCCCAGTCGACGCCCTCCCACGGGTCGCCCGGGCGCAGCCCGTTCACCCGGGTGCACAGGTGGAACACCTCGACGAACGCCAGGTGCTTCACCAGGCCGCCGAGGGTGATCGCCGACGGGCCGAGCGTGGCGGACAGCGCCGCTCGGTCGAGGCCGCCGACCTTCCAGGCGAACGTCGCGCGCTGCCGCTCGAGCGACCCCACGAGGGACGCCAGCTCGTCCCCGGCGACCGGCGGACCCCACCAGCCGAGCGCGTCGTCCCCGCCGTCCCGGTCCTGCGCGACGTCGTCGGACATGGTGCCTCCCTCTCCGGAGCCACCGGCGGGGCCGCGGGTGGTCCGCCGGTGCGCCGCACGCTACGCCGGGCCACCCACACGCCGCCGGGCGACCCCGACCACGACCGCGCGCCAGGCGACGCCCGCCGCGACGACCGCCGCCCCGCCGACCACCGACGCCGCCGGCAGGGTCGCGGCGAGCGCGACGCAGCCGAGCGCACCGAGCACCTGGAGCGCGCGCGGGAACCGGCGGTGCGCGCGGTCCTGGGTCCAGGCCGCGACGTTGGCGACGAGGTAGTAGAGCAGCACGCCGAACGACGAGAACCCGATCGCCCCGCGCAGGTCGACGGTGAGCACCAGCCCGACGACCACCACGGCGAGCGCGACCTCGGCGCGGTGCGGCACCCGGTACCGCTCGTGCACCGCCGCGAGCGGCCGCGGGAGGTCGCCCTCGCGGGCCATCGCGAGCGTCGTGCGGCTCACCCCGGCGACCAGGGCGAGCAGCGCGCCGAGCGAGGCGGCGGCGGCGCCGACGCGGACGACGGCGCCGACCCAGGGCCGGCCGGTCGCGGCGGCCGCGTCGGCGAGCGGCGCGGTGCCGGCGGCCAGCGCCTCCGGGCCGAGGACCGCCAGGAGCGTCACCGCCACCGCGGCGTAGACGAGCACGGCGAGGCCGAGGGCCAGCTGGATCGCGCGCGGGATCGTCCGGGCCGGGTCGCGCACCTCCTCGCCCATCGTGGCGATCCGGGCGTACCCGGCGAACGCGAAGAACAGCAGCCCCGCCGACCCGAGCACGCCGGACCACGTCGCGTCGGCGCCGACCGCGACCCGCGCCCACGACGGGTCGCCGGCGGCCAGCCCCGCGAGGACGACGGTGGCGAGGGCGCCGAGGGCGATCGCCACCACCACGCGGGTCAGCCGCGCGGTGCGCGTGATCCCGCGCAGGTTCACCGCCGTGAGCGCGACGACCGCGCCGGCGGCGACCGGCCGCTGCCAGGCGGCCGGCACCGCGTAGGCGGCGAAGGTCAGCGCCATCGCCGCGCAGCTCGCCGTCTTCCCGACGACGAAGCACCAGCCCGCGAGGAAGCCCCACCAGGGGCCCAGCCGTTCGCGCCCGTAGACGTAGGTCCCGCCCGACGCCGGGTACTGCGCCGCCAGCTGCGCGGACGACGTCGCGTTGGCGTAGGCCACGACGGCGGCGAGCGCGAGGCCGACGAGCAGCGCGGAGCCGGCGGCCTGCGCCGCGGGCGCGAAGGCGGCGAACACCCCGGCGCCGACCATCGACCCGAGGCCGATGACGACGGCGTCGCCCAGCCCGAGGCGCCGGACCAGCCCGGTGCTGCCGCTCATCCCGTCGTCCTCCCGGCGTCGCCGTCGTCGCGGCGCGTGCCCGGCCGTCGCGGCCAGTGTGGCCGACCGAGGTGTCCGGGCGGTGTACGGCGTGGTCGCCGACCCGCGGCGCTGGCAGAGTGGACCGCACGGCGACCCGGGGGAGGTGGTGCCCGGTGGACGCCTCCGAGGTGCACCGCGTCCTGGACGCGCTCGCCGGCGCCGGGTGCCGGGTCTGGGTGGCCGGCGGCTGGGGGGTCGACGCGCTCGCGGGGCGGCAGACCCGCCCGCACCGGGACCTGGACCTCGCGCTCGACGCGACCGGCGAGGCCGCCGCGCTCGGGGCGCTGACCGCGCACGGCTACGCCGTGGAGACCGACTGGCGGCCCGTGCGCGTCGAGCTGGCCGCCCCCGGCGCGCGCTGGGTCGACCTGCACCCGGTCGTCTTCGACGCCGCGGGGCGCGGGACGCAGGCGGGCCTCGACGGGACGACGTTCGCCTACCCGGTCGGGTGCCTCGTGACCGGGACGATCGGCGGGCGCGAGGTGGGGTGCCTGTCGGTGGCGCAGCAGGTCGCGTTCCACACCGGCTACCCGCCGCGGGACGTGGACCTGGCCGACCTCGCGCTCCTGCGCCGCCTGGCGGCGGGCGGACCGGCGACCTGAGCGCGCCCCCGTGACGAGGGCCCCGGGTCGGACGTGGTGTCCGGCCCGGGGCCTCGTGCGGGAGTGCGAGCGGCGTGCGGCCGCGTCGGGTCAGCGGACCGAGCGGATCCGCGTGATGAAGAACGCGCCGAGCAGCGCCGCGACGATCGACACCGGGAACACCAGCCCGTAGCCGCCGGTCGCGACGACCAGGGCCGACGTGATGAGGGGGCCGACGGTCTGGCCGGCGGTGGTCGACAGGTTGAGGATGCCGAGGTCCTTGCCGGCCTCCTCCTCGTTCGGCAGCACGTCGACGTTCAGCGCCTGGTCGACCGAGGTGTAGACGCCGTAGCCGAGGCCGGCGATGCCGGCGAACAGGAACATGCCGGCGGGGGTCGGCCAGACCCACGGCATCGCGATACCGACGGCGAACAGCACGCTCGAGAGCACCACGGGCAGCTTGCGGCGGCCGATCAGGTCGGAGATCGGGCCGGCGGCCACGGAGCCCACCAGCGACACGACGAGCGTGATGACGGCCATCGTCGCGATCGTGGCCGCGGACTCCGCGGTGGTCTGCCCGACGTGGTCCTGCACGATGTAGAGCTGGTACGCCATGATCATCTGGTACGAGACGAGCATGAACAGGCGGCCCGCGAACGCCAGGTAGAAGTCGGGCGCCTTGCGCGGCGGCCGGAACGACTTGAGCAGCTCGCCGAGGCCGGCGGCGGCCGGGGGCAGGTCCACGGCCGACTTCTCGCGCGGCCAGACCACGAGCGCGATGACCGCGGAGACCGCCATCAGGGCGCCGCCGAGGACGAAGCCCGGCAGCGAGTTCGTGATGAACGCGGCGCCGACCAGCGAGCCGATCGGGGCGCCGCCGGCCAGGCCGCCGCCGTAGAACGCGGACATGGTGCCGCGGACCTTGCCGGGCACGCGGTCCGCGAGGACGGCGACCGCGGGGGCCAGCATCATGTTCAGGCCGACCATGCTGATGCAGTACGAGAGCGTGATGAGGCCGGGGCTGGTCAGGACGCCGATCGCGAACAGCGAGACGCCGCCGAGGACGCCGCCCGCGAGGATCCACGGGGTGCGGCGCCCGAACCGGCCGCGGGTCCGGTCGGAGAGGTTGCCGAAGACCAGGTTCGACACCAGCGAGACGATCGCGGTGATCGCGCTGATGGACCCGAGCAGGGTCTCGGGGGAGTCGACGCCGATGTCGCGCAGGCGCTGGGGGAGCAGCACCGCGGCGACGATCTGCAGGCCGACGATCCAGAGCAGGCCGTACGCGAAGAACCCGGCGCCGAAGCGCAGCGTGCGGGCCCGGGTGAACGGGGCACCCGTGTCGGGGGCGAGGTCGTCCCGCGTCGAGGGGGCGCCCTCGGGGGCGACGGTTGCCTGCGCGTCCATGCGAACCTTCTTCGGCGTCATGGGAGTCGGACGGCTCCACGTTGAGACGTCGTGGGCCGGCCGACGCCGGCGCCACCACTACCTACCGCTTGGTAGGTACCGGAGAAATTACGACCGGGTGGTCGGGATGTCAACTCCGTCGACGCGGCCTGCGGCGACGCAGGGCGCCGGGGTCGTGGCCGGGCCGAGAGCCGCGGGATCGCGCGGCGCAGAGCGGCCGGGCCTACGCAGCGAGCCCGGGATCGGCCGTGAGCTCGACGGTCGCCCAGACGTCGAGCGGGAGGTCGCGCAGCCGGCCGACGACCGCGCGGCGCACGTCGTCCTCGGCGTCCACGTCCCAGCGGCGCGGCTCGACCACGAAGTCGACCTCGACGTAGAGCCGGCGGCCGAGCTTGGTCGCCCGGACCAGCGGCTCGGGCAGGTCGAAGGCGGCGCGCGCGGCGTCGACCGCCGCGCGGACGGCCGCGTCGACCTCGGGCGGCGGGGCGCCCTCCAGCAGCTCGTGCATGCCGTCGTGCAGCAGTCGCACCGGGAGCCGGGCGACGAGCAGCACGACGAGCAGCAGCAGCACGGGGTCGACGTAGCCGGCCGCGGTGTCCCGGCCGTCGGCGGCCAGCAGAGCCGCCGCGACGCCGCCGAGCCCCACCGCCAGGCTGATCGCCGCGCCGGCCCACCAGGACACGACCTCGGCGTCGACGAGCGCGGAGCCGCCCGACCGCCGGCGCAGCCGCCACGCGACGAGCGCGCTCAGCGCGGCCGAGGCGCCGCCGTAGACCAGCATCGTCGTGGGGTCCGCGTCCGAGCCGCCCGCGAGCAGCGTGCCGAGGGCGTCCGCGGCGCCGTACAGCAGCGTGGCGATCAGGGCCGCGCCCTGCACGACCACGGCCAGCGGTGTCGCGGCGTGCCGCCCGAACGGGTACCGACCGCTCGGTCGGGAGGCCGCCGCGCGGGATGCCAGCGCGGACACCCCCACGAGGGCGATGCCGGCCAGCGTGTACAGGCCGTCGAACAGGACGACGGCCGACCGCGAGGCGAGGCCCGCGACCACCGCGGCGGTGCCGAGCACCGCCGCGGCGACCGCGGACTCCAGGAGGGCGGACCGCTCGCGGCGCGCGTCGGCCCGGTCGGTCGGCGCGACGTCGGCCACGGTCGGCCCCCCTCGGGCGTGCGGTGCGGCGGGTCAGCCGCCGATCGTGCTGCCGGCGGCGACGGTGCCCGGCGCGCCGTCCGCCTCGACGACGGCCGCGCCGGTCGCGACGACGCCCGGCTCGAAGGTCCAGTCGCCCTGCACGGTGAACGAGGACGCGCCGCGCAGCGACGGGGCCGCGGGGAACCGCTGCTCGAACTTCCCCACGGTCTTGTAGACCTTCGGGTCCAGGTCGACCAGCGGCGCCTTCTCGACCGCGAGCCGCAGCGTCGAGTCCTCGCCGAGGTCGTAGGCGTCGGACCTGATCAGCAGCAGGTCGTTGGTCGTCTTGACGGGGAGGAACCGCTCGCGGCCCACGGCGATGGCCGTCGCGCCCTCGAACACCTCGATGGCCGCGCCCATCGCCGTCTCGATCTGGAACACCTCGGGCGACGACGAGTCGGTCGGGTCGACGGTCTTCACGTTGCGGATCAGCGGCAGGCCGAGCACCGCGCCCCGGGCCTCGAGCGCCGCGGCGATCTGCTCCAGGTCGAACCACAGGTTGTTCGTGTGGAAGTACGGGTGCCGGTGCTCGTCGGTGAAGTAGTCCATCTCGTCCGCGGGCGTCTGGGCGGTGTCCCGCAGGATCAGCCGGCCGTCGGACTTCCGGACGGCGAGGTGGCCGCCCTTGCGGTCGGCGGCGGTGCGGCGGCACAGCTCCGCGGCGTACGGCGCGCCCGAGGCCGCGAACCAGCCGGCGATCGTCGGGTTCGGCGCCGCGCCCAGGTTGTCGGAGTTCGACACGGACGCGTACCGGAAGCCCGCGTCGAGCAGCTGCTGCAGCACGCCGGACGCGAGCAGCGCCGTGTACAGGTCGCCGTGGCCCGGCGGGCACCACTCCAGCGACGGGTCGGCCTCCCAGGTCACCGGGGTCAGGTCGTCCGTGCGGAGCTTCGGCTCCTGGTTCTGTAGGAAGTCCAGCGGCAGGCCGTCGACGGCCAGGCCCTCGTGCCGGGCGAGCGCGGCGAGCGAGTCCTCCTGGGTGCGGAACGAGTTCATGAGGATGAGGGGCAGGCGGGCGCCGGTCGCCGACCGCGCGTGCTGCACCTGCTCGACGATGAGGTCGAGGAACGACTTGCCGTCGCGCACCGGCAGCAGCGACTTGGCCTTGTCCATGCCCATCGAGGTGCCGAGCCCGCCGTTGAGCTTGATGATCGCCGTCCTGGCGAACGCCTCGCGCGCCGCCTCGGGGTCGATGTCGACGTCCGCGAGCTGCGGGGGGTCGAGCAGGGGGTCGATGGTGCCCTCGGGGATGAGGCCCGTGGCCCCCGCCTCGAGCTCCCGGTAGTAGTGGGTGAAGACGTCGATGGCGGTCGGGGCCACCCCGGCCGCCGCCATCTTGTCCTGGGCCTGCCGCAGTCCGGTGTCGCTCATGGGGTCGATCCTAGGAACACCGGGTGAGAGGTGGCCACATGCCGAGGTCCCGGCGCGCGGCGC
>NZ_DASQCJ010000217.1:0-5607 GCF_035634735.1 Cellulomonas sp.
GACGTGCTCGAGATGGTCGGCCTGGCCGGCAAGGAGAAGCGCCGCCCGCACGAGCTGTCCGGCGGCGAGCAGCAGCGCGTGGCCATCGCCCGCGCGTTCGTGAACCGGCCGGCGATCCTGCTGGCCGACGAGCCCACCGGCAACCTCGACCCGACGACCTCCCTGGGGATCATGCGCCTGCTCGACCGGATCAACCGCACGGGGACCACGGTCGTGATGGCGACGCACGACGACGAGATCGTCGACCAGATGCGCAAGCGCGTCGTGGAGCTCTCCGGCGGCGAGATGGTGCGCGACCAGTCGCGCGGCGTCTACGGCTCGGACCGCTGAGGGGGGATCGACGTGCGACTGCAGTTCATCCTCTCGGAGATCGGCATCGGCCTGCGCCGGAACCTCTCCATGACCGTCTCGGTCATCCTGGTCACCTTCGTCTCGCTGACGTTCGTCGGCGCGGCCGCGCTGCTGCAGATGCAGATCGGCAAGATGCAGGACGACTTCTACGGCAAGGTCGAGGTCGCGGTGTACCTCTGCCCGGCCGGCACGTCGTCGGAGCCCACCTGCGCCGGCGGCGAGGTCACCGACGACCAGAAGCAGGCGATCCTGGACGCGCTCGACGCGCCCGACGTGGCCCCGTACATCGAGAGCGTCACGGCGGAGTCCAAGGAGCAGGCCTTCGAGACGTTCCAGCGCCAGTTCGAGGGCCAGTACTGGGCCCAGGTGATGACCGTCGACGACATGAACGAGTCGCTGCGCATCAAGCTCACCGACCCGGAGAAGTTCGAGGTCGTGGCCGACGTGCTGCAGGGGCGGCAGGGCGTCGAGACCGTGCAGGACCAGCGCGAGCTCTACAACACGCTGTTCCGGGTGCTGAACTCCGCGACCCTGCTCTCGCTCGGGCTGGCCGGCGTCATGCTGCTGGCCGCGGTGCTGCTCATCACGACGACCATCCGGCTGTCGGCGCTCAGCCGCCGGCGCGAGACCGGGATCATGCGGATGGTCGGCGCGTCGAACCTGTTCATCCAGCTGCCGTTCATGCTCGAGGGCGCGATCGCCGCCACGATCGGCGCGGTGCTGTCCGTCGCCGGGCTGTGGGCCGGGGTGCGGTACCTCGTGACCGACTGGCTGGGCGGCCAGGTGGCGTGGATCCCGTACGTCACCACCAACGAGGTGTGGCAGGTGGCGCCGTTCCTGGTGGCCGCCGCGATCCTGCTCGCCGCGATCTCGTCCCTGGTCACCCTGAGCCGCTACACGAAGGTCTGAGATGGCGAGCATGCGCACCCTCACCCCCCGCCGCGCGCGCGGCGTCCGCGCCGTGGCCGCGTCGCTGGCCGGCGCGCTCGCGGTGCTGCTCGGCGTCACCGCGGCCGGCTCCGCGATCGGCGACGACCTCGACGACCGGCAGGCCGCGCTCCAGCGCCAGCAGGCGCAGAACGAGCAGCAGCGGGCGGACGCGGAGGCGGCGCTCGAGGGTCTGAGCGCGCAGTACCAGCAGACCGCGCAGGACCTGCTCGCCGTGCAGCAGCAGCTCGCCCCGGCGCAGGCGGCGCTGGCGGCCGCGCAGGAGGCGCTGGCCGGCTACGAGCGCGAGGCCGAGCTGATCGCCGCGCGGCTGCAGGACGCCGAGGACCAGGAGACGTCGATCAGCGCGACGATCGCCACGGACACCCAGCGCTCCGACGAGATCCGCAGCCAGATGCGCCAGATGGCGCGCCAGGCCTACCAGGGCGGGCCGAGCCTGTCCGGGCTGAGCATCGTGGTCGGCGCGCAGACGGTCGAGGAGTTCACCGAGCAGTACGGCCTGGCGGCCGCCGCGCAGCGGACCCAGAACCAGGTGCTCGACGAGCTGGCCGACATCGAGGCGGCGAACAAGAACAGCCAGGCGCGGCTGACCGCCGTGCGCGAGCGGATCACCGAGCTCAAGGCCGAGGCGGACGCGAAGGTCGCCGAGGCGGAGCAGGCGCGCCAGGAGGCCGCGGACAAGAAGGCCGAGGTCGAGCGGCTCATCGCGGAGCAGACCGCCAAGCAGGCGCAGCTCGCGTCCCAGAAGGCGGCCGCGGAGACCGAGGTCGCGTCGATCGACGCCGAGAAGAGCTCGATCGAGGCCGAGCTGACGAAGGTCGCGAACGAGCAGCGCGCCCGCGCCGCCGCGGCGGCGGCCGCCGCGGGCCAGCCGGCCCCGGCCGCCGGGCCCGTGTCCGGCGCCCTGTTCGGCAACCCGACGTCGATCAACCCGATCCACGTCACCAGCGAGTACGGCATGCGGCTGCACCCGATCCTCGGGTACTACCGGCTGCACGCGGGCATCGACCTGCGCACCTACTGCGGCACCCCCATCTACGCGGCCCGCGAGGGCACCGTGCAGTGGGCGCGCTGGCGCAACGGGTTCGGCAACCAGGTGATGGTCGACCACGGGCTCTACAACGGCAGCTCGCTGATGACGTCGTACAACCACATGACGAGCTTCGTCGTCGGCGGCGGGCAGCACGTGTCCCAGGGCCAGCTGCTCGGCTACTCGGGCAACACCGGCACGTCGGCGGCCTGCCACCTGCACTTCGAGGTGTACGTCAACGGCGCGACGGTGAACCCGCGGCCGCTGCTCGGCCTGTAGCGGAATCCGGTGGGCGGTCGGCGCGTGGCCGGTTAGGCTGCTGCGTCGCCCCCTGTCGGACCCGTCGGGGCACTCGCACGACCCCCAGCACGACCCCAGGAGGAGAGTCATGGCCAAGCAGAGCGGACGGTCGCTCGTCGCGTCCAACCGCAAGGCGCGCCACGACTACCTCATCGAGGACGTGTTCGAGGCCGGCGTGGTGCTGAGCGGGACCGAGGTCAAGGCGTTGCGCGCCGGCCGCGCGTCGCTGGTCGACGGCTGGTGCTCGGTCGACGGCGGCGAGGCCTGGCTCGAGGGCGTGCACATCCCCGAGTACTCGCAGGGCACCTGGACCAACCACGCGCCGCGGCGCAAGCGCAAGCTGCTGCTGCACCGCGAGGAGATCGACCGGCTCGAGGCCAAGACCCGCGAGAAGGGCCAGACGATCATCCCGCTGTCCCTCTACTTCCTCGACGGCCGGGCGAAGGTCGAGATCGCCCTGGCCCGGGGCAAGCGCGAGTACGACAAGCGGCAGGCCCTGCGCGAGCGCCAGGACAACCTCGAGGCGGTCCGCGCCATGCGGGAGAAGCGCGACCGCTGACGCGCGGCGCGCAGGCATCCGCCGAGATGGCAACTCTCGGCTGTGATGCGGGGTCTCCCCGCAGCCGAGAGTTGCCTTCTCGGCGAGGGGCCCCTACGCGAGGGACGCGCGCAGGGCGCCCGGGTCCGTGGTCGGGCGGTCGCAGACGAAGCCCCGGCAGACGTACGCCGCAGCGCGGTCGCCCACCAGCGGGCGGTCGCGCAGCAGGCCCACGGCCGCCGGGTCCGCGGCCACCTCGTCCGGGTCGCCCTGCGCCAGCACCAGGCCGGGCGCGGGGGAGCGCACCGCCGCGCGGACCAGCGCGACCCGGCCGGGGTCGTCCGCCCGGCCGAGCACGGCGACCTCCCGCGGCCCGTCCAGCACCGCCTCGGCGGTCGCCAGCGCCCAGGCCACCGCCCGCGGGTGCTGGTGCGCGGTCGACAGCGGGCCGGCCAGCGCGAGCTCCGCGACCTGCCGGTCCGTCGCCGAGCCCGTGAGCGCGGCCCGGGCGAGCAGCGCCCCCGCCGCGGCCGACTGCCCGGCCGCCGACGGACCGTCCGCGACGTCGGGCCGGGTGGACAGCCGGGCGACGACCGGGTCGGTCTGGTCGTCGGCGGTGTCCCGGAACCCGTGCCCCGGGGCCCGGAACCGCGCCAGCACCGTGTCCAGCAGCGCCGACGCCCGGGCCGCCCAGCGCGGCTCCCCGGTCACCCCGCCCAGCACGAGGAACCCCTCGGCCACCGCGGCGTAGTCGGCCAGCACCCCGGGCGCCGTCCCCACCGCGCCGTCCCGGGACGTGCGCGCGAGCCGCAGCAGCCCGTCGCCGCCCTCCAGCGTGTGCACGGTGTCGAGCACCCGCGCCGCGTCCGCCGCCGCCGCGACCCACTCGCGCCGCTCCAGGGCGGCCCCGGCCTCCGCCAGCGCCGCGACCGCCAGCCCGTTCCACGCCGCGACCACCTTGTCGTCCCGCGCCGGCTGCGGCCGGGCCGACCGCGCGCGCAGCAGCGCCCGGCGCACCCGCGCGAACCGCACCTCGTCCTCGGGGGCGGGGTCCGCGCGGAGCTGCAGCACCGAGGTGCCCGCCTCGAAGGTGCCGGCCTCGGTGACGCCGAACAGCCCCGCCGCCCACGCGCCGTCCTCGGCGCCGAGCGCCTCGTCGAGCGTCGCGCGGGTCCAGACGTAGGTCGCGCCCTCGACGCCGTCCGTGTCCGCGTCGAGCGACGACGCGAACGCGCCCTCCCGCGTCCGCAGGTCCCGCAGCAGCCAGTCCGCGGTGCCCTCGACCACGTGCCGCGCGAGGTCCGACCCGGTGCTGCGCCACCAGTGCACGGCGATCCGGAGCAGCATCGCGTTGTCCTCGAGCATCTTCTCGAAGTGCGGCACCGTCCAGGTCGCGTCGACCGCGTACCGGGCGAACCCGCCGCCGACCTGGTCCGCCATGCCGCCGCGCGCCATCGCCTCCAGCGTCCCGGTCGCCATCGCCAGGGCGCGCTCGTCGCCGGTGCGGGCGTGCCGGCGCAGCAGCCACTCCAGGGCGGTCGACGGCGGGAACTTCGGGGCGCCGCCGAACCCGCCGTGCTCGGCGTCGTACGACGCGACCAGCGCCTCGACGGCGAGGTCGGAGACCTGCGCGACGGCGTCGAGGTCGAGCGCGGCGCCGGGGCCGCCGTCGGCGCCGGCCGGGGGGACGTCGCCCGCCAACGCGCCGTCGCCCGCCGCCGCCCCCTCCCCGGCGCCCGCCCCGTCCACCGCGCCCGCCCCGTCCACCGGCGCCCCGCCCAGGTGCGCCAGCAGCTCCGCCGCCCCGCCGCGCACCTCGTCCCGCCGCTCCCGCCACGCCCGGGACAGCGCGTCCAGCACCTGGCCGAACGACGGCCGCCCGGCGACCGGCACCGGCGGGAAGTACGTGCCGCAGAAGAACGGGTCGCCCTCGGGCGTCGCGAACACCGTCATCGGCCAGCCGCCCTGCCCGGTCATCGCCAGCGTCGCGGCCATGTACGCCGCGTCCAGGTCGGGCCGCTCCTCGCGGTCCACCTTCACGTTGACGAACCGGCTGTTCATCACCGCGGCGACGCCCTCGTCCTCGAACGACTCGTGCGCCATCACGTGGCACCAGTGGCAGGCGGCGTACCCGACGGACACCAGCAGCGGCACGTCCCGGCGGCGGGCCTCGGCGAACGCCTCCTCGCCCCACTCGAACCAGTCGACCGGGTTGTCGGCGTGCTGGCGCAGGTAGGGGCTGGTGCTGCGGGCGAGGCGGTTGGGCATGGCACCCACCTTGCCGCCGCCCCGGCGCGGTCGCGACCGCGCCGGGGCGGCGGAGGCGCTCAGACGCCCGGGACGTCGCGGGTGGGGCGGGTCGGGCGGTCGGCGCCGCGGCTGCGCAGCGCCCCGCGGCCGACCACCTGCTGCCACGTCGCCGCGCGTTCGGACCGACCGC
>NZ_DASQCJ010000218.1:0-24297 GCF_035634735.1 Cellulomonas sp.
CCCGTGCTCGAGGCCGTCGACGTGGTCCGCACGTTCGGCGCCACCCGCGCGCTCGACGGCGTCTCCGTGCGCGTCGAGGCCGGCCGCAGCGTCGGCATCGTCGGCGAGTCCGGCTCCGGGAAGTCGACCCTGCTGCGCCAGCTGCTCGCGCTCGACTCCCCCACCGCCGGCGAGGTCCGGTACCGCGGCGAGCCGCTCGCCCGGCGCGACCGCGGCCTGCTCCGGCGGCTGCGCGCCGACGTGCAGCCGGTGTTCCAGGACCCGCGCTCCTCGCTCGACCCCCGGATGCGGGTCGGCGCCGTCGTCGCGGAGCCGCTGCGCTCGCTCCGGGTCCCGGGCGACCACCGGGAGCGGGTCGCCGAGGTGCTGGCCGCGGTCGGCCTGGACCCCGACGTCGCGTCCCGGTACCCGGCGCAGTTCTCCGGCGGGCAGCGGCAGCGCATCGCGATCGCCCGGGCCCTGGCGCCCCGGCCGTCCGTGCTGATCGCCGACGAGCCGGTCTCGGCGCTCGACGTGTCCGTGCGGGGCCAGGTCGTCGACCTGCTGCAGCGGCTCGCCGCCGAGCAGGGGCTGACCCTCGTGCTGGTGTCGCACGACATCGCGATCGTCGGGCGGCTGTGCGAGCGGACGGTCGTGCTGCACCACGGGCGGGTCGTCGAGGAGGGGCCGACGGCGTCGGTGCTGGCGTCGCCGCAGGAGGCGTACACGCGCCGGCTCCTGGCGGCCGTGCCGCAGCTGCCGGGGGTCTGACGGGGGCTGACCGCCCGCCCGGGTCCGCCCGGGCACCTGGTCGCCCCCCCCTCGGGTGGAACGTTCTGCCGGACACGCCGACGGCGTGTCGGTCACAACCTTCCACCGTCGGCTGGGTGGGTGCCGGTGAGTGGTGCCGGGGCGCCACGGGCGGTGGCACCGTGCCCCGCATGGGAGGACACGGCAGGCGGCAGCACGACGTCGACCCGGCGCTGGACGACGAGGTCGCGCGCTGGTTCGACGACGACGCCGAGCCGGACGACGCCGCCGGCGCGGGCGCCGTCGCGGCGGCCGACCCCGCGGCCAAGTACGCGTCCAGCCAGCTGCGCGTCGTCCGCGAGACCAAGGACTACCAGCTCGACTACCTGCAGCACGCGCTGCAGCCCGGGCGCGAGCTCATCGACATCTCGCCCGCATACCAGCGCCGGCTGCGCTGGACCACGAAGAAGAAGTCGCTGCTCATCGAGTCGCTGCTGCTCAACATCCCGGTGCCGCCGATCTTCCTGTTCGAGCGCGACTACAACGAGTACGAGGTCATCGACGGCCGGCAGCGGCTGGACGCCATCAGCTCGTTCCTCGCGAACGACTACGCGCTCACCGGCCTGGAGTACTGGCCCGAGCTCGCCCGGAAGCGGTTCGCGGACCTCCCGTCGGTGCTGCGGCGCGGGCTGCTGCGCCGGAGCCTGCCGGCCGTCGTGCTGCTCGCCGAGACCCAGGGCGACGACGGCGAGGGCCTGGACGTGCGCCGCGTGCTGTTCGACCGGCTGAACACCGGCGGGATCCGGCTCAACCCGCAGGAGCTCCGCAACGCGCTCTACCCCGGGACGCTCAACGCCCTGCTCGTCGAGCTCGCCCGGTCCGCCGAGTTCACCGCGGTCTGGGACATCCCGCCGCACACCGCCGGGGAGGAGGCCGACCCGCCCGCGCGGCTGCTGCGGAACCCGCTGTTCGCCTCGCTCGCCGACGCCGAGCTGGTGCTCCGGTACTTCGCCCTGGACGACGCGATCGCCGCGGGGCGGCAGGGCGCGCTGCGCACGGTGCTCGACCGGTACATGGCCCGGAACGCCGCCCTGCCCGCCGACCGGGTCGACGCCATGCGCGCGCGGTTCCTCGGCGCGCTGCGCAGCGTGCGCGGCGTGTTCGGCCCGGACACCTTCCGGCTGCCCGGCAGCCGGCGGCTGAGCCGGCCGCTGTACGACGCGCTGATGATCGCCGCGGGGCGGGTCGGCACCGACGACCTGGCGCGGCGCGGGCCCGAGGTGCGCGCCGCGCTCGCCGCCGCCCTCGACAACGCCGAGGCGTACGACGTGCTGGTCGGCCGCGGCAACACCATCGGCGCGGTGCACGAGCGGGTCGCGCTCGCCGGGCGGGTCCTCGCCGCCGGCCGGGCCCCGTGAGCAACGGCGACGACATCCTCGCGGACTTCCACGCGGACCTGCGCCGGGTGGAGGAGCTGCTCGCGCTGGTCGAGGCGTTCCGCGACTTCGGGCGGAGCACGCCCGACCCCGACGCCGCGTGGCCGGAGGCGCGCCGGGTGCACGCGGGCGCGTCCGGGGTCCGCACCGACCTGCCGCTGCTCTCGGGCTCGCTGCTGCTCTACGTCTGCGGGCGGTTCGAGTACTTCGTGCGGCAGCTCGTGACCGACGTCGCGGACGACCTCGCCGGCCGGGCCGGCTGCTACGCGGACCTGCCCGAGCAGGTCCGGGCCGCGCTGCGGGCCCGGACGCTGGAGATCGCGGCGCAGCCCGCGCGGTACGGCTACGACGAGGCGGGGGTGAACCGGCTGATCGCGTCGCTGGCGGCGAACCTGCGGCCGCCCAGGGCGGGCGGCGGGGGCGCGGGGGCCGCGGGCGGCGGCGGGGCCGGCCCGGGCGGCAGCGGCGACGCCGGGGTCGCCATCCCGTCCTCGATCCTCGCGCTCACCAGCTCGAACATGCGCCCCGAGGTGCTGCAGGACGTGTTCCGGCGGGTCGACGTCGGCAACCTGTGGTCGGAGATCGGCAAGCAGGCGCCGCTCAAGGCCGCGCTGGCGCTCCGCGACGACCGGGCGTGCACCGCCGAGGCCCGGCGGCGGCTCGCCGCGCTGATGGACGAGCGGAACTCCGTCGCGCACCCGACCGCGACGACGACGTTCCCGGACCCGGACCGGGTGCTGCGCGCGATCGGGTTCCTGCGGATCCTGTCCCGGATCGTCGTGGACGTCGTGACGATCCCGGCCGTGCCGGCGGTGTGACCCCCCGCGTCCGCACCGCCGGCGGCCGGTTCACGGCCGGCGCACCGTGATGACCCGCTGGAGCATCACGAACGCCAGCAGCACCGCCCCGATGAACACCCGCGTCCACCAGGAGTCCAGGCCCTCGCGCGCGATCAGCACCTGGATCAGGCCGTAGACCAGGACGCCCGCGCCCGTCCCGAGCACGAACCCGACGCCGCCCGACAGCAGCGTCCCGCCGATGACGACGGCCGCGATCGCGTCGAGCTCCATGCCGATGCCGGTCAGGTTGAACCCGGACTTGGTGTAGAGCGCGAACAGGATGCCCGCGATGCCCGCGCAGGTGCCGCTGATGACGTAGACCCAGATCCGCGTCCGCGCCGGGCGCAGCCCCATGAGGTTCACCGCCGTGCCCTGGTCGCCCGAGCCCAGCCCGTACACGGTGCGGCCGAAGCGCGTGTAGTGCAGCAGGTACACCGCGAGGAGGAGCACGGCGACGGCCACCAGCATGCTCGCGTTGATCCGCCACATCCCCCGCAGCTCGCCGAACGTGATGCTCCACGCCGCCAGGCTCGAGAAGCCTGGGTCGTCGATGGCCAGGGAGCTCGTGCTCACCACGTTCGCCAGGCCCCGGGCGAGGAACATCACCGCGAGCGACGCGATGAACGGTTGGATGTCGAACACCTGGACCAGCACGCCGATGAGCAGGCCGCACGCCGTCCCGATCAGCACACCCAGGATCAGCACCACCGGCAGCGGGAACCCGGCGGAGAACAGCTTCGCCACCACCAGCCCGACGAGCGCCACGACCGCGCCCACGGACAGGTCGATGCCACCGGTGAGGATGACGAACGTCATCCCCACGGCCAGCACGAGCAGGTACGAGTTGTCCACGAGCAGGTTCGAGAACAGCTTCATGCTGATGAAGTCGGAGCGGGACGTGCTGTACCGGCTCTGGCCCACCGCGAGCATCGCGAGGAGCGTGATGACCGTCCCGATCACCGGGAGGAACCGGCGGTCGACCCGGTCCAGCAGCGCACGCGCGCGGAGCGCCGGGCCGGGTCCCGCCGCCGGGGCGGGGCGGGGCGTCTGCGTCAGCTCGTCGGTGGTCATGCCACCACCTCCACGGGTCGGGCGGCCCGGGTGCGCAGGCGCCGCGCCTGCACCCGGTCGCGCAGGATCGGCGATCCGGCCACGCAGACCGCGATGAGCACGACGGCCTTGAACAGCGGCGTGGTCTGGGACGGGAGCTGGAAGATGATCACCGCGCGCTCCAGGGCCGACAGGAGCAGCGCCCCGGCGATCAGCCCGCCGAGGTTGAACCGGCCCCCGTCGAGCTTCGTGCCCCCGAGGACGACCACCATGATGGCGTCGAGCTCCTTGAGCAGGCCGATGTTGTTGGCGTCCGCGGCCATCGTCGGCGCCCCGTACACGAGGCCCGCCAGGGCGGCGAGCGTCCCCGCGATGACGTAGACGATCCAGGTCGTCGAGCGGGACCGGACCCCGGCGAGCCGGCTGGCCTCGCGGTTGATGCCGATGGACTCCAGGAACATGCCGAGGGCGCTGCGCCGCACGAGCACGGCCACGAGCACGAAGGCCGCCGCCGCGATCACCACCGGCGTCGGCACGCCCAGCACGAACCCGGACCCGATCGACTTGAAGGGCGCGCTGGTCACCGTGGTGATCTGCCCCTGCGTGATCAGCATGGCGATGCCGCGGCCCGCGACCATGAGGATCATCGTCGCGATGAACGGCTGGATGCCCAGCACGGCGACCATGAAGCCGTTGAACGAGCCGCCGACCACCCCCGCCGCGAGCCCGAGCCCGATCGCGAGCAGCACCGTCGCCGGGGCGCCGGGGTCGGCGGCGCCGTCGAGGAACGTGAGCGACACCGCGAGGGCGATGGCCATCACCGCACCGACCGACAGGTCGATGCCGCCGGTGGCGATCACCAGGCACATGCCGAGCGCCAGGAGCAGGGGCGTCGCACTGTTCCGCAGCAGGTCGATGAGCTGGCCGTACAGGTGGCCGTCGCGCAGCGCGACGTCGAGGAACCCCGGGCTCTTCACGCCGCAGGCGACGACCAGCACGAGGAGGGCCACGACGGGCCAGAGCAGGCCGTGGTCGGCGACCCGGCGCAGGAGCGCGAGGCCGCGGTCGGCGCCGCGGGCCCCGGGCACGGAGGTGGGTGTGGTCATCAGGCGCTCTCCCCGCTCGCCGCGATCGCTTCCAGGACGGTGCCGGTGCCGACGTCGTCGCCGTTCTCGATCTCGGCGACCTTCCGCCGGTCCCGCATGACGACGATCCGCTGGCTCAGGCGCAGGACCTCCTCGAGCTCCGAGGAGATGAACACGACGGACATGCCGTCGGAGGCCAGGTCGGTCACCAGCTTCTGGATCTCCGCCTTGGCGCCGATGTCGATGCCACGGGTCGGCTCGTCCAGCACGAGCAGCCGCGGCGAGGTGGCGAGCCACCGGGCCAGCAGCACCTTCTGCTGGTTCCCGCCCGACAGGTTCTTGATCAGCGCGTTCGGGTTGGGCGGGTTGATGTTCAGCGTCACCATGTACCGCTGGACCACCTCGTCGAGCTCCCGGCGCGGCACCCGGCGCCAGGTCCCCCGGCTCGCCTGCAGGGCGAGCGCCAGGTTCTCCCGCACCGTGAGGTCGCCAATGATGCCCTCGCGCTTGCGGTCCTCGCTGGACAGCGCGACGCCCCGCTTGAGGGACGCCAGAGGCGTCGCCCGGCGCACCGGCGTGCCGTGCACCGCCATCTCCCCGTGGTCCGGCCGGTCGGCGCCCGTGAGCAGGCGCGCCAGCTCCGAGCGGCCGGAGCCCAGCAGGCCGGCGACGCCCACGATCTCGCCCGGGTACAGCGCCAGGTCGAACGGCCGCACCGACCCGTCCTTGCCGAGCCCCACCGCCGTGAGCAGCGGCGTCTCGCGGGGCGAGTGGCTGGTCACGGTCGCGCGGGCCTGCTGCTCGATGCCCGCCAGCGCCTCGCCGGTCCGCCCGATCATGTGCGAGATGAGCTCCCGCCGCGGCAGCTCCGCGGTGCGGAACTCCCCGACGAAGCGCCCGTTGCGCAGCACGGTCATCCGGTCCGCGATCGCGTACACCTGGTCGAGGAAGTGCGAGACGAACAGGATCGCCACGCCCTCGTCGCGCAGGGTGCGCACGACGCGGAACAGCTCGGCGACCTCCGCCTCGTCGAGGGAGGACGTCGGCTCGTCCAGGATCAGCACCTTCGCGTCCACCACCAGGGCGCGCGCGATCGCGCAGAGCTGCTGCACAGCGATGCTGTGCGACGCCAGCACCGAGCGCGGGTCGACGTCGAGGTGCAGCCGCCGCAGGAAGCGCTGCGCCTCGCGGCGGGTCGCGCGCCAGTCGATGAACGGCCCGCGGCGCACCTCGTGCCCGAGCATGACGTTCTCCGCCACGCTGAGGTTCGCGCACAGGTTGATCTCCTGGTACACCGTGGAGATGCCGGCCGCCTGCGCCTGCTCCGGGCCGTCGAGGGCGAGCTCCTCGCCGCGCACCTCGACGCGGCCGGCGTCGACGCGGTAGACGCCGGTCAGCGCCTTGATCAGGGTGGACTTCCCCGCGCCGTTCTCGCCCATCAGGGCGTGGACCTCGCCGGCGCGCAGCGTGAGGTCCACGCCGTCGAGCGCCTTGACGCCCGGGAACGTGATCGTGATCCCGGTCATCCGCACGACCTCGTCGTGCGGCGGGTGGGTCTCGGACATCCTCGTCCTTCCTCGCGGGGGGCCTGGGCCGGCCTGCCGGGTGCGCGGGGCGGCCGGCTGCCGGCCGCCCCGCGGGCCCGGGGTCAGTACGCCCGGGCGTCGACCTCGTCCTGGGTGATCGTCTGGTCGAAGGCCTCGTCGACGACGATCGTGGTCTCCGGGACGTCCTCGCCGTTCGCGACGGCGGTGATCAGCTCCGCGAGCTGGTCGCCGAACACCGGGTTGCACTCGACGACGTAGTTGAACTTCTTGTCCACGAGGGCCTGCAGGCCGTCGCGCACGCCGTCGACCGTGACCAGCTGGATGTCCTTGCCGGGCACCTTCCCCGCCGCCTCGATGGCCTCGATGGCGCCGAGCCCCATGTCGTCGTTGTGGCTGAAGATCAGCGTCGTCTCGGGGTAGGCCTGCAGCGCCGCCTCGACGGCGGTCTTGCCCTCGGCGCGCGTGAAGTTGCCGCTCGCCTTGCCGATGACCTGGTCGCCCACGACGGCGTTGAAGCCCTCCTCGCGGTCGACCTGCGCGCCGGAGCCCAGCGTGCCCTGGAGCTCGAAGACCTTGGCGTCGGGGGCGTTCTCCGCCACCCACTCCCCCGCGGTCGTGCCCTCCTGCTCGAAGTCCGCGCCGATCCACGTGACGTAGGGGTCCTCGACCGTCGTGTCGACCGTGCGGTCGACGAGGACCACGGGGATCCCGGCGTCCTTGATCTCCTGCAGCACCTCGTCCCAGCCCGTCTCGATGACCGGGGAGAACGCGATGACGTCCACGTCCTGCGCCACGAAGTCCCGCAGCGCCTTGATCTGGTTCTCCTGCTTCTGCTGCGCGTCGACGAAGGTCAGGTCGAACCCGTTCTCCTCCGTCAGGCTGGCCTTGACCGACTCCGTGTTGGCGGTCCGCCAGCCGCTCTCGGCACCGAGCTGGGAGAACCCGACCCGGATCAGGTCGTCCCCGTCGCCGCCGGCTGCGGCCTCACCACCACCGCTGCTGCATGCCGCCACGGACAGCAGCGCCGCCGTCCCGACCAGGCCGACCAGGCCCCTCCTGGCTGCGCGTCCGAACATGAGCTCCTCCTCGAGTCCTCGGCCGACCGCACTGTCGGCGAGACCGATTGTGAACGCTCACAATTTCGAGGGTCAACGATCCACGGTAACGAATGGGTAACAGTTGTTAACGTTCACTGCGGCGTCGGGTGCTGGACCGGACGCGCATCGCCGCGCCGACCAGGCCGTCGACCGCCGGCTCGCCCGCGATCGCCGCCACCATCTGGTCCAGGCACCGCCGGCCCAACGCCGCGAAGTCCGGCGCCACCGTCGTCAGCGGCGGGAAGAAGTGCGCCGACCCCTCGACGTCGTCGAACCCGACCACCGAGACCTCGTGGGGCACCCGCACCCCCGCCTCGGCGAAGGCGTGCAGCAGCCCGAGCGCGAGCTGGTCGTTGGCGGCGAACACGGCCGTGGGCAGCGGCTCGG
Organism: Cellulomonas sp.; assembly: GCF_035634735.1. Classification (GTDB taxonomy): domain Bacteria; phylum Actinomycetota; class Actinomycetes; order Actinomycetales; family Cellulomonadaceae; genus Cellulomonas. The sequence goes on from NZ_DASQCJ010000218.1 coordinate 8,171, forward strand.
CACCGGAGGCCGCCCCGGCGCGCGCCACCAGCTCCGCGCCGATGCCGTACCCCGTGCTGGCCTTCCAGTCGCCGGGGACCGGGTCACGCGGGGTCAGCCCGGCCTGGCGCATGGTGTCGCTCCAGCCGCGGGCCCGCGACCGGGCGTCGAGCCAGACGGACGGACCCGTGACGTGCAGGATGTCCGTGTGCCCCAGCTCGATCAGGTGCCGGGTCGCGAGGCGCGCACCGGCGTACTGGTTGACGGCAGCGGTGTAGACCTCGCCGCCCAGGTCGGACGGGCCGACCATCACCACGGGCAGCCGGTGCGCGAAGCCCTGCACGGCGCGCACGGCCTCGTCGTGGGACGCGATCACGACCACCCCGTCGACGCCCTGGTCGAGGAAGTGCTCCAGCGACGCCTGCACCGCCGCGACGTCCCACTGGGTGACGGTCGCGACGCTGACGGACATGCCCGTCGAGCGGGCGGCGTTCTCGAGCGCGATCAGGGTCATCGTCGGGCCGTGCAGCGCCGAGTCCTCGGTCACCACGCCGATCGACCCCGTCCGGCGGGTCACGAGGGCCCGGGCCACGGAGTTGCGGCGGTAGCCCAGCTGGGCGATCGCCGACTGCACCTTCGCCCGGGTCGCCGCGCTCACGTTCGGGTGGTCGTTCAGGACCCGGGACACGGTCTGGTGCGACACGCCCGCGACCTGCGCGACGTCGTGCATGCCGGGGCGCCGGCGCGGCGCCTCCCCGTGCTCTGCGCCCGGCGGGTGCGGTGCGGTCCGGGACTCCGGTTCCGCGCTCCGCGTGGCGGGTCCCCTGGTCATCGGCCCTGCCGCGGCCCGGCGGCGCCGCCGCCGCGGCGCGCGCGAGCGGAGCGTCCGGGGCACAGCCTCCGGATCGCCTCCATCAGCGACACCTCCCACACGAGCGACACACCGTTGTGAACGGTAACACCCACGCCGGGTGGTCCGTGGCCCGCCCCGGCACCGGAGGGCCCGACGGGCACGCCTGCCGCGCGGCGCGGTCCTGGGCGGGCCGGTCAGCGCGGGGCGAGGCCCAGCGCCGCGCGGACCCGGTCCCGCACGACCGGCAGCGTGGTGAACCCCTCGCGCCCGAGCAGGTGCCCGCCGCCGGGGACGAGGTCGAACGTCGCCGACAGCCGCTCCGCGAGGGCCCGGGTCAGCGCGGGCTCGACGACCGCGTCGTCGTCGGAGCCGACCACGTGCCGGGCCGCGGTCGCCGCGACCACCCGGTCGTGGTCGGCCGCTCGTGCGGTGAACGGCGCGACCTCCGGCACCGCCGACGGCGTGGCGTCGAACCCGGAGGCGAGCACCAGGCCGCCGAGCCGCCAGTCCCCCGGCGTGCGGGACAGCGCGTGCAGCGCGGTGACGCAGCCGAGGCTGTGCCCGACCACGACCGTCCGCTCGTCGGGCACGCCGATGGCCGCGCGGGCGACGTGGAGCCAGGCGCCGGGCTCGGGCGCCTGCGGCGCGGGCAGCGCGGGGATCGCGACGTCGACGCCGTCGGCGCGGAGGTCGTCGGCGAGCCAGCCGAACCAGTGGGCGTCGGGGGACGCCCGGTAGCCGTGCAGGACGACGACGCGGGCGGGGCTCGGCTGGGGCACGACGGCATCGTGCACCCGGGGGCGGCACCCGCGCGGCGGGCGGCCACCAGGTGGCCGCGGGTATCGCGGGAGCGCGTGCCGACCGGGTCGGGTCGGCCCGTGCGCTCAGTCCTCCCGCGTGAGCGTGAGCGTCTGGGCGGGGTCCGAGAACGCGGTCCCCATCGACGCGAACGGCAGCGACACCACCAGCCGCACCTCCGACCCCTCCGCCAGGTCCAGGTCCATCGCGGGCGAGGTCGTCCAGTCCATCGCCGCCTGAACCTGCCGCCGGCCGGCCGCGACCTGGACCGTCGCCGACTTCCCGGGCCGGAGCCCGGCCACGACCTCCCCGTCGACGAGCACCTTGGCCCGGCGGAAGAGGCCTGCCCGGTCACGACGACGGGTCAGGACCAGCGTGGCGTGCGACATGGGCTCCTCGTCTGGTCGGAGCCGCCGGCGGGCGGCCTCGGCAAGTCTAGGGACCCGGCGGGCTCGACTCACCCCGGTGCCCCTGGCAGTGGAGCGTTCTGCCCGGCACGCGCGGCGTGTCCCGGCAGAACGCTCCACTCCCGCCCACTCGGGGTGCCCAGCCCGCCTCAGCGCGCCGGCTTCGGCTCCGGCACCGGCTCCGTCCCCGACGCCCGCGCCGCGCGCTGCGCCTCGCGCGCCTCCGCCTGCCGCTCGGCCTCGGCGCCCGACGCGATCTCGGCCCGCACGTGCTCCGGCCCGTACCCGAACGCGTCGACCAGGTCCTGCGCGTGCGGCCGGAGCCCGAGCAGCAGCCGCTCGATGTAGGACGTCACCGTGCGCGCCCGGCCCGCGGAGAGCCGCCCGTTCACCAGGTACCAGGCGAGGTTGCGCTCGATCACGGTGAGCCCGAACAGGTCCCGCAGCCGGGTCAGCACCTGGCGGGTGCCGGCGTCCGGGACCGCGTCGAGGGCCCGGGTGAACGCCTCCCACTGCAGCAGCTCGGCGTGCGCGCGGGCCGCCTCGACCAGCTCGTGCTGGTGCGCGTCGAACAGCTCCGCCGCGACCTCGGGGGTCGCGCGCCGGGCCGGGCGCAGGGCCTGGGCGAGCTCGGCGACCATCGTCGCGACCCGGTCCGCGAGCAGGTCGCGCTGGGTGTGCGGGTCCCGGAGCTGGCCGGCGGACCGGCGGGCGTCGCCCGCGTCGACCAGCGTCTGCACGGCGCGGGCGAGCGGCATCCGGTGCAGCGCGGCGTCGGCCGCCTTGCCCGCCACCAGGCGCGCCATCACCGCCGGGTCGCCGCCGACCTGCGCGGCGTACCGGGCCAGCAGCCGCTTGCCGACGAGCTGGTAGAGCACGGTGTTGTCGCCCTCGAACGTCACGTAGACGTCCAGGTCGGCCCGCAGCGACGTCAGCCGGTTGGCGGTGAGGAAGCCCGCGCCGCCGCACGCCTCGCGGCAGGTCTGCAGGGTGCGCAGGGCGTGCCAGGTCGACGTCGGCTTGAGCGCGGCCGCCAGGGTCTCGAGCTCCTCGCGGGACTCCGGGGTGTCGTCCCGGCCGGAGAACACGTCGTCGAACGCGGCGAGCAGGTGCTCGTGGGCGAACGTCGCGGCGTAGGTCTCGGCGAGCAGCGGCAGCAGGCGGCGGCGGTGCTCGCCGTAGTCGAGCAGCACCACCTCGTCGGTCGGCGACGCCCCCGCGAACTGCCGGCGCTGGTTGCCGTAGGTCACCGCGACGACCAGGCCGAGCTTGGCCGCGTTCACCGCGGCGCCGTCCAGCGAGACGCGCCCCTGCACGAGCGTGCCGAGCATGGTGAAGAACCGGCGGCCCGGGCTGGCGATCGGCGAGGAGTAGGTGCCGTCCGCCGCCACCGAGCCGTACCGGTCGAGCAGGTCGGCCCGCGGGACGCGCACGTGGTCGAACCACAGCCGGCCGTTGTCGATGCCGTTCAGCCCGCCCTTGAGGCCGTCGTCCTCGCCGCCGACGCCGGGCAGGAACTCGCCCGTCGCGGCGTCCCGGATCGGCACGTGGAACGCGTGCACGCCGTGGTTCACCGGGCGCGGGTCGCCCGGGCCCTGCGACACGAGCTGCGCGAACACCACCGCCGCGGTGCCGTGCTGGCCGGCGTTGCCGAGGTAGTCCTTCCACGCCGCGCGGTACGGGGTGTGGACCACGAACTCCTCGGTCGCGGGGTCGTAGGTGGCGGTGGTGCCGATGCTGGCCACGTCCGAGCCGTGGCCGGTCTCGGTCATCGCGAACGCGCCGGGCACGTCGACCGACATGGCGGCAGGCAGCAGCCGGTCGTGGTGCCGCTCGGTGCCGAGGTGCAGGATCGCCGACGCGTACAGGCCCCACTGCACGCCCGCCTTGATCTGCAGCGACGGGTCGGCGGCGACGAGCTCCTCGAACCGGGCGAGGCTGCCGCCGTGGTCGTCGGCGCCGCCGAGCCGCTCGGGGAACGCGCGCAGCACCTCCCCCTCGCGCGCCAGCGTCCGGAGCTGGTCGAGCACGCGGGCGCGGTGCTCCGGGACGGTCAGCCCCTCGACGCGCTGGAACCGGGGCTGGGCCACCACGTCGCGCGCGCCGCGGCGCAGGTCGGCGTACCGGCCGAGCACCAGGTCGGTCAGCCGCGGCACGTCCACGCGGGGGTCGGCGTGCTTCCGGCCGTGCGGGTGCCCGGCGCCGGTGGGCCGGACGGTCGCGGTCGGGGTCGTCACCGCCGGGCCGGGGGTGGTGGCCGGGGTCGGTGCGGTCGTCGTCATGCGCGTTCCCTCCGTCGGTGCGTCGCCGTCGACGCACGGGGTGGATCAGTCGGACTCGTCCTGCTGGTCGGCGTGCGGCGCCGGGTCGGTGCGCCCGGCCTGCTCGCGGGTGCGCGCGCCGACCGGCCCGGCCCACAGCCAGGCGGCGACGCGGGTGGCGACGTCCTCGCGGTCCTCGCGGGGCGCGCCGGAGCCGCCGGGGGTGCCGCTCGCGGCGAGCCACCGCTCCCCCGTGCCCCGCACGAACCCGACGGCGCCGGCGGCCCAGAGCCGGGTCCACGCGGCGTCGGCCGCGTCGGCCCCCTGCCCCGATCCCTGCTCCAGCGCGCGCACGAACGGCGCCGCCACCAGCTCCGTCACCGAGTCGAGGAAGTGCCCGACCGACCCGCCGCGGGTCACGAAGGCGTACACGTGCGGCGAGGACTCGATCATCGACAGGTAGGTGTCGACCATCCCCCGCAGCGCGTCCCGCGGGCCGGTCGCCCCCGCCGCGGCGACGTCGAGGGCGTCCCGGATGTCGGCGACCACGGCCGCGGCGACGGCGAGCTGGAGGCCGTCCTTGTCGGTGAAGTACCGGTACACGATCGACTTCGACGTCCCGGCCGCCGCCGCGATGTCGTCCATCGAGACGTCGGGGCCGCCGTGGTGCACCACCTTGCGCGCGACGCGCACGAGATCGGCGCGGCGGGCCTCCCGGTGGTCCTCCCACCGGGTCGACCGGCCGTCGTCCGTCGCCGTCGACGGTGCGCGCGTGATCGGGGTCACAGAACCGACGGTATCAGGTACTGTGAGTTTCGGGCACCGTTGCTGCAAGGGACCGAGGTCCCGACTTCTCGGCCGCAGCGGGCAGCGCCCGACCCGGCACCACCCTGATCGACGACGATGCGGGAGGACCCCGATGGCAGCGACCCCCAGCTCACCCACGGCAGCCACGACGACCGGCGCGCAGCGCGCCGTGGTGGTCGGCGGCAACCGGATCCCGTTCGCGCGGGCCGGCGGGCCGTACGCCCGGGTGAGCAACCTCGACATGCTCACGGCCGCGCTCGACGGGCTCGTCGCCCGGTACGGGCTGCAGGACGAGGTGCTGGGCGAGGTCGTCGCCGGCGCCGTGCTCAAGCACAGCCGCGACTTCAACCTCACCCGCGAGGCCGTGCTCGGCTCGCCGCTGTCGGCGCGCACCCCGGCGTACGACCTGCAGCAGGCGTGCGCGACCGGGCTCGAGGCGGTCGTGTCGATCGCCAACAAGATCCGGCTCGGGCAGGTCGAGTCGGGCGTCGCCGGCGGCGTCGACTCGGCGTCGGACGTGCCGATCGCGGTCAGCGAGGGCCTGCGCCGCACGCTGCTGACGCTCGCCCGGGCGAAGACGGTCCCCCAGCGGCTCAAGGCCGCGGCCGCGCTCCGGCCCGGCGACCTCAAGCCGGCCACCCCGCGCACCGACGAGCCGCGCACCGGCCTGTCGATGGGCGAGCACCAGGCGCTGACCACCGCGCAGTGGGGCATCACCCGGCAGGCGCAGGACGAGATCGCCCTCGCCAGCCACCAGCGGCTCGCCGCCGCCTACGAGGCGGGGTTCTTCGACGACCTGGTGACCCCGTACCGCGGGCTGGTCCGCGACCAGAACCTGCGCGCCGACACGTCGCTGGAGAAGCTCGCGAAGCTCAAGCCGGCGTTCGGCACCCGGCTCGACACGCCGGCGACGATGACCGCCGGCAACTCGACCCCGCTCACCGACGGCGCGTCCGCGGTGCTGCTGGCCTCCGAGGACTGGGCGCGCGCCCGGGGCCTGACCCCGCTCGCCGCGGTGGTCGACGCCGAGACCGCCGCCGTCGACTTCGTGCACGGCGAGGACGGGCTGCTGATGGCGCCGGCGTACGCGGTGCCGCGGCTGCTCGCCCGGCAGGGCCTCGGGCTGGGCGACCTCGACTTCGTGGAGATCCACGAGGCGTTCGCGTCCACCGTGCTGACCACGCTCGCGGCGTGGGAGGACAAGGAGTTCTGCCTGTCCCGCCTGGGCCTGGACGACGCGCTCGGCACCGTCGACCGCGAGCGCCTCAACGTGCACGGCTCCTCGCTGGCGGCCGGCCACCCGTTCGCCGCGACGGGCGGCCGGATCGTCGCGACCGTCGCCAAGACCCTGCACCGCCGCCGTGCCGAGCTGCTCGCCGCGGGCGAGGACCGCCCGGTCCGCGCGCTGGTGTCCGTCTGCGCCGCGGGCGGCCTGGGCGTCGCGGCGATCCTGGAGGCGGTGTGATGGCGACCGACACCTACCTGGACCTGGTGAACAGCGGGTTGACCGCGAAGGTCGCGAAGCAGCTCGGCCTCCCCCGCCCGGCGCGGCTGCGCCGGTACCGCGCGGGGGCGCCGCTGGTCGACGGGCCGGTGCTCGTGCTCGGCGAGGGCGGCGACGCCGACACGCTCGCGCGGTTCCTGTCCGGCACCTCGCCGGAGCACAAGGGCTGGGACCTGGACGTCCGCCGGCACGCCGGCGAGGGCACCCGGTTCGCGGCCGTCGTGCTCGCGCTGACCGACGTCGCGCACCCCCGGGACCTCGCGGAGCCGCTGCTGGCGCTGGCGCCGGTGCTCAAGACCCTCGCCCCCGGCGGCCGGGTCGTCACCGTGTCCCGGGGCGCCACGCCCGACCAGGCGCCCGCGCTCGCCGCCGCGCGCCAGGGCGTCGACGGCGCGCTGCGGTCGATCGCGAAGGAGCTCCGCGCCGGGGCGACCGGCAACGGCGTGGTCCTCGCGGACGACGTGCCGGTCACCGCGCCCGCGGTCCTGGGCGCGCTCCGGTTCCTGCTCTCCGCCCGATCCGCCTACGTGGACGGCCAGCTGCTCCCGGTCGACTCCGCGGCCGGCGCGCTGCCCGCCGACTGGGAGCGGCCGCTCGAGGGCCGCGTGGCCGTGGTCACCGGGGCCGCGCGCGGCATCGGCGAGGCCATCGCGACCACGCTCGCGCGGGACGGGGCGACCGTCGTGGCCGTCGACGTGCCCGCCGCGGGCGAGGCGCTGGCCGCCGTCGCCAATCGGGTGCGCGGCACCGCGCTGCAGCTCGACGTCACCGCCGACGACGCCGGCGCGCGCATCCTCGAGCACGCGCTCGGGCGGCACGGGCGGCTCGACGTGATGGTGCACAACGCGGGCATCACGCGGGACAAGCTGCTCGCCAACATGTCGCCCGACCGGTGGGAGTCCGTGATCGCGGTCAACATCGCGGCGCAGCTGCGGATCAACGAGGCGCTGCTGACCTCCGGCGACTTCGCCGACGCCCCGCGGATCGTCTCCCTCGCGTCCACCTCCGGGATCGCCGGGAACCGCGGGCAGAGCAACTACGCCGCGTCCAAGGGCGGGGTCATCGGCATGGTGCAGGCCACCGCGCCGCTGCTGGCCGCGTTCGGCGGCACCGCCAACGCCGTCGCCCCCGGGTTCATCGAGACCGAGATGACCGCGCGCATGCCGGCGCTCACCCGGCAGGTGGCGCGGCGGCTGTCGTCGCTGCAGCAGGGCGGGCTGCCGGTGGACGTCGCGGAGGCCGTGGCGTTCCTCGCGTCGCCGCAGGCCGGGGGCGTGGTCGGGCAGGTGCTGCGGGTGTGCGGGCAGAGCATGGTGGGCCGGTGACGGCGGTCGAGTCGCCGGCGCGGGACGCGGGGCCCGGTGGCGGGGCCGGCGGGCGGCGGGTGCTCGCGCTCGCCGAGTCGCCCGGCCTCGGCGGGCTGTACGCGCGGGCCGGCCTGGCCTCGGGCCGCGCGGCGGTCGGCGGGCCGGTGCGGCGGGCGCTGGGCGGCGGCCCGGGGCCGGACGCGGACCGCCCGGCCGCGGCGCCGGCGCTGCCGCCCGTCGAGCACCGGCTCGGCGGCGTCGTCCCCGACCCGGCGCGGCTCACCGCCTACCAGCACCTGGTGGGCGAACCGGCGTCCGACGTGCTGCCCGCGGGGTTCGTGCACGTGCTCGCGTTCCCCGTCGGCATCGCGCTGATCGTCCGCCCGGACTTCCCGATGCCGCCGCTCGGCATCGTGCACCTGGCCAACCGGGTCGAGCAGCGCACTCCGCTGCGCGTCGGGGACGCCCTCGACATCCGGGCGTGGGCGGAGGACCTGCGGCCGCACCGCAAGGGCGCGCAGGTCGAGCTGGTCGCCGAGGTGCGCCGCGCGGGCGCGCCCGCCGACGAGCCGCCGGCCTGGCGCGGGGTGTCGACCTACCTCGCCCCGGGGGTGCGGGTGCCGGGCGCCGCGCCCGAGGAGGCCGCGCGACCGGAGTTCGAGGCGCCGGTCCCCACCGGGCGGTGGGCGTTCGACGCCGGGGCGGGCCGCCGGTACGCCGCCGTGTCCGGCGACGCCAACCCGATCCACCTGCACCCGCTGACCGCGCGGGCGCTCGGCTTCCCGCGGGCGATCGCGCACGGGATGCTCACGGCCGCGCGGGCGCTCGCCGACGTCGGGGCGCGCCGCGGGGAGGCCTACGACTGGGACGTCGAGTTCGCGTCGCCGGTGCTGCTGCCGTCGACGCCGGTGGTGCGGGTCGCCGCGGCCGGGGACCGGGCGTGGTCGGTGACGGCGTGGGACGCGAAGCGGCGGCGGCCGCACCTGACGGCGGAGGTGCGGGCGCGGGGGTGAGGCCGGCGCGGTCCGGCGGGTGCGGGGGCTAGGTGAACAAGGCCCGGAGCATCCGCCGGATCGGGCCGCCGCGGGTGAGGCGCTCGTACTCGGCGCGCCAGTAGGCCTGCTCCTCGGTGGCGCGGCGGATCTCCTCGTCGAGGCTCTCGTACTCCTCGCGCTGGCGGTCCCGCGCCTGCTTCCACAGGTCCCCGCCCTCGGACAGGCGCGCGATGTACTCGTCCACCATCGGCTGCAGCTCGGGCGGCCACCCCCCGGATCTCGACGCGCGGGTGTCGGGGTCAGGCGTCATCGCAGCGCTCCTCGCTCGTCCGGCCCCGCTCCCACGCTAACGTCACGAGCGCGGACCGCACAGGGTCTCTCGTCGCCGCCGCGAGCGCCGTCAGGACCGCGGCCCGCGAGGCCGCGGCGGGCCCGGGGTCGCGCTCCGCGACCCAGCGGTAGACCGCCCACCACTGCGCCAGGTCACGGTCGACGACCTGCCCTCGTCGGGCCAGGGCCGCCGCCCGCGCCGCTCCGCGCAGCGCGTCCTCGGCCGCCGCTCGCTCCGCGCGGATCCGCGCCCGGGTCGCCCCGAACCCGACCACGGCCGCGAGCACCGCCGCCAGCGCCGCGGGTCCCGGGGACAGCAGGAACTCCGCCAGCCACTCGGTCGTGCCGAGCGCCGGCGCCGCCTGCGTCGCCACTGCTCCCGCCACCATGCCGACCACGCTAGGCCCGCCGGACCGCGTGATCGCCGTCGTCCACAGGCCGGGTCTGCGAGGTGCGAGGCTGGGACCCATGCCCGCCCCCCGCACCGACCTCCTCGACCCCTACCCCGGCCCCGTCGAGCCCGAGGGCGACTACGACCGCCTCCTGCTCGACGGCCTCGACCTCGCGGGTGCCGACGCGGAGAGCGCCCGGTTCATCGAGTGCCTGCTCCGGGCGTGCGACCTGGACGGGGCGGAGCTCGACCACGCGCACCTGGTCGACACCATGCTCGCCGAGTGCCGCGCGGGGATGCTCCGCGCCCGGTCCGGCACCTGGCGCGACGTCACGCTCGAGGGCTGCCGGCTCGGCGCGCTGGAGGCGTTCGGCGGCTCGTGGGACCGGGTGACGGTCGAGGGCGGCAAGATCGACTACCTCAACCTGCGCGACGCCCGGCTGCAGGACGTCCGGCTCGTCGGCTGCACGATCGGCGACCTCGACCTCGCGGGCGTGCGCGCGGCCCGGGTCCGGCTGGAGGACTGCCGGGTGGGCCGCCTGGACCTGACCCGGGCGCAGCTCAAGGACGTCGACCTGCGCGGCGCCGACCTCGCGGGCATCGACGGGACCGCCGGCCTCAAGGGGGCGACGATCAGCCAGGCGCAGCTGCTGGACCTGGCGGGCGCGCTGGCGGCGCACCTGGGGGTCGTCGTCCGCTGACGGGACGACCCGGGACCGGCGCCGACGACCCGCCCCCTGCGCGGGCCGCCGGGCGCCGGGGTCTCAGTCCTCGACGGCCGGGCCGCAGGCCGCCGCGGCGGTCGCCGCGATCGCGTCGATGCCGGTCACGGCGGGCCGCGGCCGGGTGTCGCCCGCGACCGTCCAGCAGCCGTCGACGACCTCGTACGACGCGGCCGGGCCGTCGCCGACGTACGCGCGGAGCCCCGCGAGCAGCCGGTCGACGGTCTCGGTCGTCGTCCCGACGCCGACGGAGGCGCGGATCGCCCCGCCCGTGACACCGACCCGGGCCAGCAGCGGGTGCGCGCAGAACCGGCCGTCCCGCACGCCGATGCCGTGCTCCGCGGACAGGTAAGCCGCGACCAGGCCCGAGTCGTGGTCGCCGAGGGTGAAGGCGACGACGCCGACCGGGTCCGTCGAGTCCGACCACAGCCGGAGGACGCGCGCGCCCGGGATCGCGGCGAGGCCGTCGACCAGCCGCTCGCGCAGCGCCTGCTCGTGCTCGACCAGGGCCCCGGCGGGCAGGGCGGACAGCGCGTCGCAGGCCTCGGCCAGCGCGACGGCGCCGAGCACGTTGGGCGACCCGCCCTCGTGCCGCGCGGGCGCCGGCTGCCACAGCGTCCGGTCGGTGCGGACGTCGCGCACCGCGCCGCCGCCGGCGAGGTAGGGCGTCCCGGCGTCGAGCCAGTCGCGCCGGCCGACCAGCGCGCCCGCCCCGAACGGCGCGTAGGTCTTGTGACCGGAGAACGCCACGTAGTCGACGCCGCTGTCCGCCAGCGAGAACGCCCGGTGCGGCACGAGCTGCGCGCCGTCGACCGCCACCCGCGCGCCGGCCTCCTGGGCCAGCGCGACGACGGACGCGATCGGCAGCGCCTCGCCGGTGACGTTCGACGCCCCGGTCAGCGTGACCAGCGCGTACGGCTGCCGGGCGAGCTCGTCGCGCAGCGCCGTCAGCGTCTCGGCGACGGTCGGTGCCGAGGGCAGGATCGTCGCCGTCCGGCCGGAGCCGCGGACCGAGCGCACCCAGGGCAGCAGGTTCGCGTGGTGCTCGACGTCCAGGACGAGCACCCGGCCGCCGTCCGGGACGCAGCCGGCCAGCAGGTTCAGGGCGTCGGTGGTGTTCCGGGTGATGACCGCGACGTCGTCGGGCCGCGCGCCCACGAACCGGGCGACGGTCGCGCGGGACGCCTCGTACAGCGCGGTGGACACCTGGGACAGGTACCCCGCGCCGCGGTGCACCGACGCGTACAGCGGCAGCACCTCGACGACCCGGGCGGCGACGGACTCGAGCGCCGGGGCGGACGCGGCGTAGTCGAGGTTCGCGTACGGCACGGACCGGCCGTCGACCAGCGGGACGCGCGTGTCCCCGCCGACGACGGGCAGCAGGGCGGTCTCGGCACACGAGGTGGTGGCGGTGACGGACATGGGACTACCCCCGAGCGGATCGGTGGGGGCCCGGTCGCCGACCGGGCGACCCCGCGCTTGCCGGCCACCGGTCGGTGGACGGCCAGGTCGTCACCCGGGGCACCCCGCCGCGGAGGGAGGGTTGCCGGCCAGCGAGCCGGGGCTTCGCGCTGGCGCTCATGACCTCGTCCGAGGATGGGGCGGCCCGCGCGGAGGTGTCAACCGCGGTCCACGGTGCGACACGGGTTCACCCGGGCGCGGCCGGGCGGTCATCCTGGTCCGGGCGATGGCGTAGCATCGCCGCACCATCCAGAGCGGCCGAGAGATCTGGCTCGTCGACGCCGCAGCAACCCGCGGACCCCCACCGGGGCCGGCCGAGGGTGCTTCCGCCAGATCCGATGGAGGAGAGGCATGACCGACACCGACGACCGCCTGCGCTACCGCCTGCTGACGGGGCCCGACGACCGCTCGTTCTGCGAGCGGGTGAGCGCCGCCCTGGCCGAGGGCTACGAGCTGCACGGCGGGCCCGCCGCGACCTTCGACGGGGAGCGCGTGATCGTCGCGCAGGCCGTCGTGCTCCCGGCCGCCACGGCCCCGAGCAACCCGGTGCGCCCGCTGTGACCGCGCCGTACGCGGGCGACCTGACCCCGCAGGAGGCCTGGGACCTGCTGCTGACGGACGAGCGCGCCGTGCTCGTCGACGTCCGCACGGAGGGCGAGTGGCAGACCATCGGCGTGCCCGACACCGCGGACGCCGGCGAGGGCCGCACGGCCTTCGTCGAGTGGACCGACGCGTTCGGCCGGCCCAACCCGGCGTTCCTCGACGGCCTGGCCGCCGCGGGCGTGACGGCCGAGGACCCGCGCCCCGTGGTGTTCCTCTGCCGCTCGGGCGTGCGGTCCGTCGCGGCCGCGGTCACCGCGACCGCCGCGGGCCTCGGCCCGGCCTACAACGTGCTCACCGGCTTCGAGGGCGACGTCGGCCCCGACGGCCGCCGGGGCCACCAGGGCTGGCGCGCGGCCGGCCTGCCGTGGCGGGAGGCGTGAGCGCGGCCCCCGGGCCGGCCCGCTGGCAGGACGACCGGCTCCCCCGGGAGCAGCTGCGTCCCGACACGCTCGCCGTGCGCGGCGGCACCGTCCGCACGCCGTTCCAGGAGACCTCCGAGGCGCTGTTCCTCACCCAGGGCTACGTGTACGCGCGTGCCGCCGAGGCCGAGGCGGCGTTCGCCGGCGAGGCCGACCGGTTCCTGTACTCGCGGTACGGCAACCCGACGGTGTCGACGTTCGAGGAGCGGCTCCGGCTGCTCGAGGGCGCCGAGGCCTGCTACGCCACGGCGTCCGGCATGTCGGCCGTGTTCACCGCGCTGGCCGCGCTGGTCCGGTCGGGCTCGCGGGTCGTCGCGGCGCGGGCGCTGTTCGGGTCGTCGGTCGTGATCTTCGACGAGATCCTCGCGAAGTGGGGCGTGCGCACCGACTACGTCGACGGGCACGTCCCGGCGCAGTGGGAGGAGGCGCTGGCGACCCCGGCCGACGTGGTGTTCTTCGAGACGCCGTCCAACCCGATGCAGGACCTGGTCGACATCGCCGCCGTCAGCCGGCTCGCGCACGCCGCGGGCGCGGTCGTCGTGGTGGACAACGTGTTCGCGACGCCCGTGCTGTCCCGGCCGCTCGACTTCGGCGCGGACGTCGTCGTGTACTCGGCGACCAAGCACATCGACGGCCAGGGCCGGGTGCTCGGCGGGGCGATCCTCGGCACCGACGAGTTCGTGCACGGGCCGGTGCAGACCCTGATCCGGAACACGGGGCCGTCGCTGGCGGCGTTCAACGCGTGGGTCCTGCTCAAGGGCCTGGAGACGCTGTCGCTGCGCGTCCGGCACCAGACGGCGTCGGCGCTCGCGCTGGCGACCCGGCTGGAGGGGCACCCGGCGATCGCGCAGGTCCGCTACCCGTACCTGGCGTCGCACCCGCAGCACGCGCTCGCGCTCGCGCAGCAGTCGGGCGGCGGCACGGTGGTGACGCTCGACCTGCGGGTGCCCGAGGGGTCGACGCCCGCCGCGGCCAAGGCGCTGACGTTCGGGGTGCTGGACGCGCTGCGGGTGGTGGACATCTCGAACAACCTCGGCGACGCGAAGTCGCTGGTCACCCACCCCGCGACGACGACGCACCGCAAGCTCGGGCCGGCCGGGCGCGCGGCGGTCGGCATCGCGGAGTCGACGGTGCGGCTGTCCGTGGGGCTGGAGGACGTCGACGACCTGGCCGAGGACCTGGAGCGGGCCCTGGGGACGCTGGGCGGCTGACGGCGGGCGGCCGCGCCGGCGGCGGCGTGCGGGGCGGCCCGGCGGCGATCAGGCCGCCGGGTCGTCCTCCCACGGGCTCGGCACCGGCGGCAGCGGCGTGATCCGGTCGCTCCGCCGCCACGCGACGACCGCGGCCACCACCAGGGGCGCGCCGGTGGCGACCGCGGTGGCGAGCACCCGCGGGACGGGTGGTGCGGAGAACACCGTCTGCGGCAGGACCCCGGCCGCGGTCGCCACGACGGCCACCACGAGCGTGCCCACCGCCACGGCGACGACCCGGAGCCGGGACCCGGCCGGCGGCAGGCGGCGGCCCAGCGCGAGGACGCCGGCCCCGGTCAGCAGCGCGAGCGCGACGCAGGGCACCTGGCCGGGCACCAGGGTGATCGCGGCCCCGAAGCCGACGAGCACGAGCCAGTCCGCGAGGCCGAGGTGCTCGCCCAGGACCTCCGCGGCACTCACGACCGCCACCGACCACAGCGGCAGCACGACGCCGAGCAGCGCCCAGTGCCGGAGCCTCGTCACGCGCTGACCCTAAGGACCAGGCGCGGCCGTCAGAGGCCGTTGACCCCGGCGATCACGAAACCGACACCGACCAGCACCGCGATCCCCCCGCCCGACCGCTGCAGGACGGCGTGCCGGCGCGGGTCCGGCTCACCGTGCCGCCGGTAGAGCGCGAACCGCGTGCGGTCGAGCCGACCGAGCACGCCCGCCAGCCCGGCGAGCGCGGCGAGGACGCCGATGACGATCAGCGGCCACCCGGTCAGCATGGACCGAGGGTGGCGGAACCCGGGCGTCCCCGCACGTCGGGGCCCGGGGGTCAGGGGTAGGTGCCCGCGGGCGCCGGGCGGCGGGGGCGGTCGTGCGCCGGGCGCCAGCGCGCCCACGCGGTCGCCGCGGCGAGGGTGAGCGGCAGGCCGACGAGCAGCGCCGACCAGCCGAGCACCGCCGGCGCGAGCGACACCGCGACGGTGCCGGTGGCGAGGACGGCGCCCAGGACGGTGGTCGCCACCGCGGTGATCGCGACGGCCGTCGCGAGCGCCCGGCCCCGGCGCGGGTCACCGGCCGGCGGGAGGCGGCGCGCGACGGCCAGCACGCCGGCACCGAGCAGGGTGCCCAGCAGGACCGCGGGCACCGCGCCCAGCAGGAGGATCAGCGCGGCGTAGCCGAGGAGCCCGGCGCGGGCGCCGGGGTCGCCGGTCCCGGTGAGCGCCACCAGCCACACGGCCGGCAGCAGCACGCCCAGGACCGACCAGTGCCAGAGCCGCGTCATGCGCCCACCGTACCGACGCCCGAGCGCGGTCAGGCGACCAGGGCGCGGAGTTCCGCCTCGACCGCGGCGCCGCCGGCCAGCGGGTGCAGCACCACGCCGTCGACGCCCGCGCGCCGGGCCACCTCGCCGACCTCGGCCACCAGCCGGTCGGCGGTCGTGACGACGCGGGTGTCCGCCGGCGCCCAGGACAGCCCGGCGAGCGCGTCGAGGTACTCCAGGTGCGAGCGCTTCCGGCGGGCCGTGCGCTCGTCCCCGGCGAGCACGACCTCCAGGTCGAGCAGCACCCGCACCTCGGCGCGGTCGCGGCCGGCGTCGGCGAGAGCGTCCTCGACCAGCGTGGCCACCCGGGCGAGCGCGCCGACGGAGGGCACCGCGACCGAGAAGCCGAGGCGGATGACGTCGGCGGTGCGGGCGGCGACGGCGATCCCCGACTCCGACTCCGGGCGCGCCTCGACGGTCCGCACGCCGTAGGCCGGGGCGCCGACGTGCACCGTGGTCGCCGAGCCCCGCTGATCCGCTCGAGCCCCCTCGTCGCGCACGGGGGGCTCGGCGGGATCAGCGGGGTTCGCGGGGGCGCGGCCCGGTCGGCGCGGCTCGACGGAGTGGCGGGCGGCGATCGCGCGGCCGGCGGCGGGGATGTGACGGGTGGCGACCGCGGGCGCGCGGTCCAGCACGGGCTGAGCCATGGGGTGTCCTCGGGGTGAGGCGGGGTGCGCGGCGAGGGCCGTCCGGCCACGGGCGCGCGGGGTCGTCAGCTCAGCGACAACACACCCGGCTCAGGAACACGCGGGCAGCCTAACCGCGGCACG
>NZ_DASQCJ010000219.1:0-45565 GCF_035634735.1 Cellulomonas sp.
GGGGTCGGCCGGGCCGGCCGGGCGGCCGGCGTCGGCGGGCGCGTCGGCCTCGGCGGGCTCGTCGGCATCGGCGCGCGCATCGCCGGTGTCGGCCTCGGCCGACGTGTCGGCCCCCGCCCCCGCCAGCGCCGCCAGCACCACGGCCCCGAGCCGGGTCACGTCGCCGGCGCCCACGGTGAGCACCAGGTCCCCCGGCGCCGCCGCGGCCGCGACGGCGCGCGCCGCCTCGTGCCGGTCGGCGACGAACCGCGCGCGCCCGGGCGTGGGCACGCGCTGGACGATCGTGTCGCCCGAGACCTCGGGGTCCGGGTCCTCGCGCGCCGCGTACACGTCGGTGACGACGACCGTGTCCGCGAGGTCGAGCGCCGCGCCGAACTCGGCGGCGAACGTGCGGGTGCGGGAGTAGAGGTGCGGCTGGAACAGCACGTGCACCGCGCCGTCGCCGGCGACGCCCCGCGCGGTGCGCAGCAGCGCGGCGACCTCGGTCGGGTGGTGGGCGTAGTCGTCGACCACCCGCACGCCACCCGCGGTGCCGCGGTCCTCGAACCGGCGGCCGGTGCCGCGGAACTCCCCGAGCCCGGCGGCGACCGCGGCCGGGTCGGCGCCCACGGCCCAGGCCGCGAGGTAGGCGGCGGCGGCGTTCGCGGCGTTGTGGTCCCCGGGGACCGCCAGCGCCAGGTCGGCGCCGGGCACCTCGGCCGACCGGGAGGTCAGCGTGGTGCGCCAGGTGCCGCCGGCGTCGACGACCGGGCCGACGACGAGGTCCGGCCCGAGCTCGCCGATCGACGCGTCCGTGCCGTAGGTGAGCACCCGGACGCCGCGCCGGGTCAGCCGGTCGCCGACCTCGGCCAGCAGGCGCGCCGCGCCGGGGTCGTCGAGGCACGCGACCAGCGCGCCGCCGTCCAGCACCCGGTCGGCGAACGCCGCGAACGCGGCCTCGAACGCCTCGGTGGTGCCGTAGTGGTCCAGGTGGTCGGGCTCCACGTTGGTGACGATCGCGACCGCCGGCGCGTAGGCCAGGAACGAGCCGTCCGACTCGTCGGCCTCGGCGACGAACGCCTCGCCGGCGCCGGTCCGGTAGCCGGGGGTCGCGCCCTCGGGGGTGAGCACCGTGCCGCCGATCGCGTACGACGGGTCGAGCACCGCGTCCGCGCGGCCGGCCGCGGTCAGCGCCGTGGCGACCATGGCCGACGTCGTGGTCTTGCCGTGCGCGCCGGCCACCGCGATCCCGATCCGTCCGGCCATCAGCGCGGCCAGCGCCTCGGAGCGGTGCAGCACCGGCAGGCCGCGCTCGCGCGCCCGCACCAGCTCGGGGTTGGTCTCCCGGATGGCGCTGGACAGCACGACGGAGTCGACGTCCTCGACGTGCGCGGCGTCGTGGCCGACGTGCACGGTGACGCCCGCGGCGCGCAGCCCGTCGAGGGCCGGCCCCTCCTGGGCGTCGGAGCCGGACACGGCCAGGCCGCGCGCGGCCAGCAGGCCGGCGACCGCGGACATGCCGGCGCCGCCGACGCCGACCAGGTGCACCCGGCCGAGGTCGGCCAGGGTGCCGACGGCCGTGGGGCGGTCGCCGGCGGCCGGGGCGCCCGGCGCCGCCGGGTCCGGGGCGACGGCCGGGGTCGCGACGGTCAGCGGAGCCGGGCCCGCGTCGGCCTCGTCGCCCCCCGCGTCCGCCTCCGCCTCCGCCGCCGACCCCGCGGCGACCGGCTCGGCCGCACCGCGCTCGGCGGCGAGCCGGTCCTGCTCGGCCCGCTCCGCGCGCTCGGCCTCCGCCGCCTCGTGCGCCGCGGCCTGCTCGGCCGCCAGGCGCTCCGCCTCGGCGCGCTCGGCCGCGAGCCGCTCACCCTCGGCCAGCGCGTCCTCGACCAGGTCCGCGACCCGCCCGGCCGCGTCCGGTACGCCGACCCGCGCGGCCGCCTCGCCCATCTCCCGGCGCCGGTCGGCGGCCTCGGGCGCCAGCAGCGGCAGCAGGTGGGCGGCGATCCACTCCCCCGTCAGCGCCTCGTCCGCCACCAGCACGCCGCCGCCCTCGGCGACGACCGGCTGGGCGTTGAGCCGCTGCTCGCCGTTCCCGACCGGCAGCGGCACGTACACCGCGGGGATGCCGAGGGCCGCGAGCTCGCTCACGGTGCCCGCGCCGGACCGGCAGACCACCAGGTCCGCGACGGCCAGCGCCTGCTCCATCTCGGCCAGGTACTCGCGCACGTGGTACCGCTCCGCGCCGGGCACGCCGCGCACCGCCGCGCGCACGTCCTCGGCCTTGCCGGCGCCGGTGAGGTGCAGCACCTCGGCCCCGGTGCCGAGGATCGCGCGCGCCTGGGCGGCCACCGCGCGGTTCACCGACAGGGCGCCGAGCGAGCCGCCGGTGACCAGCAGCGTGACCCGCTCGGGGTCGAAGCCGAGCTCGGCCGCGGCCCGGCGCCGGGTCGCGCCCGCGTCCGCCGCGCGCTCGGCCAGCAGGTCGACGATCTCCGGGCGCAGCGGGAGGCCGGTCACCTGCGCCCGCGGCAGCCGGGTCCCGGGGAAGGTCACCGCCACCGCGGCGGCCCGGCGCGCGCCCAGCCGGTTCGCGAGCCCCGCGCGGGCGTTCTGCTCGTGCACGACCACCGGCACGCCCCGGGACCGGGCGGCGAGGTAGGCGGGGGTCGACACGTAGCCGCCGAAGCCGACGACCGCGCCCGCGCCGAGCTCGTCGATCGCGGCGCCGGCCGCGTCGACGGCCTCGCGCAGCAGCCGCGGCAGCCGCACCCAGTCGAGGGTGGGCCGGCGCGGGAGCGGCACCTTCGGCACCACGAACATCTCGAGCCCGCGCTCCGGCACCAGGCGGGACTCCAGGCCCTCCGCCGTGCCCAGCGCGGCGACCCGCAGCTCGGGGTCGCGGGCGCGCAGCTCCTCCGCCACCGCGAGCAGGGGGTTCACGTGCCCGGCCGTGCCCCCGCCGGCGAGCAGGACCGCGCGCGGACGGGGCTCGGCGCCCTCCGCCGGGCCGGTGGGGGCGTCGGGTGCGGTCACAGAATCCTCCGGGGTCACGGGCGGGCGGGTCGGGCGCGGCGGGTGGCCGCTCAGGTCGGGGTGGGGCGGCCGCCGGCGGCGGCGCGGCGGTCAGGCACGGGTCCGCCCGATCACGGCGAGCGACCGGCGCACCACGCTGGGCCGCGCGGCGAGCGCCTCCGCGGCGCCCGGCTCGGTGCGCGCGAACGAGATGACGACGCCGAGCGCGACGAGGGTGGTGATGAGCGCCGACCCGCCCGCGGACACCAGCGGCAGCGGCACGCCGATGACGGGCAGCAGGCCGACGACCACGCCCATGTTCACCAGCGCCTGGCCGATGATCCACGCGGCGACGCCGCCGGTCACGATCTGGGCGAACGGGTCGCGGTGCCGGGCGATCACCCGGAACATCGCGAACGCCAGCACGCCGAACAGCGCCAGCACGAGGAGCGTGCCGATCAGGCCGAGCTCCTCGCCGATGATCGCGAAGATGAAGTCGTTGTGCGCCTCGGGCAGGTAGGACCACTTCTCGCGGCTCTGGCCCAGGCCGAGGCCGAACCAGCCGCCGGTGGCCAGCGCCTGCATGCCGTGCATCGTCTGGTAGCAGCCGGCGGTGACGTCGCACTCGCCGGTGAACCAGTTCATGATCCGGTCGACACGGCTCTGGCTGACCGTCGCCAGCAGCGCGACGCCGACGGCGGCCGCGATCCCGGCGCCCGCGAAGATCCGCATCGGCACCCCGGCGACGAACAGCGCGCCGGCCACCAGGATCAGCATGATGATCGCGGTGCCGAGGTCGTGGCCCAGCAGCACCATGCCGACGGCCCCGGCGGCGACCGGCAGCGCCGGGACGGCCGCGTGCTTCCAGTCGTCGAACAGCGGCTGCTTGCGCGCGAGGATCATCCCGAGCCAGACCACCAGCGCGAGCTTCAGCGCCTCCGACGGCTGCGCCGAGAACCCGCCGACGACGATCCAGCCGGTGTTGCCGCCCTTGCCGCGGCCGAGCGGCGTGTAGACCAGCAGCTGCGCGAACAGGCCGAGGCCGAGCAGCGGCCACGCGAGCTTCCGGTAGGTCCCCGGCCGGATGCGCGACGCGAGCCACATGAGCGGCAGGCCCATCAGCGCGTACTGCGCCTGGCTGAAGAACACCGCGTACGGCGAGCCGCCCGAGGCCAGCGACTCGACCGACGACGACGACAGCACCATGACGAGCCCGAGCACGAGCAGCAGCAGGCTCGCGCCGACGAGCAGGTAGTAGCTCGTGACCGCGCTGTTCCACTGCCCGAGCCGGGAGGGTCGCCGCTCGGCGGTGCGCGGTGCCGGGGCGTCGGTCGTCTGGGCCATCGGCGCCGGGGTCACCCCCTCGGGTGCAGGGCGCGCACCTCGGCGGCGAACGCCTCGCCGCGCGCGGCGTACGAGGCGAACTGGTCCATCGAGGCGGACGCGGGTGCGAGCAGGACCGTGGTGCCGGCCGCGGCGCGGGACTCCGCCAGGCGGCGGGCCTCGGTCACGGCGCGGGACATCACGGACCCAGTGTCACCGGGATCGACGCGGACGACGGGGACCTGCGGCGCGTGTCGGGCGAGCGCGTCGGCGAGCGGCGCGGGGTCCTCGCCGATGAGCACGACGGCGTGCAGCCGGTCCGCACGCCGGGCGACCAGGTCGTCGAAGGTGGCGCCCTTGGCGAGCCCGCCGGCGATCCACACGACGCTGCCCTCGGCGAACGACGCGAGCGAGGCGGCGGCGGCGTGCGCGTTGGTGGCCTTGGAGTCGTCGACGTACCGCACCCCGTCGACCTCGGCGACGGTGGTGATCCGGTGCGCGCCCGGCGCGTACGCGCGCAGGCCCGCCCCCACGGCCTCGGGCGGCACGCCGTGCGCGAGCGCCAGGGCCGCGGCGGCCAGGGCGTCCTGCACCACGTGCGGCGCGAGCCCGTCCGGGCCGGCCAGGTGCGCCAGGTCGTCGAACGTCGCGAGCTCGGCGGCGTGCGTGTGCCGCAGCGCGGCGAACCCGCGGTCGACGAGCATCCGGTCGACGAGCCCGACCTGCCCGACGCCGGGCGAGCCGAGGGTGAATCCCACGGCGACCGCCCCGTCCGCCACGTCGGCCTCGCGGACCAGGTCCTCGGTGGTGCGGTCGGCGGCGTTGTACACGCAGGCGATCTCGACCCCGGCGTAGATCCGGCCCTTGTCGGCGGCGTACGCGTCGAGCGAGCCGTGCCAGTCCAGGTGGTCGGCGGCGACGTTGAGCACGGCCGCGGCCTGCGCGGCCATCGACTCCGTGTGGTGCAGCTGGAACGACGACAGCTCGACCGCGAGCACGTCCAGCGCCGGGTCGGTCGCGGCCAGGACCACGGGGGTGCCGACGTTGCCGACCGCGGCGGTGCGCCGGCCCGCCGCGCGCAGCACGGAGGCCAGCATCTCGACCGTCGTGGTCTTGCCGTTGGTGCCGGTCACCGCGAGCCACGGCGCGGGGCCGTCGCCGGAGTCCCGGTCGACCCGCAGCCGCCAGGCCAGCTCGACCTCGCTCCACACCGGCACGCCGGCGGCGCGGGCGGCGGCGAGCAGCGGGTGCGCCGGCGGCCAGCCGGGCGAGGCCACGACGACGTCGACCCCCGCGAGGCCGTCGGCCGCGAGGAACGCGGCCACGTCGGACGCGTCGGCGTCCGGCGCGCGGTCGTCGACGGTCGTCACGCGCGCGCCGCGGCCGGCCAGCACGTCGCGCGCGGCCCGCCCGGACACGCCGAGCCCGGCGACGACGACCCGCGCCCGGCCCAGACCCTCGGGGGTGGTCAGGTCGGCAGCCACGGTCAGCCCGTCACCCACTCCGCGTAGAAGATCCCGATGCCGAGCGAGACGAACAGCCCGGCGATCAGCCAGAACCGGATCACGATCGTGACCTCGCCCCACCCCGACAGCTCGAAGTGGTGGTGCAGCGGCGCCATCTTGAACACCCGCTTGCCGGTCATCTTGAAGAAGCCGATCTGGATGACGTCCGACAGCACGATGATGACGAACAGGCCGCCGATGATCGCCGCGAGCACCTCGGTGCGGGTGACGATCGACATGCCGGCGAGCGCGCCGCCGAGGGCGAGCGAGCCGGTGTCGCCCATGAAGATCTTGGCGGGGCTGGCGTTCCACCACAGGAAGCCGAAGCACGCGCCCGTGACGGCCGCGGCGACCACGGCCATGTCCAGCGGGTCGCGGGTGGCGTAGCACTTGAGGTTCTCCGCGAGCCCGCAGCGCTGGTTGAACTGCCACACGCAGACGATGACGTACGCGCCGAACACGATCAGCGACGAGCCGGTGGCCAGGCCGTCCAGGCCGTCCGTGAGGTTCACGGCGTTCGACCACGCGGTGATCAGGAAGTTCGCCCAGATCACGAACAGGATCGCGCCGATCGTGGCCCCGGCGAACGCCAGGTCCAGGCCGGTGTCCCGGATGAACGAGATGCTGGTCGACGCGGGCGTGCGCAGCGTGGCGTCGGGGAACTGCAGCGCCAGCACCGCGAACGTGATGCCGACGAAGCCCTGGCCGACGATCTTCCACCGCGCCGACAGCCCGAGGCTGCGCTGCCGGGAGATCTTGATGTAGTCGTCCAGGAAGCCCACGACGCCCAGGCCGGTCATGAGGAACAGCACGAGCAGCGCGGACGCGCTCGGCAGGTTCCCGGTGACCAGGGCCGCGACCCCGAAGCCGATCAGCGTGGCCCCGATGATGACGACGCCGCCCATCGTCGGCGTGCCGCGCTTGGTGTAGTGCGCGGTCGGGCCGTCCTGGCGGATGAACTGGCCGTACTGCCGGTTGACCAGGAAGTTGATGAACAGCGGCGTGGCGAGCAGCGCGACGACCATCGCGACGCCGCCGGCGACGAGGACGGAGATCATGCCCGCACCCCCGCGTCCGTCAGCAGGTCGCCCAGGCGCCACAGGCCCGCGCCGTTCGACGCCTTGAGCAGCACCACGTCGCCCGCGCGCAGCTCGCGCTCGAGGAACGCGGTCGCCGCCTCGACGTCGTCGACCATGACCACCTCGTCGCCCCAGGATCCCTCGCGCTGCGCGCCGGCGAAGATGCCCAGCGCGCCGGGCCCCACCACGACGGTCAGGCCGACGTTCAGCCGGACCACCTGGAGGCCGATCGCCTCGTGCTCGCGGCGCGCGTCCTCGCCGAGCTCCATCATCTCGCCGAGCACGGCCACCGACCGGCGCTCGCGCCCCGACACCACGGCGAGCGCGCGCAGGGCGGCCCGCATGGAGTCCGGGTTCGCGTTGTACGAGTCGTCGATGACGGTGATCCCGTCGGGGCGGTCCACGACGTGCATCCGGTGCGGGCTGATCGCGTCCGCGGCGGACAGGCCCGCCGCCACGTCCGCGAGCGGCAGCCCGACGGCCAGCCCGGCCGCGGCCGCGGCCAGCGCGTTGTGCACGTGGTGCTCCCCGACCAGCCGCAGGGTGACCTCGGCGGTCTCCCGCGAGCCGTCGCCCTCGACCGGCGGCACCCGCCCGGCGTCGAGCGTGAACCCGGCGCGCCCGGCGCGGTCGACCCGCAGGCCCACCGCGCGCACGTCGGCGCCCGTGGTCGTGCCGAAGGTCGCGACGGCGCCCGGCGCGTGCGCCGCCATCGCGAGCACGCGCGGGTCGTCCGCGTTCAGCACCGCGACGCCGTCCGGGGCCAGCCCGGCGACCAGCTCGGCCTTGGCGCGCGCCACGGCCTCGATCCCGCCGAAGCCCTCGAGGTGCGCGTGGCCCACCACGAGCACCACCGCCACGTCGGGCGGCGCGATGTCCGTGAGGTAGGTGAGGTGCCCGATCCCGGACGCGCCCATCTCCAGCACGAGGAACCGGGTCTGCTCGTCGGCGCGGAGCACCGTCAGCGGCAGGCCGATCTCGTTGTTGAACGACTTCTCCGGCGCGACCGTCGGGCCCGCCGCCGCGCACAGCTGCGCCAGCAGGTCCTTGGTGGTCGTCTTGCCGACCGAGCCCGTGACGCCGATGACCCGCAGGTCGGTGCCGCCGGGCTCGACGGCCGCCTCGCGCAGCCGCTGGAGGACCACGCGGGCCAGGTCGCCGAGCGCCTTCTCGACGTCGTCCACCACGCACACCGGCAGCGCCGTGGGGGCGCCGTCGTCGGGGCCGTCGTGCGCGACCGGGCGCGCGCCGAGCACCAGCGTGGCGCCCGCGCGCACCGCGGCGCCCGCGAAGTCGTGGCCGTCCACGTGCTCGCCGGGCAGCGCCACGAACAGCGAGCCGTGCTCCACCTGGCGCGAGTCGACCACGACCGGGCCGGTCACGACCGTCGCCGGGTCCAGGTCCGCGGGGTGCAGGCGCCCGCCGGTCGCCTCGGCGACCTCCGCCGCCGTCATGGCGATCACGCGGTCTGCCCCTGCGCCTCGCGCGCCGCCAGCGCGGCGTCGGCCGCCCGCAGCACGTCGCGGTCGTTGTACCGGTGGAAGACCCCGGCGATCTCCTGGGTCGGCTCGTGGCCCTTGCCCGTGATGATGATGGTGTCCAGCTCCGTCGCGAGGTCGAGGGCGTCGTGGATGGCCTGGGTGCGGCTGACGGCCTCGTGCACGTCGGCCAGCGCGGGGCGCTCCTCGCGCGCCCCGTCCAGGATGGCGGCCCGGATGGACGCGGGGTCCTCCGAGCGGGGGTTCTCGTCGGTGACGACCAGCACGTCCGCGAGGCGCGCGGCGATCCGGCCCATGAGGGGCCGCTTGCCGCGGTCGCGGTCGCCGTCCGACCCGAAGACGATGATGAGCCGGCCCGGCGTGATCGGCCGCACGGCCTCCAGCGCCAGGACCAGGGCGTCCGGGGTGTGCGCGTAGTCGACCAGGCACAGCGGGCGCGGGCTCGCCCCGCCGCGGCGCTCGATCACGCGCTCCATCCGGCCGGGCACGCCCGACGCGGTGCCGACGGCGTCGATCGCGACGTCCAGCGGCACGCCGGCGCGGTGCGCGAGCACGACGGCCAGCGCGGCGTTCGACACGTTGACCAGGCCCGGCAGCGGGCTCGCGGCGCGGTGCTCCGCGCCGTCCGGCCCGCGCAGCGTGAACGTCGAGCCCACGCCGTCCAGGCCCACGTCCGCCTCGGTCACGGCCCAGTCGGCCGTCTCGCCCTCCGGGGCGCCGACGTGCGTCGCCACCGTGTCGACGGGGATCTCGGCCTCGCCGGCCAGCCGGCGGCCCCACTCGTCGTCGACCACCACGACGCCGCGGCGCGCGTGGCCGGCCCGGAACAGCTGGGCCTTGGCGCGGAAGTAGCCCTCCATGTCGCCGTGGAAGTCGAGGTGGTCGCGCTGCAGGTTCGTGAACCCCGCGACGCCGAGCTCCAGGCCGTTCATCCGGCCGAGCGCGAGCGCGTGCGAGGACACCTCCATCGCGGCGGCGGTGGCGCCGAGCTCCAGGCCGCGGGCCAGGATCGACTGCACGACCGGCGCCTCGACCGTCGTGCGCGGGCTCTCGATCGCCTCGTCGCCGATCTTCAGCTCGACCGTGCCCATGACGATCGTGCGCTCGTGCTGCCGGCGCAGCGCGGCCTCGACGAAGTACATCGTCGTGGTCTTGCCGTTGGTGCCGGTCACGCCGACGGTCGTCAGGCGGCGGCCGGGGTGCTCGTGCAGCTCGGCCGCCAGGACGCCCGCGAGGGCGCGCGGGTCGTCGGTCACCAGCACCGGGACGGCGCGCACGGCGGGGTCGTCGGAGGCGGCCAGCACCTGCGCGCCGGCCCGGTCCGTGACGACCGCCACGGCGCCGGCGGCCAGCGCCTGCCCCGCGTGGGTCGCGCCGTGGGTGTGCGCGCCGGGCACGGCGACGAACAGGTCGCCCGGGAGGGCGTCGCCGCTCGCGACCGTGATCCCCGAGGTCAGCAGGTCCGCCGGCAGCGCCGCACCGGCTCTGACGAGCCCGAACGCGTCGGCGAGGTCGGCGACCCGGCGGCTGTGGGGGTGCTCCGGGCGCAGCCGGCCCTGCGGGGACGTCATAGGGAGAATCTACCGCGCGGGCCACGGGCCCCCGCGACCGGGGCGGCCGGGCGGGCGCCCGCGGGCGCGTTGGAGCGGGTGGCGCGCACGGGGCTCACCACGTGGTCGGGAAGAGCTGCGGCTGCGTCCCGCTGGGGGCGATGCCGAGCTCGGTGAGCGCGTAGCCGGCGACGTCGGAGAACACCGGCGCGGCCACGGTGCCGCCCCACTCGGACGTCCGCGGGTTGTGCAGGACCACGCTGACGGCGATCTCGGGGTTGTCCGCCGGGGCCACGCCGATGAACGACGCGGTGATGCCCTGGGTGCCGTCGGCGGCCCAGGCCTGGGCGGTGCCGGTCTTGCCGGCCACGCGGTAGCCCGGGATCGCCGCGGCGGAGCCCGTGCCCTCGTCGACCGCGCTCTCCATCATGGTGAGCACCGTCTGCGCGGTCTCGGGCGAGACCACCTGGGTCGTCTCGGCCGCCTGCGCCGGGGTGTACGTGCCGTCCGGCTCGGTCCAGCCCTTGACCAGGTGCGGGGTGACCCGGACGCCGCCGTTGGCGATCGTCGCGAACACGTCGGTCGCCTGCAGCGCGGTCACCGACAGACCCTGGCCGAACAGCACCGCGTACTTGGTGCGGCCGTCCCACTTGTCGGCGTCCCACAGCCGGCCCGCCTGCTCGGCCGGCAGCTCGATGCCGGTCTTCTGGCCGAAGCCGAACTTGGACAGGTAGTCGTGCCGCACCTGCTCGGGCAGGTCCTGGCCGATCATCACGGTGCCGGTGTTCGACGACTCCGCGAGGATGCCCGTCGTCGTCAGCTGCATGCCGGCGTGCTCGTGCGAGTCCTTGAAGGTCTGCCCGTTGGCCGTCGTGTAGTTGTACGGCACCGTGTACTGCTCGAGCGGGTCCGTGATGCCGGTCTCGATCGCCGCCGCCATCGTGATGATCTTCGCGGTCGAGCCGGGCTCGAAGACGTCGGACACGGCGCTGGACCCGCCCCACAGCGTGTCGTCGGCGCCGGGGTCGTTGGGGTCGACCGTGCGGGACTCGGCCATCGCCAGCACCTCGCCGGTCTTGACCGAGGTCATGACGATCGTGCCGGAGTCGGACTGGGTGTCCGCGACCCGCTGCTCGATCGCCTGCTGGGCCTTCCACTGGATGTCCGAGTTGATGGTGAGCTGCACGCTGCGGCCGTCGGTCGCGGCGGTCGACTCCTCGAAGCCGCCCGGGATCTGCTGGCCGCCCCGGCCCCGCTCGTACGTCGTCTCGCCGGGGGTCCCGGACAGCTCGGCGTCCAGCGTCGACTCCAGGCCCTGCGCGCCGTTCCCCTCCGAGTTGACCCAGCCCAGCAGGTTGCCGGCCAGGTTGCCGTTCGGGTAGACGCGCTCGGCCACCTGCTCGGAGGTGATGCCGTTGATCCGCAGCTCGCGGACCGCCTGCCACACCTCGGGCAGCACGTTCTTGACGACGTACTTGTAGCCGGCGTCGCCGTCGAGCGTCGCGCCGAGCTCGGCCGCGTTGACGCCGAGGATCGGGGCCATGAGCTGCGCGGCGCCGGCGGCGCCCGAGTAGGTGGTGCCGTCCTCGGTCGTCGACCAGGTCTTCAGCAGGCGCTGGTTCACCACGATGTCGTACCGGTCGACCGAGGTCGCGAGCACCTCGCCCTCGCTGTCGGTGATCGTGCCGCGCGCGGCGACGAGCTGCGAGGTGGTCAGGCGGTTCTGCAGCGCCTCCGCCGCGATCGCGTCGCCGCCGACCCCCTGCAGCCAGAGCAGCCGGCCGGAGAACACGGTCAGCAGCAGGGCGACGACCACGACGAGCACCGTGCGGCGGCGGTCGAGCAAGGCGACGCTCGGGCCGCCCGGGCGCGGCGACCAGGGGCCGCGGGGGCCGCGCTGGGTCGGGAGGCCGGTCGCCGGCCGACGGGCCGGGGCCCGCACCGGGCGGGCGGGCGCGGCGGTGCGCCGGGTGGTGGGCGTGCTCACTGCCCGGCCCCGACGTCGCCCTGCACCGTCCCGTCCGCGAGCCGCAGCCACCCGGTCGAGCCGGCGGGCACCATCCCGAGCGCCGTGGCGCTCTCGGCGAGCTTCGCGGGCGCCTTGTTCGCGTCGAGCTCGGCGGACAGCGACTGCTCGTCCCGCGCGAGCTGGGCGAGCTCGACGTCCATCGAGCGCTGCTCGTAGGCGCCGGCCGCGAGCTGCGTGTTGAGCAGCAGCGCGGCGAGCAGAGCGCCGGCCAGGATCGCCATGCACGTCACGACGAACGGCACGTGGGTGCGCGCCTGCGCCGGCGGGCGGACCAGCCGGAGCCGCGGCCGCTCGGGGGCGGACCGGGGCGCGGCGGACGGGGCGGGGCGGACGCGCGGTGCGCGGACGGCCTGCTCGGCGCTCATGCGGTTCTCCTCGGTCCGTTCGGGGTGCGGGGCGTGCGGGGACTGCGGGTGCGGTCCGGGCGGCGGGCGCCCGGACCGCCGGTACTGCCGGCGTCGCCGCGGCCCGGGCGCAGGTGCTCCGGCGTCGGGCGCAGCCGCTCGGCGGCGCGCAGCCGCACGGACTGCGAGCGCGGGTTGCGGGCGAGCTCGGCGGCGTCCGCCTCCTCCGCGCCGCGGGTGAGCAGCCGCAGGTACGGCGCGTGCGTGTCCGGGACCACGGGGAGCCCGGGCGGGGCGCTGATCTCGGCGCCGGCCGCGAACGCGCGCTTGACCAGGCGGTCCTCGAGCGACTGGTACGCCTCGACGACGATCCGGCCGCCGACCACCAGCGACTCGACCGCCGCCGGGATCGCCCGGGCCAGGACCGCCAGCTCGTCGTTCACCTCGATGCGCAGCGCCTGGAACGTGCGCTTGGCCGGGTTGCCGCCCGTCTGCCGGGCCGCCGCGGGGATGCCCGCGCGCACGAGGTCGACCAGCTCGGACGTCCGCTCCAGCGGGGCCTTCTCCCGCGCCTGCACGATCCGGCGGGCGATCCGGCCGGCGAACCGCTCCTCGCCGTACTCGCGCAGCACCCGGACCAGGTCCGCCTCGTCGTAGGTGTTGAGCACCCCGGCGGCGGTGCGGCCGCGGGTCGGGTCCATCCGCATGTCCAGCGGGGCGTCCTGCGCGTAGGCGAAGCCGCGCTCGGCCTCGTCCAGCTGCAGCGAGGACACGCCCAGGTCCATCAGCACGCCCTGCACGCCGGGCAGCCCCAGGCGCTCGACGACCTCGGGGATCTCGTCGTACACCGCGTGCACCGGGGTGAACCGGTCGCCGAACGGGGCGAGTCGCGCCGACGCCAGGCGCAGCGCCTGGGGGTCCCGGTCGATGCCGACGACCCGCACGTGCGGCAGCGCCGCGAGCACGCCCTCGGTGTGGCCGCCCATGCCGAGCGTCGCGTCGACCAGGACGGAGCCCGGCTCGGCGAGCGCGGGGGCGAGCAGGTCGATGCAGCGCTGCAGGAGCACCGGGAGGTGGCGGGACGCCGCGTCGCGCTCGGGGCGGGCGGGCTGGTCGGGCTGCTCGGGCGCGTCGGGCACGGGGGTCTCCTTCCTCGGTGCTGGGTGCTGGGTGCTGGGTGCTGCTTGCGAGGTGGTGCGTGCTGCGTGGTGCGTGGTGCTCCGTGGGGCACGGGGGTGGTCGGGCGGCCCCTCCGCCGTCCGACCAGATCCCCCACCGGCCCTCTGACGCCGGGGAAGTGCGTCAGAGCTGCCGGGGGGAGGTCTCGCCGGGCGGTGGTGCTGGGTGGAGCTGGTCGTGCGGGGTGCTGCTGGTGCTGCGGGTCAGAAGGCGCCGGGGAACACCTCCTCCGCCGTCTCGGCGTACCCGGCCTCCTGCTCCGCCAGGTACGTCTCCCACGCCTCGAGGTCCCAGACCTCGACCCGGGTGCCGGCGCCGATCACGGCGACGTCCCGGTCGAGCCCCGCGTAGGAGCGCAGCATCGGGGGGATCGAGATGCGCCCCTGCTTGTCGGGCGTCTCGTCCGAGGCGCCCGACAGGAACACGCGGAGGTAGTCGCGGGCCTGCTTGCTGGTCACGGGGGCCTGGCGCAGCTTGTCGTGCATCCGCGCGAACTCGTCGAGCGGCAGCAGGAACAGGCAGCGGTCCTGGCCCCGGGTCATGACCAGGCCCTGGGCGAGCTGGGGGCGGAACTTGGCCGGGAGGATCAGCCGCCCCTTCTCGTCCAGCTTCGGGGTGTGCGTCCCGAGGAAGGGCACGGAGGAGCCGAGCCCGGCCAGCGCCTGCTCGAACCCCACGTCGCCCACCTCCCCCGGACTGCGCGCACGGGCACCCCTCGGCACCCGATGGCTCCACGGTACTCCACTTCGCTCCACCCGCACGGAGGGAATCGGCGGCAGGCGGGTGAAGTTGCCGCGTCTGCGCAGGTCAGGGCCGGTGGAGCGCGGTGGAGGGTTCGGGGTGCCCGGCGGGGCGTGCCAGACGCTTCGCGGGGCTGCGGCCGACGCCGCTCCCCCGAGCCCTCCCCCGCGTCGTCGCAGGTCAGAGCCCGTGCGGCCCCACCCGCCGCCCGCCGGCTCCCCAGCCCGGGGAGCGAAGTGGAGGACCCCGGGGTGGTCCGGGTGGGGGGAAGTGGGGAGGACGGGTGCACGTTCACCTCCCGCCCGGGGTCGGCGCCGCTTAGGCTTCCCCCAGTCGACCGAGGGGGTCCCCATGCCCGTAGCAGTGCCCGGCGCGTCCGAGATGGACGAGCTCATCACCGTGACGGACCGGATGCGCGCGAGCATCGCCCGCGTCGTCACCGGCCGTCCCGAGCTGGTCCGCACCGCCGTGGCGGTGCTGCTCGCGGAGGGGCACCTGCTGCTCGAGGACGTGCCCGGCGTCGGCAAGACGACGCTGGCCAAGGCCCTCGCCCGGACGATCGACTGCACCGTCGGCCGCGTGCAGTTCACGCCCGACCTGCTGCCGAGCGACCTGACCGGCGTCACGATCTACCGGGCCGCCACCCAGGAGTTCGAGTTCCGGCCCGGGCCGGTGTTCTCGCACATCGTGATCGGCGACGAGATCAACCGCGCCTCGCCCAAGACCCAGTCCGCGCTCCTGGAGTCCATGCAGGAGGCGCAGGTCACCGTCGACGGCACCTCGTACCCGCTGCCCCGGCCGTTCCTCGTGGTCGCCACGCAGAACCCGGTCGAGATGGAGGGCACGTACCCGCTCCCCGAGGCCCAGCGCGACCGGTTCATGGCCCGGCTGACCGTCGGCTACCCGAGCGCCGAGGCCGAGCTCGCCATGCTCGACACCCAGGAGACCTCCGACCCGCTGGCGCACGTCACGCCGGTCACCGACGCGGAGCAGGTCTCCCGCCTGATCGACACCACCCGGCACCTGTACGCCTCGCCCGCGGTGAAGCAGTACGTGGTGGACCTCGTCGCCGGCACCCGCGACGACCCGGCCCTGCGGCTCGGCGCCTCCCCGCGCGCCGCGATCCAGCTGCTCCGGGCCGCCAAGGGGCTCGCCGCCGTCGACGGCCGGGACCACGTGCTCCCGGACGACGTGCAGCAGCTGGCCGAGCCGGTGCTCGCGCACCGCGTCATCCTCAGCGCCGAGTCCCGGCTCTCCGGGCGCAGCGGCCAGGACGTGATCGGCGACCTCGTCGCCCGCGTGGCCGTCCCCGCGCCGGTCGCCGCCCCGGTCCGCTCCGCGGTGCGCGACCGGACCGCGGCGGGCTGATGCGCCTGCGCCCGACCCGACGCGGGGTGGGCCTCGTGGTCCTCGGCCTGGCCGTGGGCGCGACCGGCACCGCGTTCGGGTCGACCGACCTGCTGACCATCGGCACGCTGCCGGTGCTGCTCGTGGTGCTCGGCATGCTCGCGGTGGGCGTCGTCGACCCCGGCCGCGGCCAGGGCCTGCGGACCCGGCGCACCGTGCAGCCCGACCCGGTGCACGTCGGCCGGACCGCGGACGTGCAGGTCGAGGTCGGGCTGGCGCGCGGGGCGTCCCGCGCGCGGCTCACCGACCTGCAGCTCCGCGAGCAGGCCGCCGTCGAGCTGTCCGGCGGGCGGCCGCTGCGCGCCACCGTCGCCCGCGAGCCCCGCGCCGTCCGGCTGCGCTACCCCGTGCAGGCGACCCGGCGCGGCCGGTGGGCGCTCGGCCCGCTGGTGGTGACCCGCACCGACCCGTTCGGCGTGGCCCGGGTGCGCGCCACCCTCGGCGCGCGCGAGACGGTCACGGTGTGGCCGTCGGTCGTCGACCTGCCGGTCCCGCGCGAGCTGCTGGTCGCCGAGCCCGAGCGGTCCGTCGTCGGCGCCCGGTCCCCCGCCCCCGACGACGCCGCGCTCCGCGACTACCGGGTCGGCGACGACCTGCGCCGCGTGCACTGGCCCAGCAGCGCCCGCCGCGGCGAGCTGGTGGTCCGGTCCGACGAGCGCGCCGGGATGCGGCCGGTCACCGTGCTGCTCGACCAGCCCGCCCCCGGCGACGCGCTCGAGTGGTGCATCTCGCTGGCCGCGTCCGTCGCGCTCGCGACCCACGCCGCCGGCCACCCGACCCACCTGCTCACCGGCACCGCCGCCGACGACCCGCACGCCGCCCGGCTCGAGGCCCCCGGCCGGCAGCAGCTGCTGGACTCGACCGTGGACCTGGCCGGACAGCCGGACGCGGCGGCCGCGGAGGCCGCGCTGCTGGCGGAGATCCGGGGCCTGGACGACGCCGACGGCGGGTCCGGGCTCGTCATCGCCGTGCTCGGCCCGCAGGGCCCGGCCGGGCGCGCCGCGCTCGCCGGCGTCAGCCAGACCCGGCGCGGCTGGGCGCTGGTGCGCGGCGCGGACGACGACGAGTCCGCGACCGCCACGGCCCGCCAGCTGCGCCGCGCCGGGTGGCGCGTCGTGCAGGTCGAGCCCGGCGCCGACCTCGCGGCGACCTGGTGGCGGCTGACGGGCGGCGCGGCGTGAGCGGCGGGGCGGCCCTGCGCCGCGGCTGGCGGTCCCCGGCGGCCACCGCCCTGACCGCCGTCGCCGCGTGCACCGCGCTCGGCGCGATGTCCGGCCTGCTCGCCGGCGGCGCCTGGGTGCTGCACGCGGTCCTGGCCGTCGCCGGCGCCGCCCTCGTCGTCGGCGGCACCCGCAGCCTGACCCGGTCGACCTGGCTGCCGTCGGCGGTCGGGCTGGTCGTGGCCGCGTACGCCCTGCTGGCCTTCTACGCGACGCCGCCGGGCGGCAACCCGCTGCTGGTCGGGCCGGGCACGATCGAGCACGCGGGACAGCTCGTGCAGCAGGCCTCGCAGCTGATCGAGACCTCGGTCGTGCCGATGACGGTGTGGCCGCCGGTCGAGATGATCATCGTGGCGGCGGCGGTCCTGGTGTTCCTCGCGGCCGACCTGCTCGCCGTCGGCTGCGGCATGCCCGCGCTCACCGGCATCGCCTACGTCGCCGTGTGGACCCCCGCCGTCGTCCTGGGCTTCCCGGGGAGCACCTGGGCGCTCGCCGCGACCGGCTTCTGCTACCTGCTGCTGCTCGCGCTGGCGCAGCCGCCGGTGTCCCGCGACCGCTCGGGGCGGCGCGCCGGCGTCGTCCTGGTCGGCGCCGCGGGGCTCGTCGTGGTCACGCTGGCCGCCGGTCCCGCCGTGTCCGCGCTGCCCGCGTGGTCCTGGGTCGACCTGCCGGACGTCGGCACCGGCGCGGTCGGCCCGGTCCGGCTCGCCGACGACCTGGACCTGCGCGAGAGCCTGCGCGACCAGTCGTCGCAGGTGGTGCTCAGCTACACCGTCGACCGCGTCGACCCCGACGCGGACGGGCCCGCCGCGACCGCGTCCCTCGTCGGCCCGCTGCGCTCCTTCACCCTGCGCGACTTCGACGGCCGCTCCTGGCAGCGCGAGCCCGCGGACGACCTGGCCGAGTGGGACCCCGACGGCCTGCTCGCCTCCGACCCGTCGCTGGTCGGCGCCGTCCCCGACGCCGAGCGCGGCACGCTCACGGACGTGCAGGTCCGCGTCGGCGCCCTGCGCGAGCAGCGCCTGCCGGTCAGCACCTTCCCGCGCACCGTGCGGATCGACGGGCCGTGGACCTACGACGCCGCCCGCGACGAGGTCGTCAGCCGGAGCCGCACCGAGGCCGGCAGCGGCTACGAGATGGTCGTCGAGGTGCCCGACCTGAGCCCCGACCTGCTGCGGGCCGCGGGCGGCGACGTCCCGGAGGAGGTGCAGGGCTACCTCGGCGTGCCCGAGACCGAGCACGCCGACGACCTGCGCGCCCTCGCCGCCGAGCTGACCGCCGACGCCACGACCGCCTACGACCAGGCGCTCGCCCTGCAGACGTACTTCCGCGACGGCACCCAGTTCCGGTACGACACCTCGATCGAGCCGGGCGGCAGCGACGACGCCGTCTGGGACTTCCTGCAGAGCCGGCGCGGGTACTGCGTCCAGTTCGCCACCTCGATGACGGTCCTCGCGCGCACCCTCGGCATCCCCGCGCGGCTCGGCGTCGGCTTCCTGCCCGGCGAGCTCGGCACCGACCGCACCTACCGGGTCACCGGCGCCGACGCGCACGCGTGGCCCGAGCTGTACTTCCCCGGCACCGGGTGGGTCCGGTTCGAGCCGACCCCCGCCGTGCAGACCGGCCCGCCGCCGTCGTGGAGCAACCCGTTCAGCGCCGCCGCGCCGACCACCGCGCCGACCGCCGGCACCCCGCGGTCGACGACCACGCCGAGCGCGGCGGCCACCACCGCGGCGCCGCAGGACCAGGGCGGCCTGCCGGGCGTCGTCGCCGACCCGCGCACCCGCGGACCGCTCATCGCGGTGGTCGCGCTGCTGGTCGTGGCCGCGGGCGTCCTCGCCGCGCTGGCCGTCCGCCGCCGGCGCCGGCCCGTGCTCCGACTGGCCCCCGAGGTCGCCTGGCGCCGGCTGCGCGACCGGCTCCGGCGGGCGGGCATCACCTGGCCGGACTCCCGGACGCCGCGGCAGGCGGTCGCCGCCGTCCGGTCGCAGGTCGAGGCGCGCCGCGGGCGGCCGCTCGGGCCGGAGGCCGACCGGGCGCTGGTGGCGCTGGCCGGGGCGCTCGAGCGCGAGCGCTACGCGCCGGACCCGGAGGCGTACGACCCGGACGAGCTCCAG
Source organism: Cellulomonas sp. (assembly GCF_035634735.1). Classification (GTDB taxonomy): domain Bacteria; phylum Actinomycetota; class Actinomycetes; order Actinomycetales; family Cellulomonadaceae; genus Cellulomonas. Next base: position 18,985 of record NZ_DASQCJ010000219.1, read on the forward strand.
GGCTGGGTCGCGGCGGTGCTGACGGACGTGAGCACCCGCGCGCCGGGCGACGCCCCGGCCTCGGGCTCCGGCGACGCCCCCGCCTCGGGCCCGCGCGGCCCGCGCCCCGCCGAGGCCTGACCCGCGCGCCCGGCGCCCGCGGGCGCCCCGCGCCGGGGCCCGCGCCGAGCCGTGCGCCCCGCCCCGGGCCCGCGCCGCTCCGCGCCGGGTCCACCCCGAGCCTCCGTCCGCGCCGAGCCCGCGCCGTGCCCCCGGGCCACCCCGAGCCCGCGCCGAGATAGGACCTCCCGCCCCAGATAGGACCGTCCACGGCCCTATCTCGGCGCGGAGGCCCTATCTCGGCGGATCATCGGCGCCGAGGTCGGTGGTCCCGGCCGAGATCGGTGTTTAGAACCACCGATCTCGCGTCGAAGCACCGACCTCGGGTTGGCGGCGCCGCACAGGCCGGGCGCGGGCGCGGGCGGCGACGGTGAGGGACCGGTGCGTGCGGTGCGACAACCGTCGGCGCGCCCTGGACGCGGACGCGCACAGACTCGACCCCGAGGCGCACGAACTCCGGACGGGCGGGCAAGTCGCCCCACACGGCCACGCTCGCGCGCGCAGGCACGCCGCACGCGCCCCGGGGCCGGACACACCCGGGCCGCCACTCGTGCCGCAGGCCGGCCGCACCCAAGCCCGCCACTCGCGCCGCGAGCCCGCACGCCCCGGGCCCGCACGCCCCCCGGGCACGCCACGCGCGCCGAAGGCCCGCACGCGCCCCGGCCCCGGACGCGCGCGGGCCCGCCCCTCGCGAGGCGGGCCCGGTGCGTCGTGCCGCGGGATCAGTCGGTCGTGAGCGGGGTCGTCAACGACCCTGGTCGCGCCGCTTGTCCCAGCGGTCCTCCATCCGGGACATGAAGCCCTTCTTGGCCTTGGGGGCCGAAGAGGGGCGTGGTGCGGTGCTGCCGTCCGCCCGGACGACGCCGACCGGTCCGCCACCGCGACGCGGCCGCGTGAACGCGATCGCGACGGAGGCGAACATGACGACGAAGCCCAGCACGCCGAGCCACACCTCGGACGCCGCAGCGCCCACCACCAGGAGCAGCAGCCCTACGACGGCACCGATGCCGCCCAGGACGTACCGCAGGACCGGCTTCCGCCCACGCGATGTCAGCGTGTTCGCGAGCCGGGGATCATCAGACGTGAGCTGACGCTCCATCTGCTCCAGTACACGTTGTTCGTACTCGGAGAGAGGCATTCCAACCCCCGTGCTCCGCCGTCGGGACTTCTTCACCTCAGGATAGATGGCCGGTGGCGAAGTCGGAAGTCGAGCGCTCCCCCGGAGCGGGTGACCCTGCCGACACGTCCCGCGCGGACCGCCCCACGGCGGGGGTCCCGGCACCGATCGCCGACCGCCCGAACCGGGCGCGCACCAGGTCCATCGCCCGCTCGGCGTCGCGCCGCGCGTCCGGGTTGGACCCCGCCGCCTCGTCCAGCGTCGGCTGCCGGATCACGTCCGCGGCCGGCAGCAGCCCCTCCGCGCGCACCCCGACGAGCCGCACCGGCAGCCCGCCCAGGTCCGCCGCGGCGAGCAGGTCCCGCGCGACGAGGTAGAGCTCGCGCCCGACGTCGGTCGGCTGGGGCAGCGTCCGCGACCGGCTGAGCGTCCGGAAGTCGGAGGTGCGGATCTTCACGGCGACGGTGCGTGCGACGAGCCGCTGCGCGCGCAGCCGCCCCGCGCACCGGTCGGCGAGCTCGAGCGCCTTGCTCTCGACCACCCGCATGTCCCGGGTGTCGGCGGCGAAGGTCTCCTCCGCGCCGACGCTCTTCTCCTCGCGCCCCGGCGTCACCGGCCGCGGGTCCCGCCCCCAGGACAGGTCGTGCAGGTGCGCGCCCGCGACCTTGCCGACCGCGCGCTGCACGACGGCGACGTCGCTGCCGGCGAGCTCGGCCACGGTGCGGATACCCCACCGCTCCAGGGCCGCGGCCGTCCGCTCCCCGACGCCCCACAGCGCGCCGACCGGGAGCACGTGCAGGAAGTCGACGGTCGCGGCCCTCGGCACGAGCAGCACCCCGTCCGGCTTGGCGTGGCCGGAGGCGAGCTTGGCGACGAACTTGGTGGCGCCGATGCCGACGGAGCACGTGATGCCGTACCGGGCGTGCACCCGCTCCCGGATGAGCGCGGCGATGCGAGTGGGGCTGCCGAGCCGGCGCCGGGCGCCGCTCACGTCGAGGAACGCCTCGTCGACGCTCACCTGCTCGACGATCGAGGTGACGTCGTGCAGCACCTCCATGACGCCGCGCGACACCTCGGTGTAGGCCGCGTGGTCGGGCGGGACGACGATCGCCTGCGGGCACATGCGGAGCGCGGCGGCCATCGGCATCGCCGAGTGGACGCCGAACGCGCGCGCCTCGTACGTCGCAGCCAGCACCACCGACCGCTCGGACCCGCCGACGATCACCGGCCGGCCCCGCAGGTGCGGACGCCGCGCGAGCTCCACCGACGCGAAGAACGCGTCCATGTCGACGTGCAGGATCGAGCACCCGTCCTCCTCGGTGCCCCAGTCGCGCTTCGCGTCCTGCGACCGCGGGCCCCGGCTCATCCGGCGCGCGCCGCCTCGACCTCGACCGCCGCGCTCTCCAGCTCCGCGCGGACCAGGTCGAGGAAGTCCTCGGCGTGGCAGAGCACCTGCTCCGCGCGCTCGGCGGACACCGCGTCGAACCGCCCGGCGTCCACGGCCGCGCGCAGGCCCGCGCCGGCGGCGAAGTACGCGGACCAGCGGCCCATCTCCGGCGCGACCCGGTCGAGCAGCTCCCACACGGTGCGCGGCCCGCGGCGGGCAGACAGCGGCTGCCGCTCGGCGAGCACCGCCGCGCCGGCGCGGAGGGCGGCGAGGTGCGCGTGGGTGAACTGCTCCCAGGGCTCGGACGAGAACTGCGCGGCGACGAGCTCCGCGTCCGCGCGCTGCAGCAGCTCGGCCGTGCGGCCCGACAGCCCGGGCGCGGCACTCCGCAGGGCACGAAGGGTCTTGACCGGCATCGCGCACCTCCCTCTCTCGACCTACCCAGTATCGAACACCTGTTCGAACGCGTCAACCCGTACCGTGGCGGGATGGCGTCCCGTGGCCGGTCCGGCCGATCCAGCAGGTCGGACAAGGCCGCAGGGCCCCGCCGACCTGCCTCAGACTCCCACCGACCACCGACACGCGGCGGGCGCGGCGGGACCGGCACGGCCGCGCAGGCCTGGCCCGACGGCCCCGTGCCCATCGCCACCGGCACGGCCGAGGTGCGGCGCTCCCCCGACGACCCGGACGCCGTGACCCTGCTCGTCAACGGCGTGCCGAGCTCGCACCTCGACCTGGCGGACCCCGAGCGGCTCGACTTCGAGTACATGCAGCAGATGGCGGCGGTCCTCGACCACCTCCCCGGCGAGGACGGTCCGTTCCGCGCGGTGCACCTGGGCGCCGCGGGCTGCGCGATGGCGCGGTGGGCGCACGCGCGGTTCCCGGGCGCCCGGCAGGTCGCCGTCGACCTCGACCCGGTGCTGGTCGCGCTCGTGCGCGACTGGTTCGACCTGCCCCGGTCGCCCGCCCTGCGGCTGCGGGCCGGCGAGGCGCGCGCGGAGCTCGGCACGCTCCCGGACGCGAGCGCGGACGCGGTCGTGCGCGACGTGTTCGCCGGCGACCGCACGCCGCCGCACGTGACGACCGAGGAGTTCGCGGCCGACGTCGCGCGCGTGCTGCGCCCGGGCGGCGTCTACCTCGCGAACTGCGCCGACCGCCCGCCGCTCGCCCTGGCCCGGGCCGAGGCCGCGACGCTCGGCGCCGTGTTCCGGCACGTCGGCGTCGTCGCCGAGCCCGCGGTGCTGCGCGGGCGGCGGTACGGGAACCTCGTGCTCGTCGGCACCGACGACCCGGCGCTGCTCGCGGACGCGGGGCTCGCGCGGGACCTGCGGTCGCTGCCGGTGCCCGCGCGGCTGCTGGTCGACGAGGAGCTCGCGGCGTTCGTCGGCCGCGCCACCCCGCTGCGGGACGCCGCACCCGAGCTGGAGCCGGAGCCGGACGCCCACGCCTGACCCGCGCGCCCGCCCGCTCGCCCGCACCCCGCGCCCGGCGCACCCCCGCCCGGACACGGACGAGGCCGCACCCCCCGGAAGGGATGCGGCCTCGTCGTGCGGACTGCCCGCGGGGGGGCGGCCGGAGTCAGATCAGAGCGGGCGGACCTTCTCCGCCTGCGGGCCCTTCGGGCCCTGGGTGATCTCGAACTCGACGCGCTGGCCCTCCTCGAGCGAGCGGTAGCCCTGGGAGTCGATGGCCGAGTAGTGCACGAAGACGTCGGCGCCGCCGCCGTCCTGGGCGATGAAGCCGTAGCCCTTCTCAGCGTTGAACCACTTGACAGCACCCTGTGCCATGTTCTTGTCCTTCTGTCCATCCGGTGACGGCGCCGGGAACTCCCCGGACCGTGCCGCAATGCCTATCCCGCGTCCTGCACCGGGTGGACCAGCCGGATGGCTGGAAGGTGCCGCGCGGGTGTCCCCGGAGGGGCCCCGACCGGCGCCGGTCAAGCGTCAGTACGTCACTGCAACACGGCGATCCTCTCACGCAGGTCATCGCGACGCCACGGTTCTTCAAGGCCCGATGCGGCGTCGATCACAACGATCCGGTCACGACACGATCACAGGACGACCACCCCGACCGACCGGTCGGGAGGCGTTCAGACGGCGAGGTCGGGGTGGGCCCGGCGCGCGCCGCGACGGCCCAGGAGCATCGCCGCGACCCCGAGCGCCCACGGCACGGCCACCCACGCGAACGCCGCCCGGAACGCCTCGAGGTCCCGCGCCCCGCCCGCGGACCCGCCCCCGGACGCCGCGTCGAGCACGACCCCGACGACCAGCATGGTCGCGAGCGCCCCGACGAACCCGCCGGTGTTGACGAACCCGGTCGCGGTGCCGAGCCGCCGCGCGGGCGTGCAGGACCGCGCCACGTCGAACGCCACCAGCGAGGTCGGACCGCCGACCGCCACGACGACCACGAACACGCACAGCACCGCGTACGGCACCGGCGCCGACGGCAGCGTGACGGACAGCCACGCCAGCCCGATCGCGGCCGACGTCCCCAGGGCCAGCGGCATCCGCGCCCGCGGGTGCCGGCCGACCACGACCCCGATGACCGGGCCCGCGACGACCGCCGCGACCACGTTGAGCGTCAGCAGCGCGCTCGCCTCGCCCGGCGTCCGCCCCTGGCCCTCGACGAAGAACGCGAACCCCCACAGCAGCACGACGACGTGGTTGCTGAACTGCCCGGAGAAGTGCATCCAGAACGCCAGCCGCGCGCCGGGGTCCCGCAGCACCGCGCGCAACGCGCCGGGCTCGCTGTGCGCGCGGGCCCGCGCGGGCCGCCACCGGCGGCGCAGCAGGCCGACGCGCCACCACGGCGCAGCCGCGGGCACCGGTGCGGCGCCGGCCGCCAGCCCGGCCGCGACGTCCGGCTCGGCCGCCTCCCCCGCGGGCGCGTCCGGGTCCGCGAGCGCCCCGCCCGCCGGCCCCACCGACCCCGCGGTCCCGGCCTCCGCCGGCGCGTCCCGCACGACCGCCACCACCGCGATCGTCGCCACCACCCCGACGGCCGCGACCGACAGGAACGTCGTCCGCCACCCCTCGGCGTGCAGCAGCGCGACCACCGGCACGGCGGACAGCACCTGGCCCAGCTGCCCCAGGCTCCCGGTGAGCTGCGTCATCACCGGCACCCGCCGCGCGGCGAACCACGCCGGCACCAGCCGCACGACCGAGACGAACGTCAGCGCGTCCCCCGCGCCGACCAGCACCCTCCCGCCCAGCACCCAGCCGGCCGACGGCGCGAGCGCCAGCACGGTCTGCCCGAGCGCCATCACGGCGGCGCCCGAGGCGACCAGCACCCGCGGCCCGTACCGGTCGAGCAGCACGCCGACCGGGACCTGCAGCAGCGCGTAGACGACGAGCTGCGCGACCGCCATCGTCGCCAGCAGGGCCGAGGAGACGCCGAACAGGTCGGTCACCTCGAGCGTGGCGACGCCGAGCGACGACCGGTTCATGATCGCGACGACGTACGCGCCGACCGCGACGGACCAAACGAGCAGCGCGCGGCGGTCGGAGGTCACGTGCAGCCATTCTGCCGGTCCCCGCGAGCGCCCCCGACGAGTCCCCGGTCACACCGCCGCCACCGGGCGGCCGGCGGACGCACCGAGGGCCCGGCACCCGGGGGACGACTCCCCCGCGTGCCGGGCCCTCGCGCGTCGCGGGCGGGCGCGGCCCGGCTCAGTACCCCGGGTTCGGGCCCTTCTCGTCGCCCTGCTGCGCGAGGAACCGCTCGAACTCGGCGCCCAGCTCGTCGGCCGTCGGCAGCTCCGCGGTCTCGGCGAGCAGGCTCGGCCGCCCGATGTTCCGGGCGAACGCGTCGTACTGCTGCTCGAGCGCGTGCACGACGGTCTGCACCTCGGGCTGGTCCTCGACCTGGCGCTCGACCTCCAGCATCGTCTCGGAGGCGGCCTCGGTCAGCGCCCCGAGGTCGAGCTCGAGGCCGGCGGCGCGCTGCACGTGCTCCAGGCCGGTGATCGACGCCTGCGGGAACGGCGACTGCGCGAGGTAGTGCGGGACGTGCACCGCGAAGCCCATGGCGTCGTGCCCGGACTGGCCGAGCCGGATCTCCAGCAGGGTCCCCGCGGAGGCCGGGACCTGCACGGTGCCGAACCACGACGTGTAGTCCGCGACCAGCTCCGGCCGGTTGGCGTGGGCGGTCACCGACAGCGGCCGGGTGTGCGGGATGCCCATCGGGATGCCGTGCAGCCCGACGGTGAGCGGCACGTCGAACCGCTCGACGATCTGCCGCACCGCGGCGGCGAACCGCTCCCACTGCACGTCCGGCTCGACGCCGTGCAGCAGCAGGAACGGCACCCCGGAGGTGTCGCGCACCAGGTCGACGGCGAGCTCGGGCTCGTCGTACTCGCCCCAGTGGTCGCCCTCGAAGGTGGCGGTGGGGCGGCGGGAGCGGTAGTCGAGCAGCTGGTCGACGTCGAAGGTCGCCAGCCGCTCGGTCGGGAGCTGCTCGGTCAGGTGCTCGGCCGACAGCCGCCCGGCGCCGCCGGCGTCCACGAAGCCGCGCACGGCGTGCACGAGCACCGGCCCGCTGCCGCCCGCGGTCCGCGCCTCGACCTCGGCGGCGACCGCCGGGTCGACGGCGTAGATCTCGCTCGGGTCCAGCATGGGGTCCTCCCTGGGGATCAGTCCGCGCGCCGCCCGCTGGGGCGGCGTCCTGAGGGTCACAACACCGCGGGCCCCTCCGCTCTTCCCGACCAGGCGGACGATCTTCGCGCAGGCAGGAGGCCCGCCGACCGCCACCCGGTCGGCCGTCACACGACCCGCCGGAAATGGTGGAGAATGGACGGCCGCTCCGGCCGGACGACCCCCGTCGACCGCCGCCGGGAGCGACGCAGGACGGTGGCGCCACCCGGGGGTCCGGGCGCCACGGGGACGACCGACGGGAGCACGCGTGACCGGGATCGAGGCGCAGCTGGCGGCCGAGCAGGAGGTCGTCGACGGCCTGTACGCGCGGCTGGACGAGCTCCGGGCGGCCACCCGCGACCGGCTGACGGAGGTCCGCCGCGTCGGGCCGTCCGGCTCGCCGCAGAACCGCTCCGAGCGGGACGCGTTCGCCACCCTGTACGAGGACCGCCTCGCGCGGCTGGAGGCGGTCGAGGACCGGCTGGCGTTCGGCCGGCTGGACCTGTCGGACGGCGGTCGCCGGTACATCGGGCGCATCGGCCTCAACGACGACGAGCACGCGTCGATCCTCACGGACTGGCGCGCGCCGGCGGCGCAGTCGTTCTACCGGGCGACCTCGGCCAACCCCGACGGCGTCGTGCAGCGCCGGCACCTGGTGACCCGCGGCCGCCGCGTGACCGGCCTGGAGGACGAGGTCATCGACCTCGACGTGCTCGCCGACGAGGAGGCCGCCGCCCGCCTGGGCGCGCTGTCCGGCGAGGGCGCGCTGCTGGCGGCGCTGGCCGCGCGGCGCACCGGCCGGATGGGCGACATCGTCGCGACCATCCAGGCCGAGCAGGACGCGATCATCCGCGCCGACCTCGCGGGCGCGCTCGTCGTCCAGGGCGGCCCCGGCACCGGCAAGACCGCCGTCGCCCTGCACCGCGCCGCCTACCTGCTGTACGCGCACCGCCGCGTGCTGGAGCGCTCGGGCGTGCTGCTGCTCGGCCCCAGCCGCACCTTCCTGCGGTACATCGACCAGGTGCTGCCGTCGCTCGGCGAGACCGGCGTCGTGTCGACCACGGTCGGCGAGCTGTTCCCCGGGGTCGTCGCGACGGGCGCCGAGGACGACGCCGTCGCCGAGATCAAGGGCCGCCCGGTGTGGCGCAAGATCGTCGAGCGCGCCGTGCGGCAGCGGCAGCGCGCGCCCGAGCAGCCCACGGTCGTGTCGATCGACGGGCACCGGATCGTCGTGAAGCCGTCCGACGTGCGCGGCGCGATCAACCACGCGCGCCGCGGGCACCGGCCGCACAACCAGGCGCGCGTGACGTTCGTGCGCGACATGCTCGGCCGGCTCGCGGAGCAGTACGTCAGCCAGCTCGGCTGGTCGGTCGCGCCGGACGAGCGCGGCGAGATCCTCGAGGAGCTGCGCACCACCCGGGAGATCCGGATCGCGCTGAACCTCGCGTGGATGCCGCTGACCCCGCAGGGCCTGATCGCGGGCCTGCTGTCGAAGCCCGCCCGCCTCGACGCCGCCGCGCCGGAGCTGTCCGCGCACGAGCGCGCCGCCCTGCTCCGCGACGCCGACGCCCCGTGGACCGAGGCCGACGTCCCGCTGCTCGACGAGGCCGCGGAGCTGCTGGGCGAGGACGACCAGGCCGCGCGCGCGCAGGCGAAGCACGACGCCGCGCAGCGCGCCCAGGAGCTCGACTACGCCCGGCAGGTGCTCGAGCAGTCCGGCACCGGCCTGGTCTCCGCCGAGCTGCTGGCCGACCGGTTCGCCGCGACCGGCCCCGCGCTCACCACCGCCGAGCGCGCCGCCGCCGACCGCACCTGGACCTACGGGCACGTGGTCGTCGACGAGGCGCAGGAGCTGTCCCCGATGGCGTGGCGGATGGTGCTACGCCGCGTCCCGACCCGGTCGCTGACCGTCGTCGGCGACGTCGCCCAGACCTCGACCGCCGCGGGCACCCGGGACTGGGCCGCGACGTTCGACCGGATCCTCGCCGGGGGCTGGCGGCTGTCCGAGCTCACCGTCAACTACCGCACGCCCGCGTCCGTGGCCCGCGCCGCCGAGCGCGTCGGCCGCGCGGCCGGGCTGCCGCTCACCCCGGCCACCTCGGCCCGCGACGTCGACGACGCGCTGCGCACCGACCTGGTCGACGCCGCCGCGGTGCCCGAGGCGGTCGCCCGGCACGCCGCCGCCGCGCTCGACGCGGTGCGCGACGCGAGCGGCGCCGGGCGCGTGGCGGTCATCGCGGCCCCCGAGGCGATGCCCGCGTTGGCGCAGGTCCTCCCGCAGGCCGGGGCCACCCGCGCCGGATCGCCCGACCTGGACGCCCCGCTGACGCTGATGACGCCGACGCAGAGCAAGGGCCTGGAGTTCGACGCGGTGGTGCTGGTGGAGCCGGCGGACGTGCTCAAGGGCGGGGCGGGCGACCTGTACGTCGCGATGACCCGGCCGACGCAGGCGCTGCGGGTCGTGCACAGCCGGCCGCTGCCGGAGGGCTGGGAGCAGCCGGACGCGGGCTGACGGACCCCGGCGCCCGGCACGGGTGTCCGCGGACCGGGACCGGCTTGGAACCGCGGGCCGCCGAGGCGCACCATAGGCCCGTGCTACGCGCCCTGCTCCTCGAGAACCTGCATCCCCAGGCCCGCACCATCATGGAGGCGGCCGGCTACGAGGTCGTCACGCGCTCCGGCGCGCTCGACGAGTCCGAGCTGATCGAGGCGCTGCAGGGCGTGCACCTGCTGGGCATCCGGTCCAAGACCAACGTCACCGAGGCCGTGCTCGACGCCGCGCCCGACCTGGTCGCGGTCGGCGCCTACTGCATCGGCACCAACCAGATCGACCTGCACGCGGCGGCGTCCCGCGGCGTCGCGGTGTTCAACGCCCCGTTCTCGAACACCCGCTCGGTGGTCGAGATCGCCCTGGCCGACATCATCGCGCTGACCCGCCGGCTCACCGTGCTCGACCGGTCGATGCACGACGGCGTCTGGAACAAGTCGGCGGACGGCGCGCACGAGGTCCGCGGCCGCACGCTCGGCATCGTCGGCTACGGCAACATCGGCACCCAGCTGTCGGTGCTCGCCGAGAACCTCGGCATGTCGGTCGTCTTCTACGACACCGCGGAGAAGCTGGCGCTCGGCAACGCGCGCCGCGCGGAGACCCTGGACGAGCTGCTCGACGTCGCCGACATCGTGACGCTGCACGTCGACGGCCGCAGCGGCAACGCCGGCCTGTTCGGGGCCAAGCAGTTCGCGCGGATGCGCGAGGGCGCGATCTTCCTCAACCTGTCCCGGGGCTTCGTCGTCGACTACGCGGCGCTGCGCGACGCGGTGCTCGCCGGGCACGTGGCCGGCGCGGCGGTCGACGTGTTCCCCGTCGAGCCCAAGCGCAAGGGCGACCCGTTCGAGTCCGAGCTGCGCGGCCTGCCGAACGTCATCCTCACCCCGCACACGGGCGGGTCGACCGAGGAGGCACAGGAGGCGATCGGCCAGTTCGTGTCGAACAAGCTGCGCGACTTCATGAACACCGGCACCACGATGCTCAGCGTCAACCTGCCGAACCTCACGCTGGAGCACCGCCCCGGCGTGCACCGCCTGACCTACCTGCACCGCAACGTCCCGGGCGTGCTGGCCGCGGTGAACAACACGCTGGCCGAGCACGGCGCGAACATCGAGGGCCAGCTCCTCGCCACGCGCGGCGAGGTCGGCTACGTGGTGACGGACGCGGTCGCGGTGGAGCCCGAGGTCGTCGCGGCGCTGCGCGCCCGGCCGGAGACCATCCGGCTCCGCGTCGTCGACTGACGTCGCCCGGCGGGGCGCCGGGCCCACGCGCTAGCGTCGGGCCCGTGCACCTCGCCGACGACGCCCGCCACGACCGCCTCCCCCTGCGCCGCGCCGGCCGGTCCGGCCTGGATCTGCCCGCCGTGACGCTGGGGCTCTGGCAGAACTTCGGGGACGCGACCCCGTTCGCCGACCAGCGCGCGCTCGTGCTCGCGGCGTTCGACGCCGGCGTCGTGCACCTCGACCTGGCGAACAACTACGGCCCGCCGCCGGGTGCCGCCGAGGAGAGCGTCGGCCGGCTGCTCGCGACCGACCTCGCCCCGTACCGCGACGAGCTGCTCATCGCGACGAAGGCCGGCTACCGGCAGTGGCCCGGGCCGTACGGCGAGTTCGGCTCGCGCAAGTACCTGCTGGCGTCGCTCGACCAGTCGCTGCGCCGGCTCGGTACCGACCGGGTCGACGTGTTCTACAGCCACCGGTACGACCCGAGCACGCCCCTCGAGGAGACGATCGGCGCGCTGAAGACCGCGGTCGACTCGGGGCGCGCCCGGTACGCCGGCATCTCCTCCTACTCCGCGCGGCGCACCGCCGAGGCGCTGGCCGTCGCCGACGACCTGGGCCTGCGGCTGACCCTGCACCAGCCGTCGTACTCCATGCTGAACCGCTGGGTCGAGGAGCCCGACGGCGAGGCCGGCGACCGCAGCCTGCTGGACGTCGCCGGCGAGGCCGGCCTCGGGGTCGTCGCGTTCTCCCCGCTCGCCCAGGGGATGCTCACCCGCAAGTACCTCGGCGGCGTCCCGGAGGACTCCCGCGCGGCGCGCGGCGGGCCGCTCCGGGCCGAGTACCTGAGCGACGAGAACCTGGACCGGGTCCGCGCGCTGAACGCGGTGGCCGAGGCCCGGGGCCAGTCGCTCGCGCAGCTCGCGATCGCCTGGGTGCTGCGGGACCCGCGGGTGACGTCGGTCGCGCTCGGCGCGCGCACCCCCGAGCAGCTCCGGGAGAACCTCGCGGCGGTCGACGGCCCCGCGCTGACCGACGACGAGCTGGCGGAGATCGACCGGCACGCCGTGGACGCCGGGATCAACCTGTGGGGCTCGCGGTCCTCCGACCTCTGAGACTCACAGGAACTTCTCCGCCGTTGCCTCGGGCTACGCACACGTAACTTACGCATCCGTAGGTTACGGTGACCTCGTGACCGATTTCACGCGACCGTGGCACACCTCCTACGCGCCGGGCGTCCCGCCCGTCGTCGACGTGCCCGACGAGCCGCTGACCGCCGCCCTGGACCGCGCCGCCGCGGCCTGGCCCGACCGCGTCGCGGTGGACTTCATGGGCGCGAGCACGACGTACGCCGAGCTCGCGGGCGCCGTGGCGCGCGGCGCCGCCGTGCTCCGCGACCTGGGCGTCCGTGCGGGCGACCGGGTGGCGATCGTGCTGCCGAACTGCGCCGCGCACGTCGTCGCCTTCTACGCCACGCTCCGGCTCGGCGCGGTCGTGGTCGAGACCAACCCGACCTACACGTCCGACGAGCTCGCGCACCAGCTCGCCGACTCCGGCGCCACGGTCGCGCTCGTCTGGGAGAAGGCCGTCGCGCCCGTGCTCGCCGGGCAGGACCGCACCTCGGTCCGGACCGTCGTCGCCGTCGACGTGTCGGCCGACCTGCCCGCCGCCAAGCGCCTCGCGCTGCGGCTCCCGCTGCCCGCCGCCCGGCGGACCCGGACCGCGCTGCGCGCCGCCCTGCCGGCCGGCACCCCGGTCTGGCACCGCCTGGTCGCCGAGGCCACCGCGCTGCCCGCCGGGACCCCCCGCCCGACCGCCGACGACGTGGCGCTGCTGCAGTACACCGGCGGCACCACCGGCACCCCCAAGGCCGCCGTGCTCACGCACCGCAACCTCGTCGCGAACGCCGTCCAGGGCCAGGCGTGGACCCAGGCCGAGGCGGGCACCGAGACGATCTACGGCGTGCTGCCGTTCTTCCACGCGTTCGGCCTGACGCTCTGCCTCACCTACGCGACCCGCGTCGGCGCGACCCTGGTGGCGTTCCCGAAGTTCGACCCGGCGACCGTGCTCGCCGCGCAGCGCCGCCGCCCCGGCACCTTCCTGCCGGCCGTCCCGCCGATGCTCGACCGGCTCGCCGCCGCGGCCGAGGCGAAGAAGGCCGACCTCACGTCCTTCCGGTACGCGATCTCGGGCGCGATGTCGCTGTCGCCCGAGACCGCCGCGCGCTGGGAGCGGCTCACCGGCGGCCTGGTGATCGAGGGCTACGGCATGACGGAGACCTCCCCCGTCGCCCTGGGCAGCCCGCTGTCGCCCGCGCGCCGGCCGGGGGCCCTCGGCCTGCCGTTCCCGAGCACCGACGTCCGCGTGGTCGACCAGGAGGACCCGACCCGCGACGTCGAGCCCGGCGCGCAGGGCGAGCTGCTGATCCGCGGCCCGCAGGTGTTCGCCGGCTACTGGAACCGGCCCGAGGAGACCGCCGGCCAGCTGCTGCCCGGCGGCTGGCTGCGCACCGGCGACGTCGTCCGGCTGGACGACGACGGCTTCGTCGTCCTGGTCGACCGGATCAAGGAGATGATCGTCACCGGCGGCTTCAAGGTCTACCCGTCGCAGGTCGAGGACAAGCTCCGCGGCATGCCGGGCGTCCGGGACGTGGCCGTGGTCGGCCTGCCCGGCGGCGACCTCGGGGAGAAGGTGGTGGCCGCGATCGTGACCGAGCTCGGGGCGCACGTCGACATCGCGGCCGTGCGGGAGTGGTGCGGCGAGCGCCTGGCCCGGTACGCCGTGCCGCGCGAGCTCGTCATCCTCACCGAGCTGCCGCGGTCGCAGATCGGCAAGGTGCTGCGCCGGGTGGTCCGGGACGACCTGATGTCGTCCTCCGCGGCCTGACACGACTCAGCCCGGCCGTGCCGACCGTGCCGCCCACGCCGCGGCGGTCACGGCGAGCACGACGTGCCCCTCGGCCGTGCTGCCCTCGGGGTCCGGCCGGAAGCCCAGCCGCTCGTACAGCCGGAGCGCCGGCGCGTTGTCCCGGTGCGGGTCGACAGTCGCCCGCCGGGCGAGGTCGCGCCCGAACAGCTCGTCCAGCGCCGCAGACAGCCCGAGCGCGCCCAGACCGCGACCCTGCGCCGCGGGCCGCAGCTTGATGTCGACGGTCGCCGTCTCCCCCGCAGGGTCGGCACGGTCGTGCGCCTCCCCGCAGTAGCCGAGGTCCGGCGCCTCGATCGTCAGGTGCCGCCGCCGCGGGTCGCCGTCGAGGGCGTCCCACCACCGGCCGAGGTCGTCGGCCGTGATGCCGAGGCCGTCGGGGAAGCCGACGTGCCGCATGACGGCGGCGTCGTTCCAGAGCCGGGCGAGGTCGGGCAGGTCGGCGGGCGTGGTGGGGCGGACGGTCCCGGGCGGCGTCGGCGTCGGCATGCCGCGGACGCTAGCGCCAGAGACCCGGCCGGGTCAGCGGGATTTCCGCGTACCGCGGATCGCCGCGGGCCACGGGCGCGAGGTCGTCACAACGCGACGAGGTCGGCGGAAACAACCGCCGACCTCGTCCGCTTGTGACGACCTCGCGGGGCCCGGCACGGACCCGGCGCGGGCCCCGCGCCGGGTCCGTGCCGGGTCGGGTCAGCCCCGCGCGACCGGGAGCGTGCGCTCCCACCAGTCGAGCACGTGCTCGAACCGGACCAGCCGGTGCTGCGGGCGGCCGGACCGGGTCAGCTCGTGGCCCTCGCCCGGGAACAGCAGCAGCTCGGCCGGCACGCCGCGGCGCTTCAGCTCGACGAACCAGCGCTGGCCCTGCTCGACCGGGCACCGCCAGTCCTGCTCCGAGTGGATGACCAGCGTCGGCGTGGTCACACGGGACACGTGCGCCATCGGCGACTGCGCCGCGACCTTCGCGCGGGACTCCTCGTCGTCGCCGTCGCCCAGGTACTCCAGGCCGAAGAACCAGCCGATGTCGCTCGACCCGACGAAGCTCACCGGGTCCAGGAACCCGCGCTCGACGATCGCGCCGACGAACCGGTCGGTGCGGGTGGTCAGCCACGCCGTGAGGTAGCCGCCGTAGGAGCCGCCCATGACGCCGACCCGCTCGCCGTCCAGCGCCGGGTCCTCGAGCGCCGCGTCGAGCAGGGCGAGCACGTCGTCCGTGTCGACCGTGCCGAACCCGTGCTGGATCGCCTTGCCGTGCGCCGAGCCGTAGCCCGCCGCGCCGCGGGGGTTGCCGTACACGACGGCGTAGCCGGCCTCGGCCAGGGTCTGCACCTCGTCGAACAGGCCGACCGTGTACTGCGCGTACGGGCCGCCGTGGATCATGAGGATCGTCGGGTGCGGGCCGGCGAACCGCTCCGGGTCCGGGGTGACGAGCCAGCCGTGCACCGGGTAGCCGTCCGGCGCGGTCGCGGTGACCTCGCGCGGCTCGCGGACGCGGCCGGTCGCGCGCAGCGGCGCCGACCAGTCGGTGAGCGCGCGGGTCTCCCCCGACGCCAGGTCGACGGCGTGCAGGTCCCCGGACGTGGCCGGGCCCGCCGCGGTGACGACCGCCACCGGCGCGCCGGCCGCCGCGGCGACGCCGTGCGCGACGAGGCCGGTGAGCAGGTCGCGGGTCGAGCCGTCCGCGCGGTGCTCGCGCAGCACGACGGTGCCGCGGTGCAGGACGCCCGCGAGCACCCCGTCGGCGGTCGCGGCGAACGTGCCGGGGTCGAGGTCGACGGCCTCGGCGTCGGTCAGCCGCTCCGGCGCGCCCGAGGCGGTCGGGGCGGCGCCCGCGGCGGCGGCCAGCGGCAGCCGGAACAGGCCGGTCTGGGTCGCGACGAACTCCCGGCCGGACGGGCCCATGTCCTGCGCGAGCAGCCACAGCGCGGCGCCGTCGGCCGACGGCTGCACCGCGGCGACGGCCAGCGTGCTGCCGGCGTCCGCGTCGGTGAGCGGGACGAGCGCGCCGTCCGCGTCGGGCGCGGTGTCCACGACGACCGCGTCGGACCGCAGGTCCTGGTCCTTGCCGGCGTGCCGGGCGGCGACGGCGACGACGTACCGGCCGCCGGGGAGCCAGGCGACCTGCTCGACGTCCGTGTCGCCGGAGGTGACCTGGCGGGCGGCGGGCGCGTCGTCCTCGCCGGCGGGCAGGGCGGCCCGCGCGTCGGGGTCGGCCGGCACGTCGACGACGAACAGCTGGCGGCGCTTGTCGCGCGTGAAGCCGACGCCGTCGTTGCGGTAGGGCAGCTCGGTGATGTGCCGGGGGCGCTCCGCGCCGGAGTCGCCGTCGCCGTACCGACCCTCCTCCGGCACGCGGGCGACGAACGCGAGCGCCGCGCCGTCCGGGGAGAACCGGGCGGCCTGGACGCCCAGCGGCGCGTCGGTCAGCCGGACGGGCTCGCCGCCGGCGGCCTCGACCAGGAACAGCTGCGGGCGGCCCTTCGGCTCGGCGCGGAGGAACGCGACCCAGCGGCCGTCCGGCGAGACCTGCGGGTCCGCGTCGCGGTGGCCGCGGGTGAGGCGCTGCGGCGGCGTCGCGCCGTCGGTGGCCACCCGCCAGAGCTGGCCGGTGTACTCGTCGGACTCGAGGTCCGGGGCGGTGCGGGCGACGACGGCGAACGAGCCGTCGGGGGCGACCGCGGGGGTTCCGGGGGCGTGCAGGAGCGCGAGGTCAGCAGGGATCACGTGACCGACGGTAGTACGCCCGCGGCCGGTGCGGGGGTGCTCAGGCGGTCGGGGCGTCCTCGGCGGCGGCGTCCGGCGCCGCGGCGCGGGCGGCGTCGGCCGCCTCGTTCTCGGCGCGCAGCACGGTGATCGCCGCCTCGAAGTCCTCGAGGCTGTTGAACGCCTGGTAGACGCTGGCGAACCGCAGGTAGGCCACCTCGTCCAGGTCACGCAGCGGCCCGAGGATCGCGAGGCCGATCTCGTAGGCGTCGAGCTCGGCGCTGCCGCTGGCGCGCAGGTTCTCCTCCACGCGCTGGGCGAGCACCGCGAGGTCGTCGTCGCTGACCGGGCGGCCCTGGCAGGCCTTGCGGACGCCGTTGACGATCTTCTCCCGGCTGAACGGCTCGGTGGCGCCGGACCGCTTCACCACCGACAGGCTCGCCGTCTCGATCGTGGTGAACCGGCGGTTGCACTGCGGGCACTGGCGCCGGCGGCGGATCGACAGCCCGTCGTCGGACGTGCGGGAGTCGACGACGCGGGAGTCGGCGTGACGGCAGAACGGGCAGTGCATGGACGCCTCCTCCGGGATGTGGTGCACGCCGCGGGCCGGCGACGGCAGCACCGCGCGCCCGCCCGGACGACCGGGACACGGTAGGGCCCGGGGAGCGGGCGGTGCAAGGCGGATCCGCGCGCGGGTGAAGGCGCAGGTCAGGGCCCCGCCACGCGGTGCCCGGACAGACGACGAGGGTGGCCGCTGCTGCGGCCACCCTCGTGGGGACGCCCCCGTCCCGTCTCGTCCGGACGACTCGCCTCGTCCGGACGGTTGCTGCACGCGTCTGCGCCCGGCCCGTGGGCCACGACGACGATGCGTCCCTCGCGGCGAGCCCCCCAGCCAGCCGTTCGAGGTGGCACCACAGTAGAGGCGCGCCGGCCAATTACGCAAGCACCGAGTGCCGTAATCCGTTCGAGACCTGCGCGGCGGCGTGACCAGCGCGTTCGGCGGGCGACGACACCGGGCCGACTGCGCCCCGGCGTGGCGTCAGGAGCCGGCCGGGAGCAGCAGCACCTGGCCGGCCTGGAGCGACGCGTCCGCGAGGCCGTTGAGCTGCTGCAGGCTCAGCACCACGTCGCGCACGTCCTCGCCGGGGCCGGCGACGCTCGCGGCGATCTGCCACAGGGTCTCCCCCGACTGCACCGCGTGCGTGACGACCTCGGTGGCCTGCTCGGGGCCGTCGGCGACAGCGCGCCCGCCCATCAGGCCGCCCAGGACGACCGCCAGGCCCAGGAGGGCGACGACGACGCGACCGCGCCGGGTCAGGTGGAGGCGGCCCTCGCCACCCGCGGCGACCGGCCGGCGCGCATCCCCGTCGCGCCGGGCGGGCACCTGCCGGCGCGCCGGACGGGCGATCCCCGGGTGTGCTGCGATCGCGCTCATCCCCACCACTTCCCTCCTGGGCCGCCGGGCGACCCGAGTCGAACACCTGTTCGTTCGAACGCTTGTACGATCGAACCACAACCCACCGACGATGTCGAGACACGATCGAACAGGTGTTTGATCCCGTCCGTCCGTCCCCCTACGCTCGGTGACGTCGGGTACAGCGCACCACGAGGCACTGACACGCCCGCCCGACGGACCGCCCCGGACCCACCGGCGGGCGGCCTGACCAGGGCGGACGGGACGGGAGCGGGGACATGGCGAGCGACGGGACGGGCACCGCGGCGGGCCTCGGCGAGGCGGCCGTGGCCGAGCTCGGGGACGGCGACGGGCTCACGCCGCGCCAGCGGCTGGTCCTCGAGACCGTGCGCGCGTCGGTGGAGTCGCGCGGCTACCCGCCGAGCATGCGCGAGATCGGCGACGCCGTCGGCCTCACCAGCCCGTCGAGCGTCAAGCACCAGCTCACCGCGCTCGAGCGCAAGGGCTACCTGCGCCGCGACCCCAACCGCCCGCGCGCGATCGAGGTCGTCCAGCCCGACGACTCCCGCGGGGTCGCGCCGCTGCCCGGGGTCGCCGGCATCGGCGACGCGGACTCCGCCGCCCGCGAGGGCGCGCCCGAGGCGGCGTACGTGCCCGTCGTCGGCCGCATCGCCGCCGGCGGCCCGATCCTCGCGGAGCAGCTCGTCGAGGACGTGTTCCCGCTCCCCCGCCAGCTCGTGGGCGCGGGCGAGCTGTTCCTGCTCAAGGTCGTCGGCGACTCGATGATCGACCCGCGATCTGCGACGGCGACTGGGTCGTGGTCCGCCGGCAGCCCGTGGCCGAGAACGGCGAGATCGTCGCCGCGATGCTCGACGGCGAGGCCACCGTCAAGACCCTCAAGCGCGCGGACGGCCACGTCTGGCTGCTGCCGCAGAACCCCGCCTACTCGCCGATCGACGGCGACCACGCGCAGGTGCTCGGGCGGGTCGTCTCGGTGCTGCGCTCGCTCTGACCCCCGCGCACGGCCCCGGCCCGCCCCTCGGCGGCGCCGGGGCCGTCGTGCGTGCGGCCCCGGATCCGCGTGCCTGCGGCGCCGGGGCCGTCGTGCGCGCGGGCCGGGCGACGTCCGTGCCGGCTCGCGCGCCACGCAGTTCCGCGGCCCGGCGCACGCAATCGGGCACTCAACGCCCGTGCGCGCGCCGGCGCTCCTGATGAGTGGCGCGCGGTCGCTGCTTGCCTGGTGGAGGCCGCGACCCGCGGCCCGGCCGGGCGCCCGACGCCCCGCGACGCGGCCCGCGCGGCGCGCCACGGCCGATGCACCCCCGGAGGACCCGCCATGACGACCACGCCCCCCGCCGACGCCCGCCGCCCCGCCGACCGACGCCGCGGGATCACCGCCCGGGGACGGGTGCTGGCCGCGGCCGGCGTCGTGCTCGCCACCGCCGTCGCGGGGTCGTTCGCGCTGTTCACCGACAGCGGGCAGGTCGAGGCCTCCTTCACGTCCGGCTCGGTCGACCTCAAGTTCGACGGCGGCGTGGACGGCGCCCCGCAGGCCTACCCCGTGACGTTCTCCGACGCGCAGGACATGTCCCCCGGCGTCACCGCCCGGTACGAGCTGGACGTGTACAACTCCGGCTCGGTGCCGGCCACGCTCGCGATGACGACGACGGCCGCGAACGCCGACCCCGCGGCCACCGCGCCGCTCGAGCAGGTGCTCCAGCTCACCGTCCGCGACGCCGCGGCGCCCGCGACGGCGCTCTACACCGGACCGCTCGCGGACGCGACGCTCGCCGGCATCGACCTCGGTTCCGGGGGGTCGCAGACCTCCGGCGCCGTCCGGCTGGTGTTCGAGGCCACGCTCCCGACGGGCGCGAGCGTCGACGCGGCGGGCCAGGCGATCGACGTCGAGTTCACCTTCACCGCCACCCAGACGCCGTGACCCCCGCGGCGCCGGGCGCCGGGGGCGGGACCGTCGAGGTCACCCCGGCGACCCTCGACATCACCGACCTCGCGCCCGGCGCCGTCGTCGCGCACGACGTCACGGTCACGAACGGCTCGGGCGTGCCCGTGCTCGTCACCGTGACGCGCACCGAGGAGGGCGCGCTGTTCGCCGGCGACGCCCCGCTCACCCTCGCCACCGCCTGGACGACCACGGGGCCGTCCTGCGACGGCGCCCCCGTGGTCGGGGCGGACGAGCGGGCCGACCTCGCGCTCCGGGTGGCCCTGCCGGAGGACGCGGGGAACGAGTACCAGGGGCTGGCGGGACGCTCGGTGGTCACCGTGACCGCGACGGAGCTGCCCGGCGGGACGTGCCCGGGGCCGGGCGTCGTCGACCCCGACCCCGGTCCCGGGAGCCCGGGCGGGCCGGGGGGCGGCACCCCGGACGTCCCCGGTCCGGGCGGCGTCGGTGGCGGAGACGGCGGCGCGCAGGCCGCGCCCCCGGCCGCCGACGACCTCGCGCTCACCGGCGCGCAGGCCGGCTCCCTCCTGCTCACCGTGGTCCTGCTCGTCTCCGCGGGCGTCGCCCTGCTGCGCCGCCGGCGCACCACCGCGCACCCCTCCGGGGCGTCGTCGTGACCACGCCGACCGTTCCGGCCACCCCGACCGCCCGCCGCCGGTCCCTCGCCGCGGCCGCCGCGGGGACCGTGCTCGTCGTCCTCGCCGCCGTCGCGCCGTCGACCGCCCGGTTCGAGGACGCGGGCGCCGTCGCCGCCGACCTCGCCACGGCCGACGACGCGCCGCTGCTGTTCACCGGCGGGGTCGAGGCGGGCGACGCGCACTCGATCGGCTGGACGGACGACGGCGAGCTGTACGCCTGGGGCCGCAACCGGGAGGGGCAGCTCGGGAACGGCACCGCCGAGCCCGGCGACGGGCCCGGCCAGCACCACCCCGCGCGGGTCCGGCTGCCCGACGGCCGGCGGGTGGTCGACGCGTGCGCCGGCGCGGACGCCACCATCGCGCTCACCGCCGACGGCGGCGTCTACACCTGGGGCGGCAGCAGCGACGGCGTGGGCGGCACGTGGGCGAACAACACGCCCACCCCGCACCGGGTCACCGAGCTGGACGACCCGGCGGACCCCGTGGTCCGGGTGGAGGCCGGCGCGTACTTCTACCTCGCGCTGACCGCGAACGGACGGCTGTTCTCCTGGGGCGTCGTCGACAACCGCCTCGGGCGACCGGTCGGGCCCGGCGGGGCCAACGAGCCCCCGCAGCCGGTCACCGCGCAGGCCCTGCAGGACCGCGTGGTCGTGGACGCGTCGGCGGGCCGGTTCCACGCCGCCGCGATCGCGGACGGCGAGGTCGTGGTCTGGGGCACCGCCCCCCTGGGCAACTCGGCGGGCACGCTCGTCGCCGGCGTCGTCGGCACGCCGGTGGAGGTCGTGGCCGGGCGCGACACGACGCTCGTCCGCACGGCGGAGGGCCGGGTGTTCCAGACCGAGGGGACGGTGGCCACGGAGGTCGACGCGATCCCGCCGGCGGACGGCATCGCCGTGTCCAGCCCCGCCCTCGCCGGCAGCGCGTCGTCGTCCTGGGCCTGGCGCGGGCTGCCGTCCGGCGGGCGGGCGCTGTACGCCTGGGGCGACAACACCTACGGGCAGCTCGGCCTCGGCACCGCCGAGACGTCGCCCGTCGCCACCCCGCGGATGGTGGGCGTGCCGGCGGGGTCCACGCCGCTGCGCGTGGCGGCGGGCGGCGCGCACGCGCTGTTCGAGTCGACCAGCGGGCAGTACGCCGCGACCGGCCGCAACCACCTCGGCCAGCTCGGCGACGGCACGACGGACCCCCGGAACACGTTCGCCCTCGTGATCCCGCTGTCCCGGTGGCCCTGACCGCGCGACGCCGGGCGCCCGCGGTCCCGGCGGCGCGGCACGTCTCGGGCCGGGCGCGGCGCACCGGGCGGTCCCGCCTCGTGCACGCGACCGCCCGGGTCGTGCTGGACGCGGCGGCCGCCGCGGGGGTCGCCTGCGCGCTGGCGGCCGTCGCCCTGCTGCTGGCGGGCTGGCGCCCCGTCGTGCTCGTGTCCGGCTCGATGGCGCCGGCGATGCCGGCGGGCACCCTCGTGCTCGTCCGGCCCGTCCCCGCGGGGGAGGTCCGGGTCGGGGACGTCGTCACGGTGCCCGTGCCCGGCACCGACGCGCGCGTGACGCACCGGGTGACCGGGCTCGCCCACGACGACGACGGGACGCGGGCGACGCTCCGGGGCGACGCCAACGCGACCGACGACGCCGCCGCCTACCCGCTCGGCGACACCGTGCTGCGCGCGGCGGCGTCGGTCCCCGGGCTGGGGCGCGCCGTCACCGGGACGCCCGCCACCGTCCTCGCCGTCGGCGCGGCCGCCCTCGTGGTGGTCGCCCTGCTGCCCGGCCGCGGCCCGGACCGGGAGCCGCGACCGGCGCCGGAGGCCGCCCCGACGTGACGCCGCGCGACCGCCGCTACAGCCCGAACCGGCGGGCGACCGCGCGCAGCTGCTCGCCCGAGCGGCGCAGGCCCGCGAGCTCGTCGGTCGACATCGGCACCTGCAGCCGCTCGCCGACGCCGGAGCGCCCGACGATCGACGGCACCGACAGGCACACGTCGCTGATGCCGTGGTAGCCGTCGAGCAACGAGGACACCGGCAGGATGCGCCGCTCGTCCTTGACGATGGCCTCGATGATCCGCGAGCCCGCGAGCGCCACCGCGTAGTTCGTCGCGCCCTTGCCGGCGATGATCCGGTACGCCGAGTCGACGACCTCGCGGGCGATCGACTCCCGGACCTCGTGGGTGAGCGGGACGTGGCCCTCGATGGCGTTCCAGTCGAGGATCGGCACGCCGCCGATGGTGGCCGAGGACCACAGCGGCAGCTCGGTGTCGCCGTGCTCGCCGGCGATGTACGCGTGCACGTTCTGCACCGCGACCCCGGTGTACTGCGCGATGAGGTACCGCAGCCGCGACGAGTCGAGCACGGTGCCGGAGCCGAACAGCTGCGTCGGCGGCAGGCCGGAGAACTTGAGCGCGGCGTAGGTGACGATGTCGACCGGGTTGGTGACCATCACGTACACGGCGTTGGGCGCGACCTCGACGAGCGAGGGCAGGATCTTCTTGACCAGGGCGATGGTCGCCTCGGCCAGGTCGATCCGGGTCTGCCCGGGCTTCTGCTTCGCGCCCGCGGTGATCATGACCACGTCGGCGTCCGCGCACGCGGCGATGTCGTCCGAGCCGATGACCTCGGCCATCGGCATGAACTGGATGCCGTGCCCGAGGTCCAGCGCCTCGGCCTCGACCTTCGCCTTGTTGATGTCGTAGAGCACGACGCTGCGGGCCGCGCCCCGCATGAGCGCCGCGTAGGCCATGGTCGACCCGACCGCGCCCGCGCCGACGACCGCCAGCTTGGTGGTGCGGCGGGGCGGCAGGGGCGTGCCCACCAGACCCAGCTCGTCACCCTCGACGTCGTCGATCTGCTCGCTCACGGCGGTCCTCCCGTACGTCCTGCCCGTGCCCGCGCGCCGGCCGGCGCGCTGGTCACGAGGCTAGCGGGCCGACCCGCTCCGGCGCGCCCCGGGCGCGGCTCCCGGGCGCGTCGCGCGGGGGCGGACGCGCTGGTCAGGCGGTGGGCGCGGTCGCCTCCGGCGGGACCGCCAGCCGGCGCAGCGCGCCGAGGGCCACCTCGCGGTCCGTCGTGCGCCAGAACGCCGGCAGGGACCGGGTGAGGAACTCCCCGTACCGGGCCGTCGACAGCCGCGGGTCGAGCACCGCCACGACGCCGCGGTCCCCCGTCGACCGGATCAGCCGCCCGGCGCCCTGCGCGAGCAGCAGCGCGGCGTGCGTCGCCGACACGGACATGAACCCGTTGCCGCCGGACGCGGCCACCGCCTCCGACCGGGCCGACTTCACCGGGTCGTCGGGCCGCGGGAACGGGATGCGGTCGATGATGACCAGCTGGTTCGACCGGCCCGGGACGTCCACGCCCTGCCAGAGCGACAGGGTGCCGAACAGGCAGGTCGGCTCGTCGGCGGCGAACTGCTTCACCAGCGTGGGGAGCTGGTCCTCGCCCTGGACGAGCACCGGCACGTCGAGCCGCTCGCGCATCGCCTCCCCGACCGCGACGGCGGCGCGCCGGGAGGAGAACAGCCCCAGCGTCCGGCCGCCGGCGGCGGTGATGAGCGCCTCGATCTCGTCGAGCTGGGCGTCGGTGGCGGGCTCGCGCCCGGGCGGCGGCAGGCGTCGCGCGATGTAGAGGATGCCCTGCTTGGGGTAGTCGAACGGGCTGCCGACGTCGACGCCGTGCCACGGCAGCGACGCGGGCGCCTGCGCCGCGGGGGCCGGCTTCGGCAGGTCGAGCTGGGTCCCCTCGCTCCCGCCCGGCGCCGACACCGCGACCGTCGCGGCCGTGGCCGTCGCCGCCGCGGCCTCGCCCGCGCCCTCCAGGCCGATGCTGCGGGCCATCGACCGGAACTCGCCGCCGAGGCTCAGCGTGGCCGAGGTGAGCACCGAGGCGCGCCCGGACAGCAGGTGCGTGCGGATGAGCCCGTTCACCGCCAGCGGGGCGGCGTAGAGCCGGGTCGCGCCGTCGCGCTCGGCGCGCGAGCACCACAGCACCGTGTACTTCTGGTCGTCGGCCTCGGCGGCCATCCGCTCGGCGACCTCGAACAGCGCGAGCACGGACGACGTCGCGATCTTCAGGCCGCTGTCCGCCGGCGCCGCCTCCCCCGCCGCGGGCTTCTCCGGGCGCAGCGCCGACAACAGGCCGCGCGCCGCGTCCCGGACCATCGCGACCGCCTGCCGGGTGCCCTCCGGGAGCCCCTGGGTGAACCGGCCCTCGGGCAGGTGGATCAGGGCCGCGCCGAGGGCGGTCGCGGCGGAGTCGAGCTCGGTGGTCGCGATGCCGCCGTGCCGGCGCGCCATCCGGCCCGCGTGCTCGATGCTGCCGACCGACAGCTCGGCGGTGGACTGCGCGGTGACCCGGTCGGCGAGCTCGTGCGCCTCGTCGACGACCAGCACCTGGTGCTCGGGCAGCACGTGCGGCGAGCCCGAGGCGGCGACGCCGAGCATCGCGTGGTTCGTGACCACGACGTCGGCGGAGCGGGCGGCGGCGCGGGCCCGCTCGGGGAAGCACTCCTCCAGCAGCGGGCAGCGCTGGCCCAGGCACTCCAGCGACGTGACGGACACCTGGCGCCACGCGCGGTCGGTCACGCCGGGCACCAGGTCGTCGCGGTCGCCGGTCTCGGTCGCGTCGGCCCACTCCCGCAGCCGGACGACCTGCGCGCCGAGCGACTCCTTGCCCGCGTCCTCGCCGTCGGCGGGGTCGGTCGTCGACGGGTGCTCGGCCGCGCCGCGGTCGCCGAGGTCGAACAGCATGCCCTGGTCGTCCGGCGGGTAGCCGCCCGACGTCTTGTGCACGCAGACGTAGTTGTGCCAGCCCTTGAGCAGCGCGATCCGGGGCGTGCGGGGCAGCTCGGGGGCCAGGGCGTCGGCGACCAGCGGGAGGTCGCGGGTCATCACCTGCCGCTGCAGCGCCAGGGTCGCGGTCGACACGACGACCCGCTCGTCGGCGACCACGGCGTGCCGCACGGAGGGCACGAGGTAGCCGAGCGACTTCCCGGTGCCGGTGCCGGCCTGGACGAGCAGGTGCTCGCCCTTCTCGACGGCCTCCGCGACCTGGTTCGCCATCCGGCGCTGGCCCTCGCGGGGCGAGCCGCCGAGCGCCGCGACCGCCACGTCGAGCAGGTGGTCGACGTCGGGGGCGGGATCAGGCACCCGGACAGGGTAGTCGGGCGCGGGGACACCTCCGGCACGCGGAGGGTCCCCACGCCCGTGCGCGTCAGCCGCGCTCGACCGCCGCGGCGGCGAGCTCGGTGGCCAGCGCCTGGTCGACCCGGCCGCGGAGCGCGGTGCCCTGCGGCGTGTGCTCCTCGGCGTCGATCTCGCCGGTCTCGTGTACCCGGTGCACCAGGTCCCCGCGGTCGTACGGGATGACCAGGTCCACGGTCACGCCGGGGCGCGGCAGCTGGTCGGCGATCACGGCCTGCAGCTGCTCGATGCCCTCGCCGGTGTGCGCGGACACCACGACGGCGCCGTGCTCCCGCGACCGCAGCCGCGCGACCGCCTCGGGCTCGGCCAGGTCGGCCTTGTTGAGCACGATGATCTCGGGCACGTCCATGGCGCCCGGGATGTCGGCGAACACGTGCCGGACCGCCGCGATCTGACCCTCCGGGTCCGGGTGCGAGGCGTCGACGACGTGCAGGACCAGGTCGGCGTCCGCCACCTCCTCGAGCGTCGACCGGAACGCCTCGACCAGCTGGTGCGGCAGGTTCCGCACGAAGCCGACCGTGTCGGCCAGCGTGAACACGCGGCCGTCGGCCGCCTGCGCGCGCCGGACCGTCGGGTCCAGGGTGGCGAACAGGGCGTTCTCCACCAGCACCCCGGCGTCGGTGAGCCGGTTGAGCAGCGAGGACTTGCCCGCGTTGGTGTACCCGGCGATCGCGACCGACGGGATCGCGTTCTTCTTCCGGGACGCCCGCTTGGTGGCGCGGGCCGGCTCCATCGCGGCGATCTCGCGGCGC
>NZ_DASQCJ010000220.1:0-23080 GCF_035634735.1 Cellulomonas sp.
ACGCTGAACTACCTGTTCGTGGCGCCGACGCACGCCGTCACCGTCAGCGAGCCCGTGCACGCCCTCGCGCTCGCGCTGTACGTGGTCAACGGGGCGCTGGTCGCCGCGGTGGTGGACCTCGCCGCGCGGCGCACCCGGGCCGCGCACCGGGCCCGGGCGGAGTCCGAGCTGCTCGCCACGGTCTCCGGCGGGGTGCTGCGCGGCCAGGACGCGCTGGGGGCGCTGATCGAGCGGGCGCGCGAGGCCTTCGGCCTGGCGGGCGTGCGGCTGCGCTCCGGCGACGAGGTGCTCGCGGAGTCCGGCACGGTCCGGCCCGGCTCGCCGCACGTCCCCGTCGACGAGCACACCGTGCTGGACCTCGACCGGGGCGACGGCACCCCGCGCGGGGTCGACGCCGACGTGCCGGACGTGGACGGCGCCGACAACCGGCTGCTCGGCGTCGTCGTCGCCCAGGTCGCGGCCGCGCTCGACCACCAGCGGCTCAGCCGCACCGCCGACGCCATCGGCCCGCTGCGCGAGACCGACCAGGTGCGCAGCGCCCTGCTGTCCGCGGTCAGCCACGACCTGCGCCGCCCCCTGACCGCCGCCACCACCGCGGTCGGCAGCCTCCGGTCGAGGGACGTCGACTGGTCGCCAGCCGACCGCGAGGAGCTGCTCGCCACCGCCGACGAGAGCCTGGCCACGCTGACCGGCCTGGTCACGGACCTGCTCGACGTCAGCCGGCTGCAGGCGGGCGTGCTGGGCGTCTCGGTCCGGCCGACCGACGTCGACGACGTCATCCTGCCCGCGCTCGACGAGCTGGGCCTCGGCCCCGACGACGTGCACCTGGAGCTCGACCCCGCGCTGCCGCCCGTGCAGGCCGACCCGGCGCTGCTGCGCCGGGTGATCGTCAACGTGCTGGCCAACGCGGTGCACGCCACCCCGGCGGGGGTGCCGGTGCGGGTGCAGACCAGCGCGTTCGCCGACCGGGTGGAGATCCGCGTCGTCGACCACGGCCCCGGCGTCCCGGCCGACCGGCGGGCGGACCTGTTCGTGCCGTTCCAGCGGCTCGGCGACACCGACAACGCGACGGGGCTCGGGCTCGGTCTGGCGCTGTCGCGCGGGTTCGCCGAGGGGATGGGCGGGACGCTCGGGCCGGAGGACACCCCCGGCGGCGGGCTGACCATGGTGATCGCGCTGCGCCAGGCCGGCGCCGCGCCCGGCACGGGGGAGCGCCCGGCGTGAAGATCCTCATCGCGGACGACGACCCGCAGATCCTGCGCGCCCTGCGGATCACGCTGCGCGCCCGCGGCTACGAGATCCTCGTCGCCACCGACGGGGTGTCGGCGCTGAACCAGGCGATCGAGCACAAGCCCGACCTGTACCTCGTCGACCTCGGCATGCCGCACCTGGACGGCGTCGAGCTGATCCAGGGGCTGCGCGGCTGGACCACCGCGCCCGTGCTCGTGCTGTCCGGGCGCACCGGCTCCGCCGACAAGGTCGAGGCGCTGGACGCCGGGGCCGACGACTACGTGACCAAGCCGTTCGGGGTCGACGAGCTGCTCGCCCGCATCCGCGCGCTGACCCGGCGCGCCGCCGGCGGGACCGACGCCGAGCCGCTGGTCCGGATCGGCGACGTGACCGTCGACCTCACCGCCACCACGGTCACCCGCGACGGCAACCCGCCGGAGGCGGTGCGGCTGACCCCGACGGAGTGGCGGATCCTCGAGGTGCTGGTCCGGAACGCCGGGCGGCTGGTCACACGGCAGACGCTGCTGTCCGACATCTGGGGCTCGGAGCACATCACCGACACCGGGTACCTGCGGCTGTACCTGTCCCAGCTGCGCAAGAAGCTCGAGCCGGACCCGGCGGCGCCGCGGTACCTGCTGACGGAGCCGGGCATGGGCTACCGCTTCGACCCGGCGGGCGGCGGCAAGGCCCCGACGGGCGGCGGCGACGGCCCGGCGGGCTGACGCGCCCGGGCGGTCGTCGCGCCCGCGGTGCCCGCCCGCTACGCGGTCCGGGTGACGCCGTCGCGTCGCACGACCCCCGGACGGGTGGTCCCGATGCCCGGTGGGCTGACCCCGGTGGCGGGGTCGGGGCCGCGCTGGTAACCGCGGGGCGGTCCCGGCTCGTCCGCCATGTGAACGCGCACACCGCTGACCTGCGGTTCTGTCCGCTCTCGGGTGGTACTTGCCGTTCTGTCCGATTTCTGTATAGTTCTCCTCGTTGAGCGACAACGGCAAACCCGCTGCAAGGCGGGGACGCAAAGCCACGGGTCCCATGGGGACAGCCGGGCTACCGAACCGACTAGGAGTCACCATGACGTACCCCCTCGAGGCCCAGATCCCGACGCAGGCCTCCGCCTCGCTGCTCACCCCGGGTGAGGTCGCGGTCATGTTCCGGGTCGACCCCAAGACGGTCACCCGCTGGGCCCAGGCCGGCAAGCTCTCCGCCGTCCGCACCCTCGGCGGCCACCGCCGGTTCCTCGAGTCCGAGGTCATGGAGCTGCTCGGCGGCGTGCCGCAGCAGGCCGGCCGCCTCTGAGGCGCAGCACCCCGCAGCACCGCGAACGGGCCCCCGAGCAGACGCTCGGGGGCCCGTTCCGCGTCCCGGGCGCGCGATCCCGGGCGCGAGGGCCCGCGCCCTGCGCGTCAGAGCGGGTCGAGGACCGTCGCCAGGACCGCGCGGCGGACGTCCGCCACCGGCCGGTCCGGCTGGAACGCCAGCCACTCCAGCCCGGCGACCAGCGTGGCCCCGAACATCGCCGCGGCGGTGAGCGAGGGGTCGCGGTGCGGCCAGGACGCCTCGACGACCTCGGCGAACACCGCGAACGACTCGTCGCGCACCTGCCGGATGGAGTCCTGCCAGTCGCGCCCGGTGCGGAACACCTCGGCCACGAGGACCTTGGCGAAGTCGGGGTGCCCCTGGATCTGCGCGAGCAGCTCGTGCACCAGCGCGCCGACCGCGTCGCGGCCCTCCCGCCCCTCGGCGGCGCCGCGCAGCGCGGTGGTGAGCGCCCGCTGGCCCTCGGTGAGCACGGTCTCGAACAGCGCGCCCTTGGACCCGAAGTTGTAGTAGACGCTGCCCTTGGCGACGCCGGCCCGGTCGGCGATGTCGTCGACGGAGGTGGCGGAGAACCCGCGGTCGGCGATCAGCGCGACGGTGGCCGTGATGATCGCGCGGCGGGTGTCGCGCCGGCCGGGGCCGGGGGAGTCGACGGCCCCGGAGGGCGCGGGGACGGCGTCGGCGGCGGCTGGCATGGCACCCAGCCTCTCAGATCGACAGGGAGGGGTGCAGGCGGGACAGCGTCCACGTGCGCTGCCGGGCCGCGCGCCACGAGGTGATCGCGAGCGAGCCGAGCAGGAACGCCGCCAGCGCCGCGACCGAGGTCCACAGCCGCGCATCGGTGCCGCCGGTGGTGAGCTCGCGCAGGCCGGTGACGGCGTAGGTCATCGGCAGCGCGGGGTGCAGCGCCCGGAAGAAGCCGGGGGTCGTCTCGACCGGGTAGGTGCCGGAGGCGGCCGTGAGCTGGAGCATCAGCAGCGCGATGATCGCGACCTTGCCCGCGGCGGCGCCGAGCACCGCGATGAGCATCTGCTGCACCGCGAGGAACGCGCCCGCGACGAGCACGGTGAACGCAGCGGTGCCGAGCGCGGTCGACCAGCCGAGCCCGAGGCCGAAGTGCACGACGGTCAGCAGGATCACGACCTGGCCGACGCCGATCGCCAGCGCGGGCAGGTAGCCGGCGAGCGCGATCCGCCAGCCGCGGGCCGGGGTCGCGAGGCCGCGGGGCGGCAGCGGGCGGAGCAGCAGCCAGGTGATCAGGCCGCCGACGAACAGGGCGAGCGGCACGAAGAACGGCGCGAAGCCCTCGCCGTAGCCGTCCGCCGCGGCGACGTCGGTGCTCGACAGCCCGACCGGGGTGCTGAGCGCGCTCGCGCGGTCGGACCGGGTGGCGTCGGAGTCATCGGGGATCTGCGCGGCGCCGTCGGCGAGCTTGTCGGCGAGCTCCTGGCTGCCGTCGCCGAGCTGGTCGGAGCCGTCGGCGACCTGGGCCGCGCCGGAGGCGAGCGTGCCGGTGCCGGACGCGAGGTCGGCCGCGCCGGACGCGAGGGTGTGCGCGCCGGTGTCCAGGTCCGAGGCGCCGGAGGCGAGCGTGCCCGCGCCGCCGGCGAGGTCGGCCGCGCCGGCGGCGACCTGCGCGGTCCCGGACGCCAGGGTGCCGGCGCCGGAGGCGAGCTCCGCCGACGACGTGGAGAGCGTGCCGAGGCCGGTCGACAGCGCGGCGGAGCCGTCCCGGAGGTCGTGGGCGCCGGTGACGAGCGCCTGGAGGTCGGCCGCGGCCTGCTGCTGGCCGTCGGCGGTCGTGGGCAGGCCCAGGTCGGCGAGCGTCTGCTGCATGGCCTGCAGCTGCGCCTGGATCCGCTGCGCCGCGTCGGTGTCGCCGGCGGCGGCCTGCTCCCGTGCGAGCGCGGTCAGGTCCGTGGCGACGGACCCGAGCCCGGCGCTGGCGCCGGAGAGCCGGCCGAGGGTGGTGGCGGCCTGGTCGACGCCGTCGCTCAGCTGCTGCGCGCCGGCGGCCAGCTGGCCGGACTTCGCCGCCGCGTCCGCCGCCCCGGCGGACAGCCGCTGCGCGCCGTCGGCCAGGTCCGCCGCGCCCGAGGCCGCCGTGCTCGCGCCCGAGGACAGCGTGCCCGCGCCGGTCGCCAGCGTCGACGCGCCGGAGTCGAGCCGGCCCGCCCCGCTCGCGAGGTCGGACGCGCCCGAGGCCAGCGTGGCCGCGCCGTCGGCGGCCGAGGTCGCGCCGTCGGCCACCTGGTGCGCCCCGGACGACAGGTCGCCGCTCGCGGCGGTGAGGGTGAGGGCGCCGTCGGACGCCTGCGCGAACCCGTCGCGCGCCGAGCCGAGCCCGACGAGCACCTGGTCGGCGGCCTGCTCGCCGATGGTGGCGGACACCGCGGCGCGGATCTGGGTCATCGCGCTGCGGCCCAGGGTCGAGGCCAGGTAGGAGTTGGCGTCGTTGTAGGTGACGTCGATCTCCGCCGAGGTCGGGGTGTCGCCGCCGATCGACGCGATGTCGGTCGAGAAGTCGGCGGGCAGCGTGACGGCGAAGTAGTAGGTGCCGTCGCTGACGCCCGCGGCGGCCTGGTCGGCGTCGACCTGCCGCCAGTCGAGGGCGTCGGAGTCGAGCAGCTCGTCGACGACGTCGTCGCCCGCGCGCAGCGGCTCGCCGTCCCGGGTCGCGCCCTCGTCCGCGTTGACCAGCGCGACCGGCAGCCGGTCGAGGTTGCCGGTCGGGTCCCAGTAGGCCCAGAGGTAGAGCGCGCCGTAGAGCAGCGGGATGGCGAGCATCGCGACGACGGCGAGCTTCGGCAGCAGGCCGCGGCGGAACCGGCGCAGCTCGGTGCCGGTCGACAGGGAGGAGAGCATCGGGAGGTCCTCGGGAAGGATGAGCGGGAGGGTCAGGCGGCGGGCACGGCGTGCGGGCCGGTGGCGAGGTTCACGACCTCGGGGGCGGCCCACCAGCGCATCCGGGCGACCTCGTCCAGCGAGGCGACGGACGCGATCACGGTGGTGCCGGCGGCGGCGAGCGCCTCGAGCCGGGTCCACACCGTCTGGCGGCGGCCGGAGTCGTGCACCTGGTCGACGTCGTCGACGACGAGCAGGTCGGGCTGCTGCGCCAGGGCCAGGGTGACGCGCAGCAGCATCGCGTCGACCTCGTCCAGGTCCCAGATCACGGTCTGCACGCGGGGGAGCGGGCGCTCGCCGAACACCGGCGCCGCCAGCGCGGCGAACCGCTCCTGGGAGACCCGGCCGGTCCAGCGGTACCAGGGCGACAGCCAGGCGAGCCGCTCGCGGGTGACGTCGCCGACCGTCACGGAGTCGTCGAGCTCGTCGACCCCGGCGAAGCCGGCCACCGCGGCGCGGCGCTGCACGACGGCCCGGCGGCGCGGGAGGTCCTCGCCGAGCACCGTCAGCTCGGAGCCGCGGTCCGGGACCATCCGGCCGGCGAGCGTCAGCAGCAGGCTGGACCGGCCGGCGCCCTGCGGGCCCTGGACGACCGTGAGCACGCGGGTCGGCAGGTCGAGGTCGACCGGGCCGTACACGGGGCCGCGGGTGCCGGTGAGCACGAGGCCGCGGGCGCG
This sequence comes from Cellulomonas sp., assembly GCF_035634735.1. Classification (GTDB taxonomy): domain Bacteria; phylum Actinomycetota; class Actinomycetes; order Actinomycetales; family Cellulomonadaceae; genus Cellulomonas. Next base: position 6,129 of record NZ_DASQCJ010000220.1, read on the forward strand.
GACGGCCGGGGCCGGCGGGGTGGGCGCGGCGTCGGGGTCCTGCTCGACGTCGGGGGCGTGCTCGACGTCGGTGGTCGTCGCGTGCTGGTGCTCGACGCGCTGCTGCTCGACCTCGGGGGTCGGGGTGGGCTCCGAAGACACTGTCGCCTCTGATCGTTTCGCACTGACTGGTCAGTACAAAGATAGGACGACCCGGCCATCCCGTCACGCCGAGCCGGGGTCTCGCGCGTCACACCGCGGCCGGCGGGCGCCCTCCGACCCTCGACGGTCGTGTCCGATCGCCGCTGGACTCCCGACCCGCGCGGGGGTGGGATGGGTCCATGACCAGCACCCCGCACCCCGCCGCGCCCGCCCTCGACGCCCGGGCCCGCCGGCTGCGCGCGCTGCACGACCCGGCCGCGCCGCTCGCCCTCGCGAACGCCTGGGACGTGGCCAGCGCCCGCGTGGTGGAGGCGGCGGGCGCCCCGGCGATCGCCACGACGAGCGCCGGGGTCGCGTGGTCGCTGGGCCTGCCGGACGGCGACCGGCTCGACCGGGACGCGCTCCTGGCCGCCGTCGCCCGCATCGCCGGCGCCGTCGCGGTGCCCGTGACGGTGGACGCGGAGGGCGGGTTCGCGGCCGCCGCCGCCGACGTCGCGACGACCGTCGCCGGGCTGCTCGACGCCGGCGCGGTCGGCATGAACATCGAGGACGGCGGGCGCGAGCCCGAGGAGCTCGCGGCCCGCATCGAGGCGGCCCGCGGCGCCGCGGACCGGGCGGGCGTCGCGCTGTTCGTCAACGCCCGCACCGACGTCTACCTGCGCGGGCTGGTCGCCCCGGAGGACCGGGTGGCCGAGGCCGTGGCCCGGGCCCGCCGGTACGTCGAGGCGGGGGCGGACGGCGTCTTCGTCCCCGGGGTCGCCGACCCCGCGGCGATCGCGGAGCTCGCCGCGGCCGTCCCGGTGCCGCTCAACGTCATGGCCGTGCCCGGTCTGCCCCCGGTCGCGGAGCTCGGCCGGCTCGGGGTCGCCCGGGTCAGCCTCGGGTCCTCCGTCGCGGAGGCGGCCTACGCCGTCGCGCGCCGGGCCGCCGTCGAGCTGGCCGGGCCGGGCACCTACGGCGTGCTCGAGGACGGCGTGGACTACCGGGAGCTCGACGCGCTGGTCGCCGCGGGCGCGGCGTCGACGGGGGCCGGGGACCGGCCGTGACCGAGACCGCGCACGCGCGCCACGCTCCCGGCGACCCCGGCTTCGAGGAGCGGTACCGGGCGATCGACGCCCGCGACACCCGGTTCGACGGGCAGTTCGTCACCGCGGTGTCGTCGACCGGCATCTACTGCCGCCCGTCCTGCCCGGCCCGGACCCCGCGGCGGGAGCACGTGACCTTCTACCGGACGTCCGCGGCGGCGCACGAGGCCGGCTACCGCGCGTGCAAGCGCTGCCTCCCCGAGGCCACGCCCGGCACACCCGAGTGGGACCTGCGGCGGGACGCCGTCGGGCGGGCGATGCGGCTGATCGGCGACGGGCTGCTGGACCGCGGCGGGGTGGAGGCGCTCGCCGCCGAGCTCGGGTACACCCCGCGGCACGTGCACCGGATGCTGGTCGCCGAGCTCGGGGCGGGGCCGCAGGCGCTCGCGCGGGCCCGGCGGGCGCAGACGGCGCGGGCGCTGCTGGTCGGGACGGCGCTGCCGGTGACCGACGTGGCGTTCGCCGCGGGGTTCGGGTCGGTGCGGCAGTTCAACGACACGATCCGCGAGGTGTTCGCGGTGCGGCCGACCGAGCTGCGCGCGCGGGCGCGGCGGGCGGACGGGGCCGGGGTGCCGCGCGCCGGGGCCACGGCGGCGGGGGCCGCCGGGTCGGCGTCCGGGCCCACCGGGTCGTCGGCGGTCGCCCCGCAGGTCCGGCTCGACCTCGCCCTGCCCGTGCGGCAGCCCTACGACGCGCGGGGCGTGCTCGGCTTCCTGGCGGTGCGCGCCGTCGCCGGTGTCGAGGTGGCCGACCTCCCGGACGAGGGGCCGCTGCGGTACGCCCGCACCCTCGCGCTGCCGCACGGCCCCGGGGCGGTCGAGGTCGTCGCGACGCCCGACCGCCGCGGCGGGTGGCGGCTGTCCGCGCGGCTGGAGCTGGCGTCGCTGGCGGACGTCGGCACCGCGGTCGCCCGGGTGCGCCGGCTGCTCGACCTCGACGCCGACCCGACGGCCGTCGACGCCGCGCTGTCGGCCGACCCGGTGCTCGCCCCGCTCGTCGCCGCGACGCCGGGCATCCGGGTGCCGGGCACGGTCGACCCGGCCGAGCTCGTCGTGCGGGCGATCGTCGGTCAGCAGATCTCGGTCGCGGCCGCGCGCGGGCACCTCGGGCGGCTCGCCGCCGTCGCGGGAGCGCCGTACGCGTCGGCGATCCCCGGCCTGGAGCGGCTGTTCCCGACGTCGAAGGAGGTGCTCGCCGCGGTCCCCGCGCCGGTCCCGGGGGCGGAGCCCGATCCCGGGCGGCCGCTGCGGCTGCCCGCGCGCCAGGTCGCGGCCGTGCTGGCGGCCGCCGCGGCGCTGGTCGACGGGACGCTGCCCGCGCACGTCGGCGCGGACCCGGCGACGCTGCGCGAGCGTCTGGTGGCGCTGCCCGGGGTCGGGCCGTGGACCGCGGCCTACGTGGCGATGCGGGTGCTCGGCGACCCGGACGCGTGGCTCGCCGGCGACGTGGCGCTCGTGGCCGGGGCAGTGGCGGCGGGCGCGCTCGACGCCGGGCTGCCGCGGCCGGCGGGGCACCGGGAGCTCGCGGCCCGGGCCGCGGCGTGGTCGCCCTGGCGGTCGTACGCGGCGATGCACCTCTGGCGGGCCGCCGCGCCGCGCTGACCAGGCCGGTCCCGGCGCCGCGCGCCCGGTCCGCGGATGCCGGTCGTGGCATGGAAGAATCGCGGGCATGGCGATGAGAGAGATCCGCGTGGTGGGCGACCCGGTGCTGCGCACCCCGTGCGAGCCGGTGACCACGATCGACGCCCGCGTGAAGGGCCTGGTCGAGGACCTGCTCGAGACGGTCGACCACGACGGTCGCGCCGGGCTGGCCGCGAACCAGATCGGCGTCGGCCTGCGCGCGTTCTCCTGGAACATCGACGACGAGCTCGGCTACGTGCTGAACCCGACGATCGTCGAGCTGTCCGAGGACTACCAGGACGGCGACGAGGGCTGCCTCTCGGTACCCGACCTGTGGTTCCCGACGCGGCGCGCCTGGTACGCGCGGGTCGTCGGCACGGACCTGGACGGCAAGGAGGTCGTCGTCGAGGGCGTCGAGCTCATGGCCCGCTGCCTGCAGCACGAGGTCGACCACCTGGACGGCCACCTGTACATCGACCGGCTGGACCGGTCCGTGCGCAAGAAGGCCATGCGGGCGATCCGCGAGACCCTCTGACGGGGCGCCGAACCCGGACGAACCGGGCGTCGAGCAGGTGATGAGGGCCGGAGCGCTGGTGCGCACCGGCCCTCATCAGGCATGCTGTCCCCAGCACGCCGCGCGTGCAGGCTGTGGAGTCACGTGTCCGGTAGGGACGAGGTCGTTGGGGAAGGCGAACCTCGAGCCGATCCGGGAGGGATGACATGGCAGGTGCGATCACCCGCGGTGTTCTTTTCGTGCACTCCGCGCCGCGCGCGCTCTGCCCGCACCTCGAGTGGGCGGCGGGCAACGTGCTGGGCCTGCGCCTGTCCATGGACTGGACGGAGCAGCCCGCCGCACCGGGGATGTTCCGTGCCGAGCACTCGTGGCAGGGGACCCCCGGCACCGGCGCGCGCCTCGCGTCGGCTCTGCGGGGCTGGACCCACCTGCGCTACGAGGTCACCGAGGACACGAGCCACGGCAGCGACGGCGCTCGGTGGAGCCACACCCCCGAGCTGGGCATCTTCCACGCGCAGACCGACGTGCACGGCAACGTCGTCGTCCCCGAGGACCGCATCCGCGCGGCCCTCGAGCTGGCCGACGCGCGGGCCGTCCGCGAGGAGCTGGCGCTGGCGCTCGGGCAGGCGTGGGACGACGAGCTGGAGCCGTTCCGGTACGCGGGGGCCGGCGCGCCCGTGCGCTGGCTGCACCGCGTGGGCTGAGCGCCCGGGGCGCGCCCACGTCAGCGGTAGAAGCGCGCCGCGCGGTCGTAGAGGTCGAGGACCTCGTCGCGCCGGGCCGCCGTCGGGAACCGGCGCGGCTCAGACCGGGCGGCGGCGGCGAGGTCCGCCACCCAGCGGGCGAAGAACGCCCGGTGCTCCGCCGCGTCCGGCCGCGGCCCGTCGACGTGCACGGGGCTGGTGTGGGCGAGCCGGATCGTGCGCGGGTCGGGCTGCCGGGCGCGTGCCGCCACCCAGCCGGCGCCGCGCAGGTCGACGGGCGCGTCGAGCACCGGCCCGTCGACCCCCGCCACCACCCGGCCGTCGACGACGACCTCCACCCGCGCCGGCGCCGCCCTGCCGTCCGCGTCCGGCGCGGTGCGCGCGACCGCCCGCACCCGGTGCCACCCCGCGCGGACGGTGCCGCCGGGCCCTGCGTCGCCGACCGTCACCGCCAGCAGCGGCCCGTTGGTCACGACCGACCGGCCGGCGCGCAGTCCCCCGTAGAACCCGTCGACGGTCAGCGGCCCCGGCGCCTGCACGTACACCCGGTCGTACCCCGGCGGCGCCGGCAGCACCCCGGACGCCGAGCCCGCCGACGCGGGCAGCCGCAGCCCGAGCCCCAGGTACCGGTACCAGAGGCCGAGCTGGTACCGGCTCGCGCCCTCCGGCCCCGGGTGCGCCGCGCGGTCGCGCGGGCGGCCCCAGGCCTCGTTCGCCAGCATCCCGCCCGGCAGGTAGTGGTTGTTCAGCACGCCGACGGCGTCGGGCGCGCCGGTCGCCATCAGGACCGGGGCGTCCCACCAGGTCAGCTTCTCGGCGTCGACGAACGCGCCGGCGGACCGCGCGGCGTCCACCAGGGCGCGCGCGGGCGGGGACCACCAGTCGTCGGCGCCGGTGCCGGGCAGGTCGCGCACGTCGACGCCGTGCAGCAGGACCGCGCCGCCGCCGCGCTCGTCCTCGGTGACCGGGGCGACGGCGTGCCGGTCGCCGTCGACGGTGAGCGCGGCCCGCGGGCCGCCGGCCGCCGTCGGCTCCGCGCCGTCCGACGCGGGCGCCCCCTCGTTCCACCGCGTCACGAACGCCCCGACGTGCAGGTCCTCGGCGCGCAGCAGCGCGGCGGCTTCGGCGACCGGCCGGTGCACGTGCAGGTCGCCCGACCACCAGCCCTCGGCCGCCAGGTCGGCCCACCGCTCCGGCACGCACGCCACCCGCGCGCCGCCCGGGCCGACGTCCACCACCCGCTCGACCCGCCGGTGCTCCGGCCCGCGCTCGACGACGACCTCGCACGCCCCGCGCGGCACCGGCACCTCGGCGGTGCCGGCGGTCAGGAAGTGCGCGGTGTAGCCGGGGTCGATCGCCGAGCCGTCGGTCGGGTCGAGGTCCATGCCCAGCACGCCGGGGCGGTCGCTCGCGGTCCGGTCCCGCACGGCGTCCTCGGGCGCGTGCCAGGCGCCGTCGGGCCCGCGCACCGTGACGCGCGCGTGGGCGCCCGTCTCGATGGTCAGCGTCGGCACCCGTCGACGGTAGCGAGCGCCCGGCGCGGCGCGCACGCCCGCCGGTGACCAGTACGGCCACAACGCCCGGACACGCCTGATTCCCAGAGAATCTCCAGGCACCCTGCCTAGGGTCGAAAGTCCCAGATCATGTGATCGGATTCAACCAAGGGCCCGCACCCGGGCCAGAGGAGGACGACCCATGGCGCACACCACCCGACGCCGCACGCTCGGCCTGATGTCCGGCCTGTCCGTCCTCGTGGCGCTGGCCGCCTGCAGCGACGCGGACGCGGCCACCGAGGACGACGCGCAGTCGTCCGGCAGCACCCAGTCCGACGCCGGCTCCGGCAGCACCGCCGACGCGACGGCCGGTGCCGGCACGGACGGCACCGCCGGCTCGTCGTCCGGCGGGTTCGCCGACGGCACGTACACGGCCGAGGGCTCGTACTCGACCCCGGGCGGTCAGGAGTCGATCTCCGTCGAGCTGGGCGTGGCCGACGGCGTCGTGACCGACGTGACCGTCACCCCGGAGGCGAGCGGCGGCAACGCGGAGCGGTTCCAGGAGGAGTTCGCCTCGGGCATCGCGGACGAGGTCGTGGGCCAGGAGCTGGCCGGGCTGTCGGTCGACAAGGTCTCCGGCTCGTCGCTGACCGGCGACGGGTTCAACGCGGCGCTCGACCAGATCCGGGCCGATGCCGCGGCCTGAGGCCACCGAGGCCTTCGACGCGATCGGCACCCGCTGGACGATCGACACCGCCGAGCCGCTGCCGCACGCCGCCCTGCGCGCCGTGCGGGAGCGGATCGACCGGTTCGACCGCGACTGGTCCCGGTTCCGCGCCGACTCGTGGGTGTCCGAGGTCGCCCGCGGCGGGGCCGGCGCGTACCGGCTGCCCGACGACGCCGGGCCGCTGCTCGACGCCTACGACGCGGCGGCGCGGGCCACGGACGGTGCGGTCAGCCCGCTGGTCGGGCGCGCCCTGGAGGGGCTGGGCTACGACGCGGCCTACACGCTGCGCGCGCGCCGGGACGCCGAGGGGGCCCTGCTGACGGCCCCGGCCCCCGACTGGCGGGCCGCGGCGCGGCGGGACGAGGCGACGCTCACGCTCGACGTGCCCGCGCTCATCGACGTCGGCGCCGGCGGCAAGGGCTACCTGGTCGACCTGGTGTCGGGCGTGCTCGCGGCCCACGGCGTCGGGGAGCACGTGGTGGACGCGGGCGGGGACCTGCGGGCCGCCGGCCTCGGCACCGCGTCCGGCCCGCTGACCGTCGCGCTCGAGGACCCGCGGGACACCGGCCGGGCCGTCGGCGTGCTCCGGCTCGCCGACGGCGCCCTGTGCGGGTCGGCGACCAACCGGCGCGCCTGGGGCGAGGGCCTGCACCACGTCGTCGACGCCCGGACCGGCGCGCCGACCTCGGACGTGCTGGCCACCTGGGCGGTCGGCGGCTCGGCCCTGACGGCGGACGTCGCCGCGACCGCCCTGTTCTTCGCCGACCCGGACCTCGTCGCGTCCCGGTTCGGCGTCCGCTACGTGGTGCTGCGCGCCGACGGGAGCCTGCGGTGGTCCCTCGGCCTCGACGGGGAGGTGTTCGCGTGACCGTGCTCCGGTTCGCGTGGCTGGACGAGCGGCTGGGCCGCGTCACGATGTACCGGCTGCTGACCCTGGGGCTGTCCGCCCTGGCGGTCGTGGCGCTGGTGCTGGCGGCGACCGACGTGGTCTTCCTCGACCCCGGGGCGATGGTGGTCAGCGCGGCGGTCGCCGTGGCGGCGTCCGTGGCGAGCGCGTGGGGCGTGGCCCTGGCGTTCCGCACCCGCCCGCACACCGAGTCGGCGATCATCACCGGCCTGATCCTGTTCTTCCTGTTCTGGCCCACGCTCGACGCCCGGTACCTCGGCACGCTGGCCCTGGCCGCGCTGCTCGCGAACGCGTCCAAGTACGTCCTGGCCTGGCGCGGGCGGCACCTGCTCAACCCCGCGGCGGCCGGGGCGCTGCTCGTCGGGCTCACCGGCTGGGACGCGACGACCTGGTGGGTGGCGGACCGGTGGCTGCTCGTGCCGGTGGCGCTGCTGACGCTCGTGATCGTGGTCCGGACGCGGCGGTACGCGCTCGTCGGCACCTTCGTGGCCGTGGCGGTGCTGGCGGTCGCGGTGCGGCTGGTGGCCGAGGGGTCCGCGCCGTGGGCGGCCGTGCAGACGGCGTTCGTGTCGTACCCGATCCTGTTCCTCGGCGGCGTCATGCTGACCGAGCCGCTGACCCTGCCGCCGCGCCGGTGGCAGCAGCTGGTCGAGGCGGTCGTCGTCGGCGCGCTGATGGCCGTGTCGTACCACGTCGGCCCGCTGTACAGCACGCCCGAGGCGGCGCTGGTCGTCGGCAACCTCATCGGGTTCGCCTGGGGGCAGCGCAAGGCGGTCCGGCTCACGCTGACCCGGTCGACCCGGCTCACGCCGCGCACCGTCGAGCTCGCGTTCCGCGCCGACCGCCCCGTGCGGTTCCGGCCCGGCCAGTACGTCGAGCTCACGGTCCCGCACGCCCGCCCCGACAGCCGCGGCACCCGCCGCGTGTTCAGCGTGTCCTCGGCGCCGTCGGCGGACGAGCTGACGGTCGCGCTGACCGTCCCCGAGAAGGCGAGCACGTTCAAGCGGGCGCTGGGCGCGCTGCCGGTCGGCTCCCGGGTCCGGGCGACCGGCCTGGGCGGCGACTTCGTGCTGCCCGACGACCCGGCCCGGCCGCTGCTGCTGGTCGCCGGCGGCATCGGGATCACGCCGTTCGCGTCCCAGCTCGCGGCGCTGGCGGCCGCGGGGGAGCGCCGGGACGTGGTGCTCGTGCACGGGGTCAACGACCACGCGGACCTGGCCTACGCCGACGCGGCGCGGGCCGCCGGGGCGCGGGTGCTGGTGCTGTCCCCGACGCCGGACCGGGACAGCCTGCCGGCGGGCGCGGTGCACCTCGGCGAGGCGCGGCTCAGCGCGGAGGTGCTGGCCGAGGCGGTGCCGGACCTGGACCAGCGGGACGCGTACGTGTCGGGACCGCCGGCGATGGTGGACGGGACGCGGGCGCTGCTGCGGCGGGCCGGGGCGCGGCGGGTGCGGACGGACGCGTTCAGCGGGTACTGAGGCGGACGGAGCGCGGGCTCAGCCCGCGCGCCCGCGGTGCGCCACCGCGTCGAGCTGGAACCGCAGCCCCTCGTGCGCGAACGCGGTCTGGATCGACTTCCGCGCCGCGTAGGCACCGGCGAACCGCTCGCGGAACACCGCCTCCATCGCCGGGATCTCCCAGATGTCGGCGAACAGCGCGTCGACCTGCACCACGTCGGCGAGCGTCAGGCCGAGCGTCGCGAGCCGGGCCTCCAGGGTGTCGAGCGCGCCGTGCACCTGCTCGGTGGTCGTGCCGGTGGTGTTGCCGACGCAGTAGGAGACGAAGACGAGACCGCCGGCCTCGACCATCCCCGCGTGCGCCCAGCCCTCGTGGATCTCGTGCCGGGTGATCGCGTCCATGCCGCGGACCGTAGCGGGGTCGCGAGACCCGTGGAGTGGAAACGGGTGGAGCGTTCTGCCCGACACGCCGGCGCGTGTCGGGCAGAACGCTCCACCCGGGAGGGTGCGCGGGCCCAAGGACCCGGGACTCAGGCAGCCGTCCCGGCCGCCCCGCCCGCGACCGGCACCCCCGCGACCGGGTAGCGCCGCCCGCCCCGCCGGTGCGCGCCGAGCGGGACCAGCGCGTCGGCCGACTCGGCGCCGAGCGCCGCGCCGTCGACCGTCACCACCTCGCGCGGGTCCGACCGGTCGGCCAGCGTGGCGCGCAGCAGGTCGTCGAGCCGGTAGCGGTCCGGGCCGGCGAGGTCGACCGTGTCCTGGAGCGGCGCGCCCTGCGCGACCTCGGCCAGCAGGTCGACGACGTCCTCGACCGCCACCGGCTGCAGCAGCGTGCCGGTCGCCTGCACGGTCCCGTCGACGGTCAGCCAGTCCGCGATCGTCGGGACGAAGTCGTGGAACTGGGTGGCCCGCACGATCGTGAACGGGACCTCGCCCTCCCGCACGGCGTCCTCCTGCGCGACCTTGCCCACGTAGTACCCGTTCGCGAGGGCCCGGTCGGCCCCGACGACGGAGAGCAGCACGTGGTGCCGGACGCCGGTGCTGAGCTCCGCGGCGAGCAGGCGCTCGGTGGTCCCGCGGAAGAACGCCGTCGCGGCCGCGGCGGCCATCTCGGGGGAGTTGAGCACGTCGACGACGACGTCGGCGCCCCGCACGGTGTCCCCGACGCCCGCGCCGGTCACCGGGTCGAACCCGTCCCGCCGCGACCCGACGACCACGTCGTGCCCGAGCTCCCGCAGCCGGGCGGTCAGCCGGCTCCCGACGTGGCCGGTGCCCCCGGCGACGAGCATCCGCATGGTGATCCCTCCCGGCCGGCGCCCTGCCGGCCTCGGAGGGGATGACGACGCAGCGGCCGCCGGTGTGAGGTCAGGCGGACCAGGTGGTGAGCTTCGCCGGGTTGACCTGCAACCAGAGGTCCGTGATCCGGCCGTCGCGCACCCGGGCGTTGACCAGCGCCTGGACCTGCCCGCCGTCCTCGAGGGCGAACGCGAGCCCGTCCCCGGTGCGCCGGGCGGCCAGCACCGCCGACGGGCGCTTCCGGAACACGCCGAGCAGGAACCGGGCGACGTGGTCGACGCCGAGCACCGGCCGCCGCGCGGCGCTGACGACCCCGCCGCCGTCCGCGCGCAGCGTGACCGACGGGTCGAGCAGCCCGGTGAGCGCGGCGAGGTCCCCGCCGGCGGCCGCGGCCGCGAACGCCGCCAGCACGTCGTCGTGCTCGCGGGTGCCGCGGCCGGGCTCGCCGTGCGCCCGGACCCGCCGCCGGGCGGAGGTCGCGAGCTGCCGGACGGCCGCCGGGCTGCGGCCGACGACCGCAGCGATCTCGTCGAACGGCAGGGCGAACACGTCGTGCAGCACGAACGCCACGCGCTCCGCCGGCGTCATGGCCTCCATCACGACCAGCAGCGCGGTGCTCACCTCCTCGTCGAGCGAGACCCGGTCGAACGGGTCGCCGTCGGCCGCGCCCGGCGCCGCGGGCCGGCCGGGGACGCCGGAGAACAGGTCGGCCGGGACCGGCTCGGGGAGCCACTCGCCGACGTACCGCTCCCGGCGGGCCCGGGCGGAGCCGAGCACGTCGAGGCAGACCCGGCTCACGACCCGGGTGAGCCAGCCCTGCGGGTTCCGGACGGCGGCGCGCTCCGCGTCGGTCATCCGGTACCAGCGGACGTAGGTCTCCTGGACGGCGTCCTCCGCCTCGGCGAGCGTGCCGAGCATCCGGTAGCCGATCGCGAGCAGCCGGCGCCGCTCGGCGAGGACGTCGGGGAGGTCGTCCGGGACGGCGTCGACCCCGACCGGCGGCCCGTCGTCGGGTGCGCGCTCGCTCATGTCCGCGGGTCCTCTCCGTCGCCCGTCACGCTGCGGTGATCGTGGCACGGTCCGCCGCGCGCGGAGCCGCCGACGCGTCGACGGGCGGGATCGCGGACGGGACGTCGCCGCCGGTGACGAACGCGCGCCGCGGGTCGACGACGGCACCGAGCGAGCCGATGTCCCGGCCGCCGAGCGCGGCGCCCAGCCAGACCAGCAGGACGCGGAGCTTGCGCTCCCAGGTCGGCACGGCGAGCACGTGGTAGCCGCGGTGGGCGAGCCACGCCGGCAGGCCGGTCAGCACCAGCCGGCGGTACTGGAACACGCCCTGGTGCCGGCCCAGCGTGGCGACGACGCCGAGGCTGTGGTGCACGTAGTCCCGGGGGCGCCGGCCGCGCAGCGTCGCCACGAGGTTCGCGGCGAGCAGCCGGCCCTGCCGGACGGCGTGCTGCGCGTTCGGGACGGTCAGCGCCCCGGGCGCCCCCGCCAGGTCCGGGACCGCCGCGTCGTCGCCCGCGGCCCACGCGTCCGGGACCACGGCGCCGTCCTCGTCCTCGACGCGCAGGTCGGCCCGCACCCGCACCAGGCCGCGCGCGGTGACGGGCAGGTCGGTGTGCCGGCTCACGACCGGGTTCGCCGCGTTGCCCGCCGTCCAGACGACCAGGCCGGTGTCGAACTCCTCGCCGGTCGACAGCACCACGTGGCCGCCCACGGCGGACCGCAGCTGCGCGCCGAGGTGCACCCGGGCGCCGCGCCCGCGCAGGTGCCGCACGACCCACGCCCCGGGGCGGTCGGTGACCTCGGGCAGGATCCGGTCGCGGGCCTCGACGAGGTGGAACGCGACGTCGTCCGGCCCGAGCTCCGGGTACGAGGCCAGCAGCGAGGTCGCCAGTGACAGCGTCTCGCCGAACGCCTCGACGCCGGAGAAGCCGCCGCCGACGAACGTGAAGGTCAGCAGCCGGCGCCGCTCGGGACCCGGGGGCAGGACCGCCGCCCGGTCGAACGCGGTGAGCACGTGGTCGCGCACGGCCACCGCCTCCTCGACCTGCTTCAGCCCGATCGCGGTGTCGACCAGTCCGGGGATCGGCAGCGTGCGGGTGACGGCGCCCGCGGTCACGACGACCACGTCGTAGGCCAGGTCGAAGGGGCGGCCGTCCCGCGGCGCCACCGTCACCGTCCGGGCCGCGTGGTCGATCCGGGTCACCGCCCCGGCCACCACGCGGGTCCGGCGCAGGTGCCGGCGCAGCGGCACGGTGGCGTGCCGGGCCTCGACGGAGCCCGAGGCCACCTCGGGGAGGAACGGCTGGTAGGTCATGTAGGGGCGCGGGTCGATCACGGTGACCCGCGCCTCGCCGCGCCGGAGCCTCTTCTCGAGCCCCCACGCGGCGGAGAACCCGGCGTACCCGCCACCCACGACGACGATGTGCTTCACGGCTGCGACCCCTCTTCCTGTCCGGTCGCCGGGATGACGACGCAGGGCGACGGGATGTGAGGTCGCGGGTGGCGGTCGGGTGGAGACGAGTGGAGCGTCCTGCCCGACACGCGCCGGCGTGTCGGGCAGGAAGCGCCACTCGAGACGTCCGCGAGGGCCGAGGGCCCCCGGGGTCAGGCGTTCGTGACCACCAGGGCCACGTTGTGGCCGCCGAAGCCGAACGAGTTGTTGACCACCGCGATGTCGCCCTCGGGCAGCGGCCGCGGGGTGTCGCGGACCAGGTCGAGCACGAGCTCCGGGTCCGGCTTCTCGACGTTGATCGTCGGCGGGGCCTGCCGGTGGTGCACCGCGAGCACCGAGAACACGGTCTCGAGCGCCCCGGCGCCGCCCAGCAGGTGGCCGGTCATCGACTTGGTGGCGGACAGCGCGACCTGGTCGGCGTCGGAGCCGAGGGTCTCGCGGACGCCGCGGGCCTCGATGAGGTCGCCGACGACGGTCGAGGTGGCGTGCGCGTTCACGTGCCGCACGTCGGCGGTGCCGATGCCGGCGTCCTTCATGGCCATCCGCATCGCGGCGATCTGGCCGCGGCCGGTCGGCTCGGGGGAGGTGATGTGGTAGCCGTCCGACGACAGGCCGACGCCGGCGATCTCCGCGTACACCTTCGCGCCGCGGGCGCGGGCGTGCTCCTCGGACTCGACGACGACGATGCCGGAGCCCTCGCCGATGACGAAGCCGTCGCGGTCGACGTCGTACGGGCGCGAGGCGCGCGCCGGGTCGTCGGACCGGGTGGAGAGCGTGCGGGACGCGGCGAACGCGGCCATCGGCATGGGGTGGATCGTGGCCTCGGTGCCGCCGGCGATCACGATGTCGGCGCGGCCGCTGCGGATCATGTCGACGGCGTAGCCGATCGCCTCGGCGCCCGACGCGCAGGCCGACACCAGGGCGTGCGCCCCGGCGCGGGCGCCGAACTCGAGCTCGACGTACGCGGACGGCGAGTTCGGCATGAGCATCGGGACGGTCATCGGCAGGACGCGGCGGGCGCCCTTCTCGCGCAGGGTGTCCCAGGCGTCCAGGGTCGTCCAGATGCCGCCGATGCCGGACGACACGACGACACCGAGCCGGTCGGGGTCGACCTCGGGGGAGCCGGCGTCGGACCACGCCTCGCGCGACGCGATGATCGCGTACTGCGCCGAGGGGTCCATCTTCTTCATCTCGGGCCGGGGGAGGACCTCCTCCGGCCGGACCGCGAGGGTGGCGGCGAAGTCGACCGGGAGGCCGTACGTCGACGCCCAGTCGTTGTCCAGCGTGCGCGCGCCCGAGGTTCCGGCCAGGGCGGCCTGCCAGGTGGTGGGGACGTCCCCGCCGAGCGGGGTCGTGGCGCCGAGGCCGGTGACGACGACTCGCGTGCTGCTCGGGGCCCCCGCGGCAGCGGGAGCGGAGCGACCGGTGTCGCGGGGTGAGCTCATGAGGTGCTCCTGGGTGGCTCGGGTGCGTGCGGCTGGTTCAGGGGTGTCCCGGACGGTGCCGGGACGCGACCGGGGTCCGCGCCGCGGGAGCGCTCGGCTCCCGTCGACGCCGCGCGAGGCGGCGGCGCGGCGCGGACCCCGGTCGGGCGGCTCAGGCCTGGGCGTTCGAGATGAACGACACCGCGTCGCCGACGGTCGCGAGGTTCTTGACCTCGTCGTCCGGGATGCGGACCTCGAACTTCTCCTCGGCCAGGGTCACGATCGTCATCATCGACAGGGAGTCGATGTCGAGGTCGTCCGTGAACGACTTCTCGGGCAGGACCGAGTCGGTCGGCAGGCCGGTCTCCTCGCTGACGATCTCGGCCAGGCCGGCCAGGATCTCCTGCTCGCTGTGCGCCATCGGTGTCTCCTTGGTTGTGTGCTGCGCCCCACCGTGAGGTGCGGCGACGGTCGTGCGGTCGATGAACGGTACTGCGGTCGCGCGGCCCGTCAGGGCAGCACGACCACCTGGGCGGCGTAGACGAGGCCCGCGCCGAAGCCGATCTGGAGCGCGAGGTCGCCGCTCTTCGCCTGGCCCTCGCGGATGAGGCGCTCGGTGGCCAGCGGGATGGAGGCCGCCGACGTGTTGCCGGTGTCGGCGATGTCCCGGCCGACCGCGACGGTGTCGGGCAGCTTCAGCTGCTTGATCATCTGGTCGATGATCCGCATGTTCGCCTGGTGCGGGATGAACGCGTCGATCTGGTCGGCGGTCACGCCCGCGGCGGCCAGGGCCTTCTCGGCGACCGGGGCCATCTGCCAGACGGCCCACTTGAACACGCTCGGGCCCTCCTGGCGCAGCGTCGGCCAGCCGGCGCCGTTGTCCCGGGTGTCGAGCCACGAGTGCGTCTGCCGGATGGCCTGCGACTGCGAGCCGTCGGAGCCCCACACGGTCGGGCCGATGCCGGGGAAGTCGGACGGGCCGATGACGACCGCGCCCGCGCCGTCGCCGAGCAGGAAGGAGATGGACCGGTCCGTCGGGTCGACGAACTCGCTCATCTTCTCCGCGCCGATGACCAGCACGTTGCGGGCGGTGCCGGCGCGGACCAGGGCGTCCGCCTGGCCGATGCCGTAGCAGTAGCCCGCGCAGGCGGCCGACACGTCGAACGCGGCGGCCGGGGTCGCGCCGAGCCGGTCCGCGAGGATCGCGGCGCCCGACGGCGTCTGGTGGAAGTAGGTGACGGTCGCCAGGATGACCGCGTCGATGTCCGCGCCGGTCAGGCCCGCGTTCGCGATCGCCTCCCGGGCGGCCTTCTCGGCCAGGTCGAGCACGTCGGTGTCGGCGCCCGCGCGGACGCGGGTCACCATGCCGGTGCGCTGGCGGATCCACTCGTCGGACGAGTCGATCGGGCCGACCAGGTCGTCGTTCGGGACGACGTTCTCGCCGCGGGCGGCGCCCAGGCCGAGGATCCGCGTGTGGGCGGGGCCGGTCGCCTGGGTCAGGGTGGGGCGGGTCACTGGGCGGTCTCCCGGGAGTCGTCGGTCGTGGGCGCGGCGCCGGGGGTCGCGGTGTGGCGGGCGACGAGGTCCCGGGCGGCGGGCAGGTCGGCCGGCGAGGTGATCGCGACCGTCTCCACCCCGGGCAGGCTACGCCGGGCCAGGCCCTTGAGCACACCACCGGGGGCGAGCTCCAGGAGGCCGGTCACGCCGAGCTCGACCAGGGTCGCCTGGCACAGGTCCCAGCGCACCGGCTGGGCGATCTGCGAGACCAGGCGGGCCACGACGTCCGCGCCGGCGGCGTCCGGGCCGAAGGCGGTGCCGTCGGCGTTGGTGAGCAGCGTCACCCGGGGCGACGCGGCGGCGGCCTCGGCGGCGACGGCGGCGAACGCGTCCCGGGCGGGCTGCATGAACGGGGTGTGGAACGCGCCGGCCACCTGCAGCGGGACCACGCGAGCGCGCGCCGGGGGGTTCTCGGCGAACCGGGCCAGCGCGTCCTGCGCACCGGCGGCGACGACCTGGCCGCCGCCGTTGACGTTGGCGGGCCACAGGCCGGCCGCCTCGATCGCCGCGAGCACCTCGTCCGGGTCGCCGCCGAGGACGGCGGTCATGCCGGTCGGCTCGGCGGCGGCGGCCTCGGCCATGAACCGGGCGCGCTGCCCGACCAGGGCCACCGCGGCGGCGTCGTCGAGCACGCCCGCGAGGGCCGCGGCGGCGAACTCGCCGACCGAGTGGCCCGCCGTGGCGCCGGCCGCGACCGGGCCGCCCTCGTCCTCCAGCGCGCGCAGCGCGAGGAGGGAGGTCGAGACGATGAGGGGCTGGGCCACCGCGGTGTCGCGGATGGTGTCGGCGTCGGAGGTCGTCCCGTGCGCCGTCAGGTCGACGCCCGAGGCCTCCGAGAAGGCCGCCAGGCGGTCGGCGGATCCGGGGAGCTCGAGCCAGGGGGCGAGCATTCCGGGGGTCTGGGCGCCCTGTCCGGGGCAGACGATCGCGAGCACCCGACCACTCTGCCGGGCGGCGCGCCGGTGGCCCCCTCACGACCCGCACACGGTTGCCGGGTCCGACTTGTCCGCATCCCACAACGCCGCGCGGCGTCCCGCGGCGCGCGAGGTCGGCGGTTGCGCCCGAGGTCGCCGGTTCCGCCGGGGGTGCGGTGGCCGGAACCGACGACCTCGGCGGGGATCAGGGCTGCGGGTGGTCCAGGCGGCCGACCGCGAGGGCCTGCTGGAGGACGTAGGCCTCGCGCGGGTCCAGGGGGTCCCAGCCCGTGACCTCGGCGACGCGGCGCAGGCGGTACCGCACGGTGTTGGGGTGCACGTAGAGCGTGCGGGCGGCGGCCTCCAGGCTGCGGCCGGCCGCGAGGTACGCGGTCAGGGTCTCCAGCAGGCTGCCCGTGCTGGCCAGCAGCGGGACGTACGCCTGCTCGACCAGCAGGGCGCGGGCGCTCGCGTCGCCGACGAGCACGCGCTCGGGCAGCAGGTCGTCGGCGAGCACGGGGCGGGGCGCCTGCGGCCAGGCGGCGATGGCGGCCAGGCCGGCGAGCGCGGCGCGGGCGGACCGGGCGGCGTCGGCGAGGTCCGCGCCGGTCGGGCCGAGCACCACGGGGCCGGGGCCGAACCGGGGGAGCAGG
>NZ_DASQCJ010000221.1:0-5337 GCF_035634735.1 Cellulomonas sp.
GAGCCGGGGCCCGAGCCGGGGCCGGAGCCGGGGCCGGGGCCCGGGCCGGGGCCTGAGCCCGAGCCGGAGCCGGGGCCCGAGCCGGAGCCGGGGCCCGAGCCGGGGCCTGAGCCCGAGCCCGAGCCGGGGCCGGGGCCGGAGCCGGGGCCCGAGCCGGAGCCGCTCCCGCGCGAGCCGGCGGACCCGGCCGGCCCGCCGAGCGCGGACGACCCCGCGGCCGACACCCCGCGCCCGCCGGGCGCGGTGGACCGCCTCGCGGCCACCGGCGCGACCCTCGTGGGCGTCCTCGCGGCGGCGATCGCCCTCCTGGCGACCGGCGTCCTGGTGGTCCGGGCGCGTCAGTCCCGCGACACGGACCCGTCGACGTAGGACCAGCGGCCGTCCTCGCGGACGAACCGGCTGACCTCGTGCAGCGACCCGGGCGTCTCGCCCGGGTCGCGGTACGTGGCGCGGAACTCCACGGTGCCGGCGGTGTCGAACGGGCCGCCGGCGCTCGTGGCGAGGACGTCGAGCCGCACCCACCGGGTCGCGGGGTCGAGGTCCAGCTCCGCGGGCCGGGTCGACGGGTGCCAGGTCGCCCCCAGGTAGTCCGCGTCCCCGACGGCGAAGGCGCTGTACCGGGACCGCATCAGCGCCTCGGCGGTCGGGGCCGCGCGCTCGCCGCGGTGCAGCGGGCCGCAGCACTCGGCGTAGGGCAGGCCGCTCTGGCAGGGGCAGCGGGTCGGGGCGGGCACGGCTCCAGTATCGGCCGGGTCAGCGCCGCCCGTCCCGCTCGCCCCGCGCCGGCACCCGGACCCGCACCCGGCGGGACCGCGTCGTCGCCGTCCGGAGCGCGACGCCCGCGCCGGTCAGGCCCAGCGCCAGCACGGCGAGCGGGAGGCTGTCGGCACCGGTCCGCGGCAGCTCGTCCGCCGCGAGCACGCCGGAGCCGCCCGACCCGCCGGACCCGCCGCCCGTGCCGCCGCCCCCGGTCCCACCGCCCCCGGCCCCGCCGCCGTCGTCCGCCCCCGTGACCAGCACGGTGACCACGGCGCTCGCGCACGCCGGCGAGACGTCGGCCGCGCACACCCGGTACGTGAACGTGTCCGTGCCGACGAACCCGGGCGCGGGCGTGTAGACCAGCACGCCGCCGACCAGGGCGACCGTCCCGTTCGCGGGCTGCGAGGTGACGTCCGGCGGCAGCACCGTGCCGAGGTCGTTGGCCGCGACGTCGATCGTCACCGGCGTGCCCTCGGGCGTCGTCGCGGCGTCGTCGACGGCCACCGGGTCCACCAGCACGGTCACCAGGCCGGTGCTGCACAGCACCGGGATGCCGTCGTCGCACACCGAGTACTGGAACTGGTCGCGGCCCGCGAACCCGGGTGGCGGCGTGTAGGTCGTCGTGCCGCCGGACAGTGTCACGGTGCCGCCGGCGGCGCTCGGGAACGTCTGCACGATCGTCACCGCGTCGCCGTCGGGGTCGCTCACCCCGGGGTCGCCCGCGATCGGGGTGTCCACCGTCGTGTCGAGGAACAGCGGCGGCGCCACCGGCGGCAGGTTGTCCGGCCACACGTGCACCGTCACCACGGCGGTGGCGCAGTCCGTGGGGTCGTCGGGGGAGCACGCCTGGTAGGTGAAGGAGTCGGTGCCGAGGTAGCCGGGGCCGGGGGTGTAGAGGACCGTGCCGGTCGCCGGGTCGACGGACACCAGGCCGTGGTCGGGCCCGTCGACCAGCGCCGGCGCCAGCACCGCCCCGGGCGGGTCGTTGGCCAGCACGTCGATCGTGATCGGGGTGTTCACGAGGGTGGTCGTCTCGTCGTCGACCGCCAGCGGGTGCACGATCAGCGTCACCGTCGCGGGCGCGCTGCACTGCACCGGGTCCTGGTTGTCGCACACCCGGTAGGTGAACGAGTCGGTGCCGACGAACCCCGCGTCCGGGAGGTACCCGAACCGGCCGCCCGGCAGCAGGATCAGCGCGCCGTCCGACGGCCCGGTCACCGTGCTGTACCGCAGCTGGAGGTCCGGGTCGGGGCTGCTGCCGGTCACGGTCGAGACGATCGGGCGTCCGACGACCGTCTCGCGCACCAGGTCGTCGGCGGTCGGCGGGTCCACGACGTCGGGGCCGGGCGTGACCTCGGTGGTGACCGTCTCGGAGTCGGCCGTGCCGTCGTTGTTCGATGCGTCCGGGTCGGGCGTGGTCGCGGTGGCGCTCACCGTGTTCACCAGCACACCGCTGCCCGGGGCGGTGCCGGTGACGGTCAGCGTGACGGTCGCGCCCACCGCGAGCGTGCCGAGCGACCAGGTGACGGTCGGCGGCGCGACGACCCCGCCGGCGGAGACGGTGACGCCGGTCAGCTCGGCCGGCAGGGCGTCGGTGACCGTGACGCCGACCGCCTCGTCGGGGCCGGCGTTGCTGACGTCGATCGTGTACGTGAGCTGCCCGCCGGGGCCGACGAAGGCCGGCCCGGTCTTGCTGACCTGCACGTCGGCGGACGCCGCGCCGACCGGGTCGGCGCAGTCCGGCGCCGGGTAGTCGGCGGGCCCGGGGACCGCGAGGTCGCGCAGGTCGACGTTGGTCACGGACCCGGCGCCGGTGTCGGGGAACGTCGTGCCGGGGACGTCGACGAAGATCGGCACCAGCCCGGAGTCCCCGACGAACTGCCCCTGCACGCTCGTCGCCCCGCTGAACACGTACCGGCCGAAGCCGGTGACGGTGCCGTCGTCGGTGAGGGTCGTCGCCGTGAGCGCGGCCGCCGGCAGCTGCCGCCACGCGCCCTGGTTGGCGAACCCGCCGCCCAGCGCGACCAGGCCGGTGTTGCTGGACCCGCCGTTGTTGGTGAGCCCCCCGGTGGCGGTGAGCACGCACAGGTTGGTCAGCGACCCCGAGCCGTTGACGATCAGGTCGCCCCCGAGGTTCGCGGTCCCGGCGTTCTCGAACGGGCCGTTGACGATCGTCGTGCCCGCCGCGGTGAGCGCCCCGTTGTTGGTCAGCGAGACGGAGGAGTTGAGGGTGGCGCCGCCGGGCAGCGCCAGCGTGCCGTCGTTGACGATGGTGCCGGCCGCCGGCGTGAAGGCGCCGGTGATCGTGAGGGACGCCCCGGCGCGGTTGGTCACGGTGCCGGGGCCGTTCAGCGTGAGCCCGGCGAACGTCGCGCTGCCGGCGTTGTCGAGCGCGAAGCCCGCGTTCGTGGTGATCGCCGGCATGGTCGCGGTGCCGCCGGGCGCGACGTAGATCGTCCCCGCCGCGTTGTTCACGTACGCCGGGGCCAGCGTCGCCCCCGCCGCGACGCACAGGGTCGCGCCGGCCGGCAGGGAGTTCACGCCGCCGACCTGGGTGCCGCCCGCGATCAGCACGACCTCGCCGGCCGCGATGTCGAGCGCCGCGCCGGTCGCCGCGCCGGTGACGGTGCGGGTGGGCGCGGCGCAGTCGTCCGCCGGGGCGGCCAGCGCGGGCCCGCCGGGCACCAGGGCGGCGAGCAGCAGCCCGCCGAGCGCCGCGGCGGCCCACCGGCGCCGCGCGCGCGGCCGCGAGCCCCCCGTCGTCCTGGTCCCAGTGCCGTCCCGCCGCGCCCCGCTGCCCGACCTCGCCCGCACCGTGCCCCCGATGCCTCGTGCGCCGGTCCCCCGACCGGCGCGTCCGGTCACGGTACCCAGCGTCGGGCCGGGTGGCGAGCGGGTGGCGGCGGGCCGGACGGACGTCCCGCCACGGCGCCCGCGCGCCCGTCATCATGGTGCGCGTGCCGACCCAGCCAGGAGACGACGAGCTCGAGCTCATCCGCCAGTCCGGCGTCGCGCTGCGCGTCGGCCGGCTGAGCCTGTCCGCCGGGACCGGGTCCTACCGGGTCAAGTCGTCGATGGCCCGGATCGCCCGCGCGATCGGCGTCGACCGGCACGAGGCGCACGTGACGCTCACCGAGATCACGACCACCTCGCACCGCGGCCCGAGCTTCCGCACCGAGGTCGCCGAGGTCCGGTCGGTCGGCATCAACGCGGACCGGCTGGCCGAGCTCGAGCACCTGGCCGGTTCGCTCGCGCGGTCCGGCCGGCGCGCCACCGTCGACGAGATCTCGGCCGAGCTCGACCGGATCGAGCGCAAGCCGCCGCTGTACCCCGACGCGGTGAACGCGCTGTGGGCGGCCGTCGCGTGCGCGGCGTTCGCGTTCCTCAACAACGGCGGCCCGGTCGAGATGGCGGGGGCGTTCGTCGCCGCCTGGCTCGGGCAGCTCACCCGGCGGGTGCTGCTGCACCGCGGGTTCAACCAGTTCGGCGTCACGATGCTGGCCGCCGCGCTCGCCTGCCTCGCGTACCTGGGGCTGGTGTCGGCGGTGCACGGGCTGGGCGCCACGGAGGTGCGGCACGCGGCCGGCTACGTGTCGGCGGTGCTGTTCCTGGTGCCCGGCTTCCCGCTCGTGACGGGCGGCCTCGACCTGGCGAAGCTCGACTTCTCCGCCGGGGTCGCCCGCCTGACCTACGCCTTGATGATCCTGACCTCGGCGGCGCTCGCGGTGTGGGGCGTGTCGATCGCCGTCGGCCTGTCCCCGGACCCCGAGGCGGCCCCGGTGCTGCACTCGGGCCTGCTCCTGGTCCTGCGCATGGTCGCGAGCTTCGTCGGCGTGCTCGGCTTCGCGCTCATGTTCAACAGCCCGTGGCGGATGGCCCTGGGCGCCGCCGTCGTGGGGATGGTCGCGAACACGGGCCGGCTGTACCTGGTCGGGGAGATCGCGCCGCAGGCGGCCGCCGCGGGCGCCGCGCTCCTGGTCGGGCTGCTCGCGGCGGTGATCGCGCCGCGGCTCGGGGTCCCGCGGATCACGGTCTCCGTGCCCGCCGTCGTCATCATGGTGCCCGGCGTCTCGGCGTACCGGTCGGTGTTCTACCTGTCGAACGGCGACACCACCCAGGCGCTGGCGTACGGCGTGCAGGCGGGGCTGGTGGTCGTCGCGCTGTCCGTCGGGCTGGCCGTGGCGCGGATGCTCACGGACCGCGAGTGGGGCTTCGAGCACTGATCCGGGTGGGCGCCGCGGGCTCGCGCCGGGGCCGCTTTGCCGGGTGCCCGGGACGCCCGGTACTGTGTCGCAGTCTGGAGACGTCGCATAGCCAGGTCTAGTGCGCGACCCTGCTAAGGTCGTGAAGGGGCAACCCTTCCGTGGGTTCAAATCCCACCGTCTCCGCGTGACGAGGCCCGTCAGCCTCCTGACCAGCACAAACGCTGGTCGGAGGCGGCGGGCCTCCTCAATAAGTCCCAAAGAAGTCCGGGAGACACACTGGCCTACGGGCAGGCTCCTGCGGTCCACGGGCACACGGTGTAGTCGAAGTCGCGGCGCATCTGAGGCGACCTGAGGAACTCGGCTGTCGGTCCCC
>NZ_DASQCJ010000222.1:0-9577 GCF_035634735.1 Cellulomonas sp.
GGTCGACGCCACGACCGAGGACGGCGCGTGGCTGCGCGGCGACGGGAACGACCGGCGCGACCCGCAGCCGGTGCGGCAGGACGCCGTGCTCGGCACGCCGCGGCTCGCCGTGACCGGCGGCGCGGCCGCCGCGTTCACCGCCGCGCAGTCCGTCCCCGGGCGGGCGACGCTGGTCGCCGCCGCGGGGGCGCTGCTGTGGTTCGGGCTCGGGAGCGCCCGCCGGAGCCGGTCCCGGGCCGCGGCGCCGACGCGTCAGCACCGCGTCGCGGCCGGCGCCCGGTGACCGGCGACCCGGGCGCCGGCGACCGACCCGGCGCGGACCCCGCTCCGTCCCAGGGGCCCGCCCTGCGGCTCACCGTCGTGCCGACCACCGACGGCGGCACCGACCTGCACGTCGAGCTCGACCGGCCGCGGTGCGGGCCCGTGACCATCCGGCTCACCTGCGCGCGCACCGGCGAGGAGGCCGTCGCGCAGCTCGCCTGCCCGGGGCCCGTCGCGTCGGCGGCGGCCGTGCCGCCCGGGCCGTCCGCGCCGCCCGACCCGCCGGAGCGCCCGCACGACCCCGCGGCCGGGCTCCCCGCCCCGCAGGGCGACCCCGCCGGCCTCGCGCGGACTCCGGCGCCCGCCCCGACCGCCCCGCCGGCCCCGACCGCCGCGCAGGTCCGCGCGTGGGCCCGCCGGCAGGGCATGAGCGTCGCCGACGTCGGCCGCATCCCGACCGAGATCGTCGAGGAGTACCTCGCGGCCACGACCGACCCCGACGCCGCCACCGACCCCCGCCCCGGCACCCCGACCTCACCGACCGGCACCACCCAGGACCATCGTCCCAAATGAGGGGTGCGCAGAACCCTTGGCCAGGTGAATAGTGGTGACCGCAGGGATGGTCGTGAGGAGGCGGTCGATGCCGAGCCGGTCCGACGAGCTGCACCGGTTGCTCGCCCTCGTCCGCCGCCGCGCGAACGTCGCGGTCGTCGGGCCGATGTGGTCGGGGCGCACCGAGCTGCTGCACCGCGCGCGTCAGGCGCTGGAGGGCGGCGGCACCGCGGTGCTGCACATCCGGGGCGACCTCGGCGTGCCGGACCTGGAGCCGATCCGCGCCGCGCTGCCGCCGGCCGTCCGCCGGCGTCCGGGCCCGGGCCAGCCGCCCGCGGTCGGGCGGGACTTCTCGGACCTCGCCGAGCTCGTCACGCTGCACGTCCAGGAGGACGGGCGGGTGCTGCTGATCGACGACGCCGACCTGCTCGACGACGCCAGCCGGTCCCTGATCGGCATGGTGCACCACCGGCTCGGCTGCCCGGTCGTCGCGACGACCCAGCGCCCCGGCGCCGGCGGCGCGTCCCCGCTCGCGCTGGCCAGCCTGGTCCGCCCGCTGGTGCAGATCACGCTGACCGGGTTGGGCGTCGAGCCGCTGCACACGCTGCTGGAGGAGCGCCTCGGCGGGCCGGTCTCCCCCGGCGCGACGGCGCGGCTGCACCGGGACTCGGCGGGGCTCCCGGGCCTCGCGCTCGCGCTCAGCGACGCCGCCGTGGTCGCGGGCGCGCTGCGCGTGGTCGACGGGCAGTGGGCCGCGCGGGACGACCTGTGGTCCGGCGCCACGGACGGCGTGTACGAGTCGTTCGTGGCCGGCCGGCACGGCACCGCCCGGGACGGGCTGGAGCTGCTGGCGCTCGCCGGCACCGTCACGCCGGAGGCCGCCACCGCGCTGCTCGGCGGCGTGCTCCTGGAGGAGCTGGAGGCCGCCGGCCTGGTCTCGGTGGTGCACCTGGGCGGGCAGGCGGTGGTCGCGCTCGACCCGCCCGGGTTGGGCGACTACGTCGAGCGGCACGTCGCCGGGGTGCGCCGGCACCGGCTGCTGTCGGAGGCGGCGCGCCGGCTGGCGGCGGGCGACGACGGGCTCGGCGACGCGGCCACCCGGCGGCTCGCCGCGCACCTGGCCCGGCGCGCGGCCCCCGCCCCGCCCGCGGGACCCGACGAGGACCCAGGCCCCGGGCCGCGCACGCCGCTCGTCGGGCGCATGGTCACCGAGGCCCGCCGCGCGCGGCTGTCCCGCACCCTGGCGGCGTGGGAGCTGTCGCGGAACGTGCCCGACGCGGCCCGCGTGCTCGCCGCGCGGATGGCGGACGCGCGGGACGCGCGGACCGTCGAGCGGGTGCTCCGCGAGACCGACCTGACGACCGGCACGGACACCTACGCCTACGTCGAGCTCTGCTACCTGCGTTCCCGCTGGCTGCTGTCCCGGGGGCACGGGCTGGACGAGGCGATCGCGAGCATGACGGCCGGCCCGGTCGGGGCCGAGGCCCTGCGGTACGGGGAGTCGCTGTCGACGCTCGGCCTCGCGCTGCGGCTGGAGTTCGCCGGCGCCGACCCCGCCGCGCTACCCGTCCTCGCCGAGCGCGCCGCCGGGGCCGGCCACGACGCCGCGACGGCGCGCCTGGTGCTCGCGGCCCAGCACGTGCTCGGCGGCCGGCCCGCCGACGCCCTGCCGCTGCTGGAGGCGGACCGCGACGACCGGCCCGCGCTGCTCGCCGGCACCGCCCACCTGGTCGAGGGGCTCGCGCACTACGCGCGCGGCGACCTCGAGGACCTGCAGCGCTCCGGCGACGCCCTCGCGCAGCGCGCCGCGGCGGAGGCCGACCCCACCGGTCTGGTCGTCGGCAGCTACCTCGCCGGGCTGTCGCTGGCCGCCTACACCCGGATCGAGCAGGCCAAGGAGCGGCTGTTCAGCGTGCTGTCGACGGGCGCGGCGGCCGGGCCGATCCCGTTCAGCCCCGACGGGGCGGTGCGGACGCTGCTCGCCTGCCTCACCGCGTACACGAACACGAGCACCGTCACGACGGGCCTCGTCCACCAGGCGCGGCGGTCCGGACCGGTCAGCCGGGCCCTGCCGTTCGGCACCCCGGAGTGGCAGGAGGCGTTCGAGCTCTCCGCGCACGACGCCCAGCCCGAGGCCGGCCAGCTCCTGCGCTCTCTCGGCGACGACCTGCGCGCCGCCGGCTACGTGCTGCCCGCCGACGTCGCCGGCATCGTCGAGATGGCCCTGGCCTACGACCCGGCCCGCGCCGAGCAGGTGCGGCCCGCCGCCGAGCGCCTGGGCGGCGCGGTGTACCTCACCTACCTCGACGCCCGCCGCGCCGTGCTCGACCAGGACGCGCCGTGGCTGCTCAAGACCGGCCGGGAGTTCGAGCGGATCGGCGCCCGCGAGCTGGCCGCGCGCAGCTACGTGCTGGCCTCGGGCCTCTTCCGGGCCGCCGGCGAGGGCGTGGCCGCGACCGAGGCCCGCAGCGCCGCCGACGCCCTGACCCGGCACGAGGCCGACCTCGCCGGCGACGACGGCGAGCCGCGGTTCACCCGGCGCGAGCAGGAGATCATCCGGATGGTCGCCGACGACGGGTCGAACGCGTCCATCGCCGGCGCGCTGCACCTCAGCCCGCGCACCGTCGAGACGCACATCCGGAACATCAAGCTGAAGTCGGGGGCGGCGGACCGGCGGGACATCGCGCGGCTGGCCGTGGGGCTGGACGACGCGTAGCGGGCGGCGGCCGGGCGTGCGGGGCCGTCCCCGCCGCGCCAGACTGCGGCCATGCCGCGCCACGTCCGGATCCGCGTCCTGGGCCGCGACCTGGTCGTGGAGCGCCCGTGGGGGTCGGCGCCGCGCGTGCTGGCCGACGGGACGGAGCTGCCGCGGGACCGGTTCGGGCGGTACCGGCTGGCGGGCCCGGACGGCGAACGGGTCGTCGCCACGGAGTTCGACTGGCGCCGGCTGACGCCCGTCCTGGTCGTCGGCGACGACCGCGTGGCCCTGGACGCGCCGCTGGCACGGGGCGCGTGGCTGCTGCTCGCGCCCGTCGCGCTGCTGTCGCTCGCCGGCGGCGGCATCGGGGCCGGGCTGGGGATCGGCGCCGTCTGGTTCGCGGCGACCCGGCTGCGGGTCGCGGAGGGGGCGCCCGGCGCGGCGGCTCCCGCGGCCGGTGCGGCGGCCCATGCGGCGGGCGCGGTGACCACGGCCGGCCGTCGGTCGCTCCGGCGCGCGTGGGCCGAGGCCGTCGGGGCGGTCCTGGTGGCGGCGCTGCTCTACGTCGCCGTCGTGGCGTCCGGGCGCGCGCTGCTCTGAGGGCGCCCGCCGCACCGCCGCCGCCCGGCCCGTGGCCGCGCCAGGTGGGGGTTCCGGCGCGGGGCGCGCGGTGGCAGCCTGGACGGGCGTCGCCGGCACCGTCGCCCGCGGCGCCGCACGAGGAGGTGCCGTGGACGACTACCTGTGGGTGCTCAAGCGCCGGGAGCTGGACCTGGTCCGGGAGATCGAGCCCGACCGGATGGCGGAGCTCGACGAGGACGCGCTGCTCGACCTGCACCGGCGCGTGCGCAGGGCCCGGAACAAGAAGCTGTCGAACTACCGCCGGCGCGCCGCGGAGCGGGTCGGCGAGCACGGCGGCCGGGGCTCCGCGGCGCCGCTGAACGAGAAGCACCGCGTCCGGCTCGCGGCGTTCGAGGAGGCGCTGTCGCTCGTCAGCGCGCGGCTCGCGGAGGTCGCGCACGAGGCCGCGGAGGAGCTGCGGGACGAGCGGCTCGAGCAGGCGCGCGCGGGGCGGTCGCCGGGGCCGCACGCCGGGCCGCCGGAGGACGCCGACCCGGTGGGCGCGGGGCTGGCCCGGGAGCACGCGAAGTCGACGGGCGGGCGCAAGCGGGACGCGAGCAGCCTGGCCCAGGGCGCGCGCCGGCAGGCCAAGCGCGACGCCCGCTGACGCAGCGCGGGGCCACGGCGGCAGCGCGGCGCGGCGGCGCGGCTGCGCGGCTGCACGTCCGCCTCCCCCGCCGCGCCGCCCGACCCAGGGCCGGGCGCGGGGCGGCGGCGTCCGGTCCATCCCCACGGACCGGACGCCGCCCTGCACGCGCCGCGCACCCTCCGCGCGCGGCGCCGTCCTGCGTGGCGCCGCGCGCGGTCAGGCCGCGGTCAGCGCCTGCTGCTCGCGCGCGTCCCGGCGGCGCCGCACCAGCGCGGCCCCGGTGCCGAGCGCCGCGGCCGCGAGCGCCGCGAGCCACCACGCATCCGCGCCGGTGAGCGCGAGCGGCCCCCGGCCGCCCCCGCCGGCCACGACGTCGCCGCCGCCGGTCGCGTCGTCCCCGCCACCCGCGCCGCCCCCGCCGCCGCCCGGCGCCAGGTACGTGACGGTGAACGAGGCCCCGACCTCGACGGTCCGCCCGGGCTCCCCGGTCACGAGCGCCGGGTCGGGCAGCGACACCCGTACCGGGATCACGACGGGCTCGCCCGCGCGCGTGACCGGGTCCGTGCCGAGGGCGTCCGCGTAGGACCGCGGCGCGGCGAGCGTGCCCGCCGGGTGCCAGGCCGCGACGGCGCCGTCCGCGCCGACCGAGCCGTACTCGACCGCCAGGGCCGCGGCGAGGCCGGGCGCCCGGTCGTCGTCGGGACGGAGCACCCCGTCGAAGCCCACCGCCCGAGTCGTGCGCCCGGCGACCGTCCACTCACCGGTGACCGAGTCGCCGGGGCGGTCGAGGTCGAAGGTGTGCACCAGCGGGTCGCCGGTGAGGTCCAGGTGCCCGCCGGACGAGGCGGGCGCGGTGGGCGCGGCGTGCGCGGCGGCGGGCCCCGCCCCGGTGAGGGCGGCGGCCGCGGCCAGCGCCAGGGCGGCGAGCGCGGCGGCGCCGCGGCGGCGCGCGGGCGGCGTGTCGGGTCGGCGGGTGGCGGTCGTCGTGGTCGGCATGCACCCACCCTGCGCGCGCGGGGGCCGCGCCCGGCCGCGACCGCCCAGATCTGCGTCCCCCCGGGCCCGGATCTGCGGCCGTCCGCGCCCGCCGTACGGGCCGCGCGGGCGGGGTCTGCGTGCGCCGCGCGCCGGGCACGAGACGGCGGCGACCGGTCCGTCCCCGCGGACCCGGCCGCCGCCCTGCACGCGCCGCGCGCCCTCCGCACGCGGCGCCGTCCTGCGCCCCCTCGCCCCTCGGGGGGCCGGCTCCCCGCCCGCCTACGCCCCCGTCAGCGCCGCCGTCGGCGCCAGCCGCGCCGCGCGCACCGCCGGGAACAGCCCCGCGACCGCCCCGGTGACGAGCGTCAGCGCGACGCCCGCGGCGGCGACCAGCGGCGGCACCACGGCCGGCCACCCCTGGAGCGAGGCGTACAGCGCGGTGATCCCGACGCCGATCGCCACCCCGGCGAGCCCGCCGAGCGCCGCCAGCACCAGCGACTCCACCAGGAACTGCCGCCGGATGTGCCCGCGGGTGGCGCCGAGCGACCGCCGCAGCCCGATCTCGGCGCGCCGCTCCAGGACCGAGATCACCATGGTGTTGGCGACCCCGATGCCGCCGACCAGCAGCGACACCGCCCCCAGCCCCAGCAGCAGCCCGGTGAACGCGGCGTCGGTCGCCGCCTGCGCGGCCAGCGCGTCGGACGGCCGCGACACCTGCACCTCGTTCGGCGCCGCCGGGTTGGCGCTCGCCCCGAGCACCCGGTGCACGGCGGTGACGTGCGCGGGATCGGCCCGGGCGTACAGCGTGCTCGGCGCCCCGTCCCAGCCGAGCTGCGCCGCGGCGACCTCGCGCCCGACGAGCGCGGCCGTGTCGAGCTCGGGCGCCAGCGGCACCGGGTCGAGGATGCCGACCACGGAGAACGCCTGCCCGCCGACCTGGATCAGCACCCGCGGGTCGGCCTCCGCGATGCCGAGCCGGTCCGCGGCCGTCCGGCCGAGCACCACCGCGGGGTACCGGCTCGTCGCCTCGTTCAGCCACACCCCGGAGCCGACGGTCGCCCGCAGGGTGTCGAGCAGGTCGAGGTCCGCGGGGTGCACGGAGATGCCGCCCGACTCCCCGGCCGGGACGTGCGCGTTCCGGTAGACCCGGGCGTCGACCGTGCCGATGGAGGAGGCCTCCTCGACGGGACCCACCCGCCGGACCATGGCGACCGACTCCGCGGGCAGCGTCGCGGCCCGCCCGGAGAACGACATCCCCGGAGCCGCCGACAGCAGGTTGGTGCCCAGCTCCCCGAGCATCCGGTCGAGCTCCGCCCGCGACGACGACGAGATGCCGACGACGGCCACCATCGCGGCGATGCCGATCGCGATCCCGAGCGCCGACAGCACCGCCCGCAGCGGCCGGGTCCACAGCCCGACGGCGCCGACCCGCAGCACGTCCGTCGGCCGGAGCCGCACCGGCCGCAGCGGCGGCCGCGCGCCCGGACCCGCGCCCGGACCGGCGCTCACCGCGCACCCCCGCACCCGGTCCCGGGCCCGGTGTCGGCCACCTTCGCCCCGTCCCGCATCGTCACCTGCCGGGGCAGCGACCCCGCCAGGTCCCGGTCGTGCGTGATGACCACGACGGTCGTGCCCGCGGCGTTGAGCTCGCGCAGCACGCCGACGACCCCGGCACCGGACGCGGTGTCCAGCGCCCCGGTCGGCTCGTCGGCCAGCAGCAGCGGCGGGTCCCCCACCACCGCGCGCGCGATCGCCACCCGCTGCTTCTCGCCGCCGGACAGCTCGTGCGGCCGGTGCTCGACCCGGTGGCCGAGCCCGACCCGCTCCAGCGCGTCCCGGGCCCGCGCCCGCCGCTCCCGGCGCGACGGCCCCCGCGCCGGCCCGTCCGCGGACCCGCCCCGGTACAGCAGGCCGTCGGCGACGTTGTCCAGCGCCGGCACGCCCGCCGCGAGGTGGAAGTGCTGGAACACGAACCCGATCCGGGTGCCCCGCAGGGCCGACAGCTCCCGGTCGTCCAGGTCCGCCACCGCGTACCCGTCGACGGCGACCCGCCCGGACGTCGGCCGGTCCAGCGTGCCCACCAGGTTGAGCATCGACGACTTGCCCGACCCCGACGGCCCGACGATCGCGACCAGCTCCCCGCGCTCGACGCGCAGGTCGACGCCCGCCAGCGCGCGGGTGCCGCCGGGGTACTCCTTGACCACGTCGTCGAGCTCGACCACGGGCGGCCCGGGCCGGGCGACCACGGCGCTCACGACGGCACCACCACGGTGTCGCCCTCGTCGAGCGCCGCGCCGCCCTCGGGGGTCACCTCGACCCGCCCGGAGGCGAACATCCCGAGCTGCACCGGAACGAGCCGGGTGCTGCCGTCGGCCTCGACCACCTCCACGCCGTACCCGCCCTCCGCGAGGGCGAGCAGCGCCACCACGGGCACCGTCAGGACGTCGGCGCGCTCGCCGGACACCACCCGCACCTCGACGTCCCCGTGCTCGAGCCCGTCGAGCACGGCGGGGTCGTCGACCCGCACCGTCACGGTGACCTCGGGCTCGGGCGGCGCGCCGCCGGCGCCCTCCTCGGCCGGCGGCGCCACCGGCGCGGACACCGCGGTCACCGTCCCGGTGGTCGTCCGCCCGCCGGGGAGCCCGAGCTCGACCGCGCCGTCCACGGCGACCCGGTCCCGGTCGCCCGCGGCGAGGGTGGCGGTCACGACGTGCTCGGTCCCGGTGACCCGGACCAGGTCGTCCGGCACCGCGCCGCCGAGCGCGGCCTCGTGCCCGGCCACCCGCACCGGGCCCGGGACCACGACGACGTCGCCCGGCTGCACGACCCCGGTGCGCTCCCGGCCCAGGTCCTTCTGCCACGCCCGCACGGACGTCGCGGTGGCGGCGGTGTACCGGTCGTCGCCCGACACGGGGTACCCCAGCGCGGCCAGGTTGTCCTTCAGCTGCCGGACGTCCGGCCCGCGCACCCCCGGCTCGAGCGCCCGGTACAGCGGCATCGTGCCGTGCAGCAGCACCACGGGCCGGTCGTCGACCCGGGCGACCTGCTGGCCGCGGTCCAGCACGGCGCCCACCTCGGGCAGCCAGGTGACGGTCCCGTCGGCCGCCGCGGCGAGGGTCGTCTCGCGGCCGTAGCCCAGGGTCCCGTCGAGGGCCTGCCGCTGCTGCAGCGTCTGCCGCGCGACCGTGTCGGTGCTGCGCGGGCGGGCGACGTCCTCCTCCGCGGGCGCGGCGTGGCCCGGCGCGATCACCGCGAGCCCGCCGCCGAGCGCCACCGCGAGGCCGGCGCCGATCCACGCGGCCCGCCGGGCGCCCCGGCGCGCCGTCCCGGCGGTCACACGTCACCGCCGGCGGTCTCGCCCGCGCCGGCCCGGAGGGAGGACAGGTGCTCCTGGCACACCTCGGCTGCGGCGTCGACCTTGTCCTTCGGGCCCTGCGGGATGCCGGCCATGCCCGTCGCGGGGTCCGGGTCGTCCATCTCGACGCCCTGCTCGCGCATGCAGACCGCGTAGGCCCGCATCGAGTCCAGCTCCTCGGCGCTCGGCCCCGCGATCTCGCCGCCGCTCGGCATGTGGTCCCGGCAGGCGGCGATCGCGTCCTCCGCCGCGGACGGGTCCTGGCCGGTGTCCAGGTCGAGCACGCCGTCCTCGGTCGGGTCGGCCATGTCGACGCCCTGCTCCCGCATGCAGCGGGCGAAGTCCCGGCCGCTGTCCGCCGGGTCGCCGGACCCCCGCGCGGCGTCGCCGCCCGAGCCGCCGGAGCCGCCCGCCCCACCGCCGTCGGCGCTCGCCACGCCGGGCGCGTCGTCGGACGGCCCGCACGCCGCCAGCGCGAGGGCGAGGAGGGTGACGGCCAGGCCAGCGCCGAGGCGGCGCCGGG
>NZ_DASQCJ010000223.1:0-5937 GCF_035634735.1 Cellulomonas sp.
GCGTTCGGCTGGGTCTGGGTGCCGGGCACGGTCGCGCTGTTCACCGTCGTGCCGTGGCTGGCGCGCGACCGGCGGCTCGGGCCGGCGGCCTGGGTCGGAGTCGCGCTGGGGACCGGCTCCGCCGTGCTGCTCACCGGGACCCGGCTGCTCGCGCCCATGTCGGACGCGCGGGGGCCGATCGCGCTGGTCGTGGTCGCCGGGCTGGTCACCGCCGCCGCGACCGGGTGGCGGTACCGCCGCGGCCCCGAGGCGGAGCGGCGCGGGCTCGGGCTGCTGGCCGTCGCGACCGCGATCATGGCGCTGTCGTTCGTCCCGCTGCTGCTCGTCGACCCGGGGCCCGCGGCCTTCCTCGCCGTGCCGGTGAGCCACCTGGTCTGCCAGGCGCTGTTCCCCGCCGCGCTGCTGGTGACGGTGCTGCGCAACCGGCTGTGGGGGCTGGACCTGGCGATCAGCCGGGCGACGGTCGCCGCGCTGCTGACCCTCACCCTCGCCGGGGTCTACGCCCTGGTCACCGCGGGCGTGTCGGCGCTCGCGGGCACCACGACGCCCGGCGCGCAGGTCGCCGCGGCGGTCGGCGTCGTGCTGCTGCTCCAGCCGGTGCGGGGCTGGCTGCAGGCCCGGGTGCGCCACCTGGTCTACGGCGACGCCACCGACCCGGGACGAGCCGCGCTGCGGATCGGCCGGAGCCTGACGACGCCGGGCGGGTCCGCCGACCTGCTGGCCGGGCTCGCTGCGGGCGTCGGCGAGTCGCTCCGGCTGGAGTCGGTCCGGCTGGCGACCCGGGGCGCCGACCCGCTCGCCGCCTCCTGGGGGTCGGCCACGTCCGAGCCGGTCCGCGTGCCGGTCGAGCGCGCGGGCGACGTCGTCGGCGACCTCGCCGTCACCGCCCCGCCCGGCGAGCGGCTGGACGCCCGGAGCCGGGCGGCGCTCGACCAGCTCGCGCCCGTCGTGGCGGCCGGCCTGGCGCTCGCGGCCGGGGCCCGGGACCTGGAGCGCGCGCGGGACGCCGCCACCTCGGCCCGGCTCCGCGAGCGCCGCGCGGTCCGGCGCGAGCTGCACGACGGGCTCGGGCCGTGGCTGTCCGGGATGCGCCTGGGGCTGCAGGGCGCGGTCAACCTGCTGGACGGCGGCCGGCCCGCGGACGTCGAGGCCGCGCGCGTCGCGCTCACCGCGCTGCGGGACGAGGCCGAGCGGCGGGTCGAGGACGTCCGGGACCTCGCGCGCGGCCTGCTGCCGCCCGTGCTCGACGAGCAGGGGCTCGGTCCGGCGCTCGACGACCTGGCCCAGCGGCTCGGGCGCGAGGGGTTCGCCGTCGACGTCGCCGGCGACGACCCCGGGGCGCTGGACCCGGTCGTCGCGGCCGCCGCGTACGGGGTGCTGAGCGAGGCGGCGCGCAACGCGCAGCGGCACTCGGGGGCCGCCGGCTGCCGGGTCGAGGTACGCCGGTCCGCGGACGCCCTGGAGGTGCGGTGCGCGGACGCGGGGCGCGGGCCGGGCCCCGCCGCCGGGTCCGCGCGGGCCGGCGACGCCGTGGGCGTGGGGACCCGGTCGATGCGGGAGCGGGCCGAGGAGCTGGGCGGGCGGGTGGACGTGGTCGACACCGCGCCGGGGACGCTCGTGCGGGCGGTGCTGCCGCTGGTGCCGGGCGCGCCGGCGACCGGGGCGGGGGCCGCTCGGGCGGACGGGGGTCGCGCGGCCGGGGCCGGGGTGGCGGCCGGGGCGGGCGCCGCCGAGGCGGTGCCGACGTGACGGTGCGGGTCGCGCTCGTCGACGACCACCCGGTGTTCCGGATCGGCATGGCGGCGCTGCTCGGGTCCCTCGCGGAAGTGGAGGTCGTGGGCACCGCGGCGGGGGCCGCCGAGGCGCGCGCGCTGCTCACCGGCGGCGGCGCCCCCGGCGTGGACGTCGTGATCATGGACCTCGACCTGGGCGACGGGTCGGGGGTGGACGTCACGCGGGAGGTCGTCGCCGCCCGCCCGGGGGCAGCCGTGCTCGTCATGAGCATGCACGAGGACGACGACGCCGTGGTCGCGGCGGTCCGGGCCGGGGCGCGCGGGTACCTGGTGAAGTCGGCGCCGCCCGAGCAGGTCGAGCGCGCGGTCCGCGCCGTCGCCGCCGGGGAGATGATCCTCGGCCCCTCGGTGGCGGAGCGGGCGATGGCCTACGTCCTGGGCGGGCGCACGGCCGTGCGGGTGCCGTTCCCCCGGCTGACCGACCGCGAGCGCGAGGTACTGGACCTGGTGGCGGGCGGCCACGACAACGCGGTGATCGCGCGGCGGCTCGGGCTGTCGGCGAAGACGGTCCGGAACCACGTGGCGAACGTGCTGACCAAGCTGGAGGTGCCGGACCGGTCGGCGGCGATCGTCCGGGCGCGGGCCGAGGGCCTGGGCGGCGCGGTGACCGGCTGAGGGTTCGGCGGGCGCCGCCGGCGTCAGTCCGTGACCGGCGGCTGCGCCGACCAGGGGAACGTGATCCACCGGTCCGTCCGCCGCCACACGAAGTCCGGCGCGACGATCGAGTGCGACTTGGCGTACAGCACCGCCGTCCGCGCCTCCTCGCAGTGCTCGGCGACCAGCCGCTGCACGAGCGCCAGGGTCTCCCCCGTGTCCGCCACGTCGTCGACGACCAGCGCCCGCCGGCCGACCAGCGCCGCGTTGTCCAGCAGCGGCGGCAGCACCACGGGCTCGGGGAGCCGGGCGTCGATACCGGTGTAGAACTCGACGTTCAGCGTGCCGCAGGCCTTGAGGCCGAGCGCGTAGGACAGCGCGCCGGCGGGCAGCAGGCCGCCCCGGGCGACCGCCACCACGACGTCGGGCTCGAAGCCGGACGCCACCACCGCGCGCGCGAGGTCCCGCGCCGCCTCGCCGAACTCGTCCCAGCCCAGGATCTCGCGCTCGTCCGGCAGGTCCTGGCCGGGTGCGGCCTCCGCAGTCGTCATGCCGGTCAGGCTAGCCGCCGCACGTGTGCGCCAGGTTGCGCGGGGCTGTCAGGACCCGGTGACGGCCGCGGCGTGCTCGACGATCCGCCGGACGTCGTGCAGGTGGTGCAGGGCGTCGTGCGCGTTGTTCCGGGCGACGTCCTCGGCGCGCTGCGGCCCCCGGGTGGCGTGGTCGAGCACCACGCCCTCCGCGAGCGCCGCGGACACCGCGTCGACCCAGCCCGGCACGACCCGCCGCAGGGCCAGCAGCGACGCCCCGACGGTCGCGTGCGCGTAGTCCCGCGCCGCCGCGAGGGCGTCCGGGTCGTAGCCGGCGGTGGTCGTGCGCCCGTCGCAGCGCGCGGCGTCCAGGCGGTACGCCCAGGTCTCCAGGTTGTCGGCGACGTGCCGGACGTACGCGGCGGTGGACCAGCCGAGGTCCGGGTGCCGCAGGGGCTCGGGCGCGCCGACGAGGACGGCGGCGAACCGGCCGGGGACCTCGGAGACGGCGTGCACCGCCTCGACCGGGGTCCAGGCCCAGGTGTAGCCGCACTCCCCGCACGGCTCCCCGTACAGCGCGGCGCCCCACAGCTCCATCCCGGCACCGTACCGCCGGGGCGCGCAGGGACCGGGTGGCAGCGGCGCGGTCGCGCGGCCGCGCCGGGCGACCGCGCCCGCCGACGGCGTCAGGCGCTCTCGCGCAGCGCCCGCCGCCGGTTCTCGTGCTCCATCAGCTCGACCGCGAGCGCCCGGTACCCGTCCGGGTCGGCCTGCCCGTCCATCCGCTGCAGCCGGCCGCGCAGGTCGGCGATGTGCCGGGTCAGCTCCATCTCCACCAGGGCCATGACCAGCCCGCGGGCGTAGCCGGGCAGCCGGTCGGGCCGGTCCTCGGGCAGCGGCGCCACCGCGAGCCGGGTGATCAGGCCCTCGACCGGCGACGCGGCCTCCTCGCGGACCGCCTCGACCCAGCCGACCGCCGCGCCCGGCCCCTCGGCCGCGACCCGGGCCCGCGCGGCGGCGGCCCCGCCCGCGGCGCGGATCGCCGCGTGCACGGCCCGGTACGCGGGCGCGCTGAACGCCTCGGGGGGCAGGTCGTCGAACTCCGGCGGCACGGCGTCCGGCATCTGCAGCACGGCCTCGAGCGCGCGCCGCTCGGTCGCGGTGACCGGGTCGCGCGGGTCGGGCATCGCCATCTGCGGCGCGGGCAGCGCGGTCGCGCCCGCGGGCGCGCCGGCACCCGGCCCGGCCTGGTCGAGGTCGTGCGGGGGCGCGTCGTCGTACGGCTCGGGCGGCGGCTCGTCGAACCGCTGGCCGTAGCCCTGCCCGGGGTTCGACGGGCCGCGCCCGCCGCCCTGGCCGAACCCGCCACCGCCGCGACGGTCGTCCCACCGGCCGCCCCCGCCGCCCGGGCCCCGGCCGCCGCCGCCCTGGCCGCCACCGCCGCCGGGTCGCCCGCCGCCCTTGCCGCCGCGCCCGCCGTCCCGGCGCCAGCCGCCCTCCTCCGGGCCCGGGGGCACGAAGGTCGACCGGCCGCCGTTCGCGCCGTAGCCGCCCTGGCCGTAGCCCGACGAAGGCGCCCCGCGCCCCGCGTCCCGGCCGCCCGACGAGGACCGGCCGCCGCCGCGGGAGGCCTGCTGCACCGCGCGCTGCACGGTCTCGATGTCCATGCCGAGCCAGCCGGCGAGCATCCGGGTGTACTCGGGGCGCAGCGCGGCGTCCCGGATGCCGCCGGGGATCGGCGCGGAGGCGCGCAGCGCGGCCACCCGGCCCTCGGCGGTGTGCAGGTCGTAGCCCTGCAGCGTCGTGCGGATCACGAACTCGAACAGCGGCTGCCGGGTCTTCACCAGCGCGCGCACGGCGTCGGGCCCCTGCGCCTGGCGCAGGTCGCAGGGGTCCATGCCGCCCTCGGCCACCGCCACGAACGTCTGCGCGCTGAACGCCTGGTCCTCGCCGAACGCGCGCATCGCGGCCTTCTGGCCGGCGGAGTCGCCGTCGAAGGTGAACACGACCTCGCCGCCGACCGACTCCCCCGACGCGAGCTGGATGCCCGACCCGGCCCCTCCCGCGCCCATGAGCCGCCGCACGATCCGCGCGTGGTCCGAGCCGAACGCGGTGCCGCAGGTCGCGACCGCCGTGCCGACCCCGGACAGGTGCATCGCCATGACGTCGGTGTAGCCCTCGACGACGACGACCTGCTTGTTCTTCGCGATCTCCCGCTTGGCCAGGTCGATGCCGTAGAGCACCTGCGACTTCTTGTAGAGCGGCGTCTCGGGGGTGTTGAGGTACTTCGGCCCCTGGTCGTCCTCGTACAGCCGGCGCGCGCCGAACCCGACGGTGTCGCCGGTGACCTCGCGGATCGGCCACACCAGCCGGCCGCGGAACCGGTCGTACAGCCCGCGGTTGCCCTGGCTCATCAGGCCGCTGGCGGTGAGCTCGGCCTCGGTGAACGAGCGCCCGCGCAGGTGCCGCAGCAGGTGGTCCCAGCCCTGGGGCGCGTACCCGATGCCGAACTGCTCGGCCGCCGCGCGGTCGAAGCCGCGCTCCGCGAGGAACTGCCGGGCCGTCGCGCCCTCCGGGGACAGCAGCTGCTCGGCGAAGTACTCGGCGGCGACGCGGTGCGCCTCCAGCAGCCGCTGCCGCTTGCCGGGCTCGTGCCCGGGCCGCGGGCCGCCGCCCTCCTCGTAGCGGAGCGTGACCCCGGCGCGGCCGGCCAGGTACTCGACCGCCTCGGTGAACGGCAGGCCGTCGATCTTCTGGATGAAGTCGATGACGTCGCCGCCCTCGCCGCACCCGAAGCAGTGGTACAGCCCGACCTGCGGGCGGACGTGGAACGACGGCGACTTCTCGTCGTGGAACGGGCACAGGCCCTTCATGGAGCCGACGCCGGCGGTCTTCAGCGCGACGTGCTCGCCGACGACGTCCTCGATCCGCGCGCGCTCGCGGACGGTCTGCACGTCCTCCCGCCTGATCCGTCCCGCCACGGGTCGATCCTAGGTGCCGCGGCGAGTGCATCCGGGCGG
>NZ_DASQCJ010000224.1:0-7856 GCF_035634735.1 Cellulomonas sp.
CGCGCGCCCTCCCGCCGCTGCTGCCCGGCCCGCACCTGCGCCGGCTCGACGTCATCACGGTCGTCGCGACCTTCGGCGGCCTGCTGTTCGGCTACGACACCGGCGTCATCAACGGCGCCCTGGACCCGATGGTCGCCGACCTCGGGCTCACCCCCGCGACCGAGGGACTGGTCACCAGCAGCCTGCTGGTCGGCGCGGCGATCGGCGCGCTGCTCTGCGGCCGGCTCGCGGACCGGGTCGGCCGGCGGCGCACGCTGGTCGCGCTCGCGGTGGTGTTCTTCGTCGGAGCGCTCGGCAGCGTCGTCGCGCCGTCGTTCGAGGTGATGGCCGCGACCCGGTTCGTGCTCGGCCTGGCGGTCGGCGGCGCGTCGGTGACGGTGCCCGTCTACCTCGCCGAGCTCGCGCCCACCGAGCGCCGCGGCGCGATCACCGGGCGCAACGAGATCGCGATCGTCGTCGGGCAGCTGGCCGCGTTCGTCATCAACGCGGTCATCGGCACCGTGTGGTCGGACCACCCCGGCGTCTGGCGGTACATGCTCGCGGTGCAGGCCGTGCCCGCGGTGGCGCTGTTCGCCGGGATGCTCCGGATGCCCGAGTCCCCGCGCTGGCTGCTGTCCCGCGGCCGGGAGGACGAGGCGCTCGCGGTGCTCCGCCAGGTGCGCGACCCCGGCCGGGCGGCGGCGGAGCTGCGCGAGGTCCGCGAGCTGGTCACCCACGAGCGCGCCGACGCCGCGCGCGGGCAGGGCGGCTGGGCGGAGCTGCGGCTCGCCTGGGTGCGCCGGCTGGTGCTGATCGGCGTCGGCGTGGCCGTCGTGAACCAGCTCGGCGGCATCAACGCGGTGATGTACTACGGCACCCAGCTGCTCCGGCAGTCCGGGTTCAGCGGGGACGTGGCCCTGGTCGCGAACGTGCTGAACGGCGTGTTCTCGGTGCTGGGCATGCTGATCGGCCTGCGCGTGATCAACCGGGTCACCCGGCGCGGCCTGCTGCTGGTCGGCCTGACCGGCATCATCGCGTCGCACCTGCTGATCGCCCTGTGCTCGGCGGCGATCCCCGAGGGCACCGGCCGGTCGGTGGCCGTCACGGTGTTCCTGGTGCTGTTCGTGGGCTTCAACCAGTCGTCCGTGGGGCTGGTCTGCTGGGTGATCCTGGCGGAGCTGTTCCCGCTGCGGGTGCGCGGGTTCGCCATCGGGCTGTGCGTGTTCTGGAACTGGGCGGCGAACGCGGTCATCTCCGGGTTCTTCCCGTCCGTCGTCGCCGGGATCGGGGTCAACGGGACGTTCCTGCTGTTCGCGGCGCTGAACGTCCTGTCCTGGCTGTTCGTGCGGTTCGTGCTGCCCGAGACGCGGGACCGGTCGCTCGAGCAGCTGGAGGAGGACTTCCGGGCCGCGCGGCCCTGACGCCGGGTACCCCACGACCCCGCGGATCCCACCCGGGTGGTCGGCGTCACGCGGTGCGTACCCCCGGGGATGGCCGACAATGGGGGGAGTCCGTCCGTTCCCGTCCCCCCGGAGCCCCGTCGTGCCGCACGAGCCGCAGCGCATCGCCATGCTGTCCGTGCACACCTCGCCCCGGGACCAGCCGGGCACGGGCGACGCGGGCGGCATGAACGTCTACATCGCCGAGCTCGCCCGCGCGCTCGCCCGTCGCGGCGCCGAGGTCGAGGTCTTCACCCGCGCCACCTCGTCGGCGCTGCCGGAGTCGGTGCACCTCGACGAGGACGACGACCGGGTGCTCGTGCACCACGTGCCGGCGGGCCCGTACGAGGGCCTGGACAAGAACGACCTGCCCGGGCAGCTCTGCGCCGTGACCGCGGGCGTGCTCCGGGTCGGCGCCGCCCGGCCGGCCGGCTGGTTCGACGTGCTGCACAGCCACTACTGGCTGTCCGGGCAGGTCGGCTGGCTCGCCGCGGAGCGCTGGGACGTGCCGCTGGTGCACACCATGCACACGATGGCCCGGGTCAAGAACGCCGCGCTCGCGCCGGGCGACAGCCCCGAGCCGGCCACCCGGGTGATCGGCGAGGAGCAGGTGGTCGCGGCCGCCGACGCCCTGGTGGCGAGCACCGCGGAGGAGGGCCAGGACCTCGTCGGCATGTACGACGCCGACCCGGAGCGGGTGCACGTCGTCGCGCCGGGCGTCGACCTCAGCACGTTCCGCCCGCGCGCCGACCGCGCCGCGCTGCGCCGGGACCTCGGGCTGCCCGTCGACCGGGACGTCGTGGTGTTCGCCGGCCGGGTGCAGCCGCTCAAGGCGCCCGACGTGCTGGTCCGGGCGGTGGGCGTGCTCCGCGCGACGGGCCGGCCCGCGCCGCTGCTGGTGGTGCTCGGCGGCCCGAGCGGCCGGGCGACCGCGCTGACCGAGCTGCAGGCCCTCGCCGCGGCCTCCGGGGTGGCCGACGACGTGCGGTTCCACCCGCCGGTCGCGCGCGCCGAGCTCGCCCGGTGGTTCGCCGCGGCCGACCTGGTGGCCGTGCCCTCGCGCAGCGAGTCGTTCGGGCTGGTGGCCGTCGAGGCGCAGGCGGCGGGCACGCCCGTCGTCGCCTCCGCGGTCGGCGGGCTGCGCTCCGTCGTGCAGGACGGGGTGTCCGGCCGGCAGGTCCGCGGGCACGACCCGGCCGTGTGGGCCGACGCGCTGGCGACGGCGCTCGCGGACCCGGCGTCGCGCACGACGTGGCGCGCGGGCGCCCGGCGGGTGGCCGAGCAGTACGGCTGGGACGCGACCGCCGAGCAGGTGCTCAAGGTCTACGCCCTGGCCGCCGAGCGCCGCGCGCGCGTGGCGGTCTGAGCCGTCAGGCGCCGACCGGCTCCAGGACCAGGACCGGGATCACCCGCGACGTGCGGGTCTGGTAGTCCGCGTAGTCGGGGTACGCCTCGACCGCCCGCGCCCACCACAGCTCGCGCTCGGCGCCGGTGACCTCGCGCACGGCATAGTCGGCCTTCGCCGGCCCGTCCTGCAGCTCGACCAGCGGGTGCGCCAGCAGGTTGTGGTACCAGACCGGGTGCGTCGGGGCGCCGCCGAGCGAGGCGACCACCGCGTACACGCCGTCGTGCTCGACCCGCATGACCGGGATCTTGCGGACCTTGCCCGACCTCGCGCCGAGCATCGTCACGACGACGACGGGCATCCCGCGCAGCGTCGTGCCCTCCGTCCCGCCGGAGCTCTCG
The DNA here is from genome assembly GCF_035634735.1 of Cellulomonas sp. Classification (GTDB taxonomy): domain Bacteria; phylum Actinomycetota; class Actinomycetes; order Actinomycetales; family Cellulomonadaceae; genus Cellulomonas. Next base: position 3,165 of record NZ_DASQCJ010000224.1, read on the forward strand.
TAGAGCGCGACCTGGTCGCGCGAGCGCTCGTCGGTGCTGGGCTGGTACTCCCCGGTGATCGGCATACCGGCTGCAACGCCGCGCGGGGGCGGCGGTGTTCCGCGGGCCGAACGTCCCCCGACGCCCGAGCGCCGCGTGCGGCAGGATGGGACCCATGACCTACACCCTCGTTCTGCTCCGCCACGGCGAGAGCGAATGGAACGCGAAGAACCTGTTCACCGGCTGGGTCGACGTCGCGCTGTCCGAGAAGGGCGTCGCGGAGGCCAAGCGCGGCGGGACGCTGCTCACGGACGCCGGCGTGCTGCCGGACGTCGTGCACACGTCGCTGCTGCGCCGCGCCATCACGACCGCGAACTACGCGCTCGACGCCGCCGACCGCCTGTGGATCCCGGTCAAGCGCTCGTGGCGCCTGAACGAGCGCCACTACGGCGCGCTGCAGGGCAAGGACAAGAAGCAGACCCTCCAGGAGTACGGCGAGGAGCAGTTCATGCTCTGGCGTCGCTCCTACGACGTCCCGCCGCCGGACATCGAGCTCGGCTCGGAGTTCTCGCAGGACTCCGACCCCCGCTACGCCGGCGAGCCGATCCCGCGCGCCGAGGCGCTCAAGCAGGTGCTCGACCGCGCCCTGCCGTACTGGGACGCCGAGATCGTGCCCGACCTGAAGGCCGGCAGGACGACCCTCGTGGCCGCGCACGGCAACTCGATCCGCGCGATCGTCAAGTACCTCGACGACGTGGACGACGCGACGATCGCCGGGATCAACATCCCGACCGGCATCCCGCTCGTCTACCACCTGGACGAGGAGACGCTGAAGCCGACCAACCCGGGCGGCACCTACCTCGACCCCGACGCCGCCGCCGAGGCGATCGCCGCGGTCGCCAACCAGGGCCGCTGAGCCGCGCGGCGCGCCGACGCCGCAGCACGACGGAGGGGCCCGGTCCGACGCGATGTCGGACCGGGCCCCTCCGTCGTGCCGGGGTCAGCGGGTGCCGGTGGTGTCGCCCGCGAACTCGCCGGTGACCAGGTACACGATGCGGCGCGCGACCGACACGGCGTGGTCGCCGAACCGCTCGTAGTACCGGCCGAGCAGCGTGACGTCGACCGTCTGCTGCGCGGTGCCGGACCACGACGGGCCGAGCAGCACGCGGAACGTCTCCTCGTGCAGCGAGTCCAGCAGGTCGTCGTCGCGCTCGATGCCCTCGGCCTCGGTGAGGTCGTGCGAGCTCAGCACCTGGGTGGTGCGCTGGGCGACGCGGCGCGCGGCCTCGTTCATCTCGGTGAACACGCCGGTCAGCGCCGGGTCGATCGCGGCGTTCGGGTACCGGCCGCGGGCCACCTGGGCCACGTGCCGGGCCAGGTCGCCCATCCGCTCGAGCGTCGCGCTCATCCGCAGCGCGGACACGACGACCCGCAGGTCGGTGGCGACCGGCTGCTGCTGGGCGAGCAGCAGGACGCAGCGCTCGTCGAGGTCGCGCTCCAGCGCGTCGATGGCGAGGTCGTCCGCGATCACCGACTCGGCGAGGGCCAGGTCCTGCCGGAGCAGCGCCTCACCGGCGGCCCCGATCGCGTGCTCGACCCGGCGGCTCATCGCCACCAGGTCGTCCCCGAGCTGCTTGAGCTCGGCCTCGAAGATCTCCCGCATGGCTTCCTCTCGTTCGCGCGCGGTCCGCGCGCGGGCGTGCGTGGGTGCACCAGTCTGGTCCCGGCCACCCACGGTCGCACGCTCCGGTGAACGCGCCGGTGAACGGCAGGCCGCCGCGCGGTGAACGGAGATGAACACTCCGCCCGTCGGTGCCGGGGCGCGGCCGTGCCGGTCCGTGGCACGCCCACGACGACCGTACGCTGGCGCCGTGGAGGGTCTCAACGGTCTCGGCGCGCTGCTCGTGGGCGTGCTGGGTCTGCTCACCGGCATCGGGGCGACGCTGGCGTTCCGGTTCAGCGAGCGCGCCCAGCACAGCGCCCCGCCGCGCCCGGAGCCCGAGGTCGACGACGGCGTGGTCCGGACGCTCGCGGTGCTGCGCTCGGCCGCGGTCGTGCTGGACGACGACGACCGGGTCGTCCGGGCGAGCCCGCCGGCCTTCGCGCTCGGCGTCGTCCGGGACGGCATGGTCGTGCACGCCGCCGTGCGCGAGCTGATCGCCGACGTCCGCCGCACCGGGCTGATCCGGGACGAGGAGCTGGAGCTGCCGCGCGGGCCGGTCGGCCCCGGCACCGTGATGCTCCAGGTCCGGGTCGCCCAGGTCGGCCCGGGCCTGCTGCTCGTGCTCGCCGAGGACAACACCCAGGCGCGCCGGCTCGAGGCCATCCGCCGCGACTTCGTCGTCAACGTCTCCCACGAGCTCAAGACCCCGGTCGGCGCGCTGTCGCTGCTGGCCGAGACCGTGCAGGACGCCGCGGACGACCCCGAGGCCGTCCGCCGGTTCGCCGGCCGCATGGTGGGCGAGGCGCACCGGCTGTCCGAGCTGGTGCACGAGATCCTCGAGCTCTCCCGGCTGCAGGTGGCCGGCGCGCTGAAGGACATCGCCGTCGTGGACGTCGACGCCGTGGTGGCCGAGTCGGTCGACCGCGCGCGCACCGGCGCGGCGTCGAAGGACATGGGCTTCCAGGTCGGCGGGGAGCGCGGCGCCCGGGTGTTCGGCGACCCCACGATGCTGGTCCAGGCGGTGCGCAACCTGCTGGACAACGCGGTGCGCTACTCGCCGGCCGGCACCACCGTCGGCGTCGGCGTGCGGACCCGCGACGGCCTGGTGGAGATCGCCGTCGTCGACCAGGGCATCGGCATCTCGCCCGAGGAGCAGGACCGGGTGTTCGAGCGGTTCTACCGCGTCGACCCCGCCCGCAGCCGCGAGACCGGCGGCACCGGCCTCGGCCTGTCGATCGTCAAGCACGTCGCGGCCGACCACGGCGGCGACGTCCAGGTCTGGTCGCAGCCCGGCCGCGGCTCCACGTTCACCCTGCGGCTGCCGGTCGCCGTCGGCCAACCGCCCTCGGCCACCGCGGACGACCGCCCGCGGCCCCTCGTCGTCCCCGACCGACCCGGCCCGGACGCCCCGCGCGCCGCCGCCGCCCACCCCGACACCGCACCGGAGGCCTGACCCCGTGACCCGCATCCTGCTCGTCGAGGACGAGGAGTCCTACCGCGACCCGCTGGCGTACCTGCTCGGCCGCGAGGGGTTCCAGGTCACCACCGCCGCCACCGGGATCGAGGCCGTCGAGGCGTTCGAGGCCGAGGGCGCGGACCTCGTGCTGCTCGACCTCATGCTCCCCGGCCTGTCCGGCACCGAGGTGTGCCGGCGGATCCGGCAGCGCAGCGACGTCCCGGTCATCATGCTGACCGCCAAGGACGGCGAGATCGACAAGGTGGTCGGGCTGGAGCTCGGCGCGGACGACTACGTCACCAAGCCGTACTCCTCGCGCGAGCTGCTGGCCCGGGTGCGCGCGGTGCTCCGCCGCCGCCAGGCGCCGGCGGGGGGCGGGGCGGCCGCCGACGACGAGCCCGAGGACGACGGCGTGCTCGCCGCCGGCCGGGTCCGGATGGACGTCGAGCGGCACACCGTCACGGTCGACGACCAGCCGGTGGCGTTCCCGCTCAAGGAGTTCGAGCTGCTCGAGCTGCTGCTGCGCAACGCCGGCCGGGTGCTCACCCGCGGCCAGCTGATCGACCGGGTGTGGGGGACCGACTACGTCGGCGACACCAAGACCCTGGACTTGCACGTGAAGCGGGTGCGCGCCAAGATCGAGCCGGACCCGGGCAACCCCACGCTCCTGGTCACGGTGCGCGGCCTCGGCTACAAGCTGCTGGACGACGAGCCGGCCTGACCGGCCGGTCGTGACGCGCGCCACGCGGGCCCGCGCCAGGATTGTCCGCTCGTTCACCGTGCGTTCACCCGGCTACGGGAGCCTGGTCACCTGCGCTCCCTAGCGTCGGCGCCAGGTCGCGCACAGACGGGTGCGCGCCGCGTCACGACAGGACGGACAACACTGTGAAGCTCAACCGCGGTCGTACGGGTGCCCTCGCCCTCGCCGGCGTCGTCGCCCTCTCCCTCACGGCATGTGGTTCGGACAACCCGACGGGCGCCGCCGAGACCTCCGGCGGCTCCGACGCCTCGGCCAGCTCCCTCTCGGGTGAGCTCGCCGGCTCGGGCGCCTCGTCGCAGGAGTCCGCGATGGAGGCCTGGCGCGCCGGGTTCCAGAACGCGAACCCCGACGTCACCGTCTCGTACGACCCGGTCGGCTCCGGCGGTGGCCGCACCGCGTTCCTCGACGGCTCCGTGAAGTTCGCGGGCACCGACTCCGCGCTGGAGGAGGACGAGCTGGCCCAGGCGCAGGAGCGCTGCTTCGGCGCGAACGCCGTGGACCTGCCGGTCTACATCTCCCCGATCGCCGTCGTCTTCAACCTCGAGGGCGTCTCCGAGCTGAACCTGTCGGCCGAGACGATCGCGAACATCTTCAACAACACGATCACGAACTGGAACGACCCGGCCATCGCCGAGGCGAACCCGGACGTGACGCTGCCGGACCTGGCGATCACCACGGTGCACCGCTCCGACGAGTCGGGCACCACGAAGAACTTCACCGACTACCTGGCGAAGGCCGGCAACGGCGCCTGGACGGCCGAGGCCTCGGGCGACTGGGCGATCGAGGGCGGCGAGTCCGGCCAGGGCACCTCCGGCCTGATCCAGACCGTCCAGG
>NZ_DASQCJ010000225.1:0-1611 GCF_035634735.1 Cellulomonas sp.
CTGCCCGACGCCGGCAAGTACGTGCTCGCCGTCCTGATGTTCATCGGCCGGACCGGCACGATGACGCTCGCCGCGGCCCTCGCGCTGCGCAGCCGTCGTCGCGTCGTCCGGTTCCCCGAGGAGAGGCCGATCATTGGATGACCTGACCCGCACCGGCGCGACCGGCCTGGGCCCGCTGCCCGGCGAGCCCCGGCGGGGCGACCGCCGCGACCGCGGCGCCGAGGGCGGCCGCGCGAAGGGCCCCAAGCGCGAGGCCGGCATCCTCGTGATCGGCCTGGGCCGGTTCGGCTCGGCGATCGCCGCGACCCTGGACCGGCTCGGCCAGGACGTGCTCGCCGTCGAGCGGGACCCCGACCTGGTCGCGCAGTGGACCGGCCGCATCCCGCTGGTCGAGGCGGACGCCGCCAACCCGGAGGCGCTGGAGCAGGTCGGCGCGCGCGAGTTCTCCGTCGCCGTCGTCGGCGTCGGGTCGTACCTGGAGGCGTCGGTGCTCATCACCGGCAACCTCGTCGACATGGGCACGCCGCAGATCTGGGCCAAGGCGGTCAGCACCGAGCACGCCCGCATCCTGCAGCGCATCGGCGCGCACCACGTGGTGCTGCCCGAGGCCGACGCGGGGTCCCGGGTCGCGCACCTGGTGTCCGGGAAGATGCTCGACTACATCGAGGTCGAGGACGGCTTCACGATCGTCAAGATGAAGCCGCCGCGCGAGACGCAGGGCTTCACGATCGGGCAGTCCAAGATCCGCGAGCGGTACGGGGTCACGGTCATCGGGGTGAAGAGCCCGGGGATCGACTTCGTGTACGCGACGCCGGACACCCGGATCGCGGCGAACGACCTGCTGATCGTCTCGGGTCACGCGGAGCTGCTCGAGCGGTTCGCGGCCCGGCCGTGACGGACGCGCCGGGGGCGGGCCCGGGGCGGCCGGTGCGCCCCGAGCCCGTCCCGCCCGGCCGCGACCTGCCGTCCGACGCCGCGCCCGCGCCGCGGGACAGCCGCGGGCTGCTGCTCGCCGCGCTGCGCCGCCAGGACGGCCGCACCCAGGTCGAGCTGTGCCGGGCGACGGGCCTCGCGCCGGCGACGGTCTCCACCGCGGTCGCCGCCCTCGCCGCCGAGGGCCTGGTGCGGGTGTCCGCGACCACCCGGTCCGGCCGGCGGGCCACCCAGGTCTCCCTCGCGCCCGGCGGAGCGCTCGTCGGCGTGCACTGCTACCTCGACGAGGTCCGGGTCGTGCTGGACCGCGGCGACGGCGAGCCCGTCGAGGCGGCGATCCCCCTGCCGCCGGTGCCCGGCGCCGGCCAGCAGCGGGCCGAGCACGCGGTGCGCGCGGCGCGGGCGCTGCTCGACCGCGTGCTGCGGGACACCGGCACCGACCCCGCGTCCGTCGCCGCGGTCGGCGTCGGCGTGCCCGCGCCCGTCGAGGTCCGGACGGGCCGCGTCGCGGGCGCCGGCGTGCGCGCGGGCTGGGGCGGGATGGTCGCCGCGCCCGCGCTGCTCGCGCCGGCGCCGGGCGTGCCCGTGCTGTTCGACAACGACGGCAACCTCGGCGCGCTCGCGGAGGCGCGGCTCGGCGCCGGGCGCGGGCGGTGGTCCGTGGTGCACGTCGCGCTG
>NZ_DASQCJ010000226.1:0-3118 GCF_035634735.1 Cellulomonas sp.
GACGCCGAGGCGTCGCCCGGCGCGATCTCGGCGCGGATGCGCCTGGAGGGCATGGCGCCGTCGGACGAGACGACGATCGTCGCGGCGCGGGTCGACGACCCCCGGTTCCCGCGCGCCGCCGTGCTGGAGATGCTGCAGCGCACGCTCACCGCCCGGGGGCACCGGGTGCTCGGCTGCCGGTTCGACGACCAGGCGATCCTGCTGGTCAACGGCGCGGGCGACGACCAGCGGCCGCTCGCCGAGCACCTGGCCGAGGAGCACCTGCTGCTGCTCGACGGCCGGCAGCTGCGGGTCGGCATGAGCGACCCGGTCAGCGGGGTCAGCCGGCTGAACTCGGCCATCGCCACGGCGGTCGAGCGGGTGCAGAACGCGGCCGGCACCGAGCCGGTGGTGGTGTCGACGTCGCTGCACGTGCAGACGCACCGCGCGCTGCTGCGGATGCTCGGGGAGAGCACCCGGTCCGGCTACGCCCGCGAGGTGCTGGCCCCGCTGCTGTCCTACGACGAGCGGCACAACGCCGACCTGGTCGGCACGCTCCGGGCGTTCCTCGACGGCGGCGGCGCGTGGCAGGAGACGGCCCGGCAGCTGCACCTGCACACGAACACGCTGCGCTACCGGATCGCGCGCATCGAGGAGCTGACCAACCGCGACATGAGCACCATGTCCGACCGGGTCGACCTGTTCCTCGCGATGACCTGCCTCGACGAGTCGGAGTAGGCCGGCGTCGGGCCGGCGTCAGGCCGCCGTCAGGCGAAGTGCATCGTCGGGATGCCGTACGCCCGCGGGTCCGGCACGCGCAGCAGCGCCGGCGCCACGACCTCCTCGATCAGCACCTCGACCGTGTAGTGCGTCTCGGCGCTCAGCACGTGCCCGGCGAACCCGGCCGCGGCCGCGTTCTTGACCCCGACGGCCAGGTGCAGGTGCGGCGTGGGGGTGCCGGTCTCCGCGTCCCACAGGATCGTGCCGCTGCCGATGCCCTCCGTGTAGGTCACGGTGACCTGCTGGGGGAGCGGCGGCTCCTGGTCGTCGACCGGCACGTCGGCGGCGATGAACCGCGCGGTGCGGAAGGCGCCGGAGAACACCGGCACGAACCCCTGCCGGATGCCGTGCGCGCGGCACGCCGCGGTCAGCGAGGTCAGCACCTCGTCGCCGGGCTCCAGCACGACCGCCACGCGCCGGCCGGTGGTCACCTCGGTGCTCTGCACGCTCAGACCTCCGCGGGGTCGAGGGCGAGGGCGGGCACGGCGGCGCCGATCGCCTCGGCGTGCGCGCGGATCTCGGCGAGCAGGGCGGCCTTGCCGGCGTCGGGCAGGAAGGACGACGCGACCGCGTTGGCGGCGAGCACGCCGACCTGGTCCTCGGTGACCGTCCCGGCGGCGACGAGCGCGCGCACGTTGTCGTCCAGGTAGCCGCCGAAGTAGGCCGGGTCGTCCGAGTGCACGGACGCGCGCAGGCCCTCGTCGAGCATGACCGCGATCGGGTGGTCCGCCAGGTCCGGGCCGGCGGTGCGCAGCGCGAGGTTCGACAGCGGGCACACGGTCAGCGGGGTGCGGGTGGCGCGGAGGTGCGCGACGAGCTCGACGTCCTCCAGCGCGCGGTTGCCGTGGTCGACCCGCTCGGCGCCGAGGATGTCCAGGGCCTCCCAGACGTAGTCCGGCCCGCCCTCCTCGCCGGCGTGCGCGACCCGGCGCAGGCCCTCGGCGGCGGCGCGCTCGAACACGTCGCGGAACAGCGACGGCGGGAACCCGACCTCGCTGGAGTCCAGGCCGACCGCCAGCAGCAGCGACCGGTGGGGGAGCACGGCCTCGAGCGTCGCCATGGCGGCGTCGGGGCCGAGGTGCCGCAGGAAGCAGACGATGAGCCCGCCCGACATGCCGTGGAGGGCGCGGGCGTCGGCGAGCGCCGCGGACAGCCCGAGCAGCACGTCCTCGACCGGCACGCCGCGTTCGGTGTGCGACTGCGGGTCGACGAAGATCTCGGCGTGCCGGACACCGGCGGCGTGCGCGCGGGCCAGGTAGCGGGCGCCCAGGTCCTGGAAGTCCCGCCGGGTGCGCAGCACGTCGAGGTTCGCGTAGTAGACGTCGAGGAACTCCTGCAGGTCGCGGAACGGCGCGCCCCGCCCGGCGCCCGCGGGCACGGGCAGCCCGTTGCGGTCCGCCAGCGCGCGGATGAGGTCGGCGTCCAGCGTGCCCTCGATGTGCACGTGCAGTTCAGCCGTCGGCCACACGTCCTGCTCCCGGTCGTTCGTCGGTCGTCGCGGACGGGTGGTCCACGCTTGCCGGGAAGCCAACCACAGGGCCGTGGCCTGCGGCCTCGTGCGATCCACCAACGACCGCCCGCCGCCGCGGGGGACCGGGCTGGGCGATCCGCCGGGCGCGGGCCGCGGCGACCCCGCCGTGTGACGCGCACGTGACGCGCTCGGTGGGTCGCACAACGGACCGCACCGCCGGGGCGGGTCGAGTTCGGAGGATCCCACATGGCGACGGCCGAGCCCGGGCCTGTCGAATGGGTGCAGTCGCCGGGTCGCCCCGGCGCGACCCTCCCCCTGGCACCGCGGCCGCCCGTAGCCGCGGGCGCCGCACGACGTGATCGAGGTTGACGTGACCCGCTCCTTCACCGCGCGCCCCCGGCGCCGGATCGCCGGCCTGGCCGCCGCCGTGGCCGCCGCCGGCCTCCTGCTCTCCGCCTGCTCCTCGGACGACACCGCCGGCTCGACCGGCGACGCGTCCGGCGCCGCCGAGTCGTTCGACGCGGTGAGCGTCCAGCTGTCCTGGCTGAAGAACCAGCAGTTCGCCGGCGAGTACCTCGCGGTGGAGGACGGCCGGTACACGGACGCCGGCTTCGCGGACGTCACGCTGACCGCGGGCGGCTCGTCGGCCACCTCGGCCGAGGCCGCCGTCGCCTCCGGCCAGGCGTTCGTCGGCCTGTCCTCCCCGCTGATCACCGCCCCGGCGATCCAGAGCGGCGCCGCGCTGAAGATCGTCGGCGCGACCTACCAGCAGAACCCGTTCGCGCTGGTGTCGGCCGCCTCCGCGCCGATCGAGGGCCCGGACGACCTGGCCGGCAAGACCATCGCCGTGTCCGACTCGAACACGCTGGTGTGGAACGCGTTCCTCGC
>NZ_DASQCJ010000227.1:0-26314 GCF_035634735.1 Cellulomonas sp.
TTCAGCCACCAGGACCCGGGCTTCATCGACCACGTGGTCAACAAGAAGGCCGAGATCGTCCGGGTGTACCTGCCGCCGGACGCGAACACCCTGCTGTCGACGTACGACCACTGCCTGCGCAGCCGGCAGTACGTCAACGTCGTGGTCTCGGGCAAGCAGCCCGCGCCGAACTTCCTGTCGATGGACGAGGCCGTGGCGCACTGCACCCGCGGCCTGGGCATCTGGGAGTGGGCGGGCACCGAGGTCGAGGGCGAGGACCCGGACGTGGTGCTCGGCTGCGCCGGCGACGTGCCGACCCTGGAGGTGCTGGCGGCGGCGCACATCCTGCGCGACGAGCTGCCCGACCTCAAGGTCCGCGTGGTCAACGTCGTCGACCTCATGCGGCTGCAGGACGAGCGGGAGCACCCGCACGGCCTGTCGGACCGCGACTTCAACACGCTGTTCACGACCGACAAGCCGATCGTGTTCGCGTACCACGGCTACCCGTGGCTCATCCACCGCCTGACGTACCGCCGCAAGGGGCACAAGAACCTGCACGTGCGGGGGTACAAGGAGGAGGGCACGACCACCACGCCGTTCGACATGGTCATGCTCAACGACCTCGACCGGTACCACCTGGTGATCGACGTCATCGACCAGGTGCCGTCGCTCGGCTCGAAGTACGCAGGCCTGCGGCAGCGCATGGTCGACGCCCGGCTCCGGGCGCACGACTACACCCGGGCGCACGGGGAGGACCTCCCCGAGGTGCGCGACTGGGTGTGGCCGGACGCCGGCGAGACCGGCACCGAGGAGGGCGGCCCGCAGCAGTCCACCGCCACCCTGTCGACGGGCGGCGACAACGAGTAGTCCCGACGCGGCCGGTGGCCCGCACCACCCCGGTGCGGGCCATCGGCCTTCTGGGACCTAGGTCACACGGGGCGGCCGCGGGACGGCCGGGAGGGACCCCGGGTGGCCCGCGTCACCCGGGCTCCGGCGCGATCCGGCGGTGGATGTCCGGCAGAATTCATCCCACCACCTGACGGCCGGCGACCCCGGCCCACGCCGACGAGGAAGAAGCCCACCCGTGGCCCGCAGCATCTACGTCACGTCCCCGGAGGGGGACACCGGCAAGTCGACCGTCGCCCTCGGCCTGGTCGACCTGCTGACCCGCACCGTGCAGAAGGTCGGCGTGTTCCGGCCCATCGCGCGCTCCACCGAGACCCGCGACTACGTGCTGGAGCTGCTGCTCGCCCACGACGGCGTCGACCTGTCCTACGAGGACTGCATCGGCACCACCTACGAGGCCGTGCACCACGACCCGGAGGCCGCGCTCGCCACGATCGTGCAGCGGTACCACGCCGTCGCCCGGGACTGCGACGTGGTGGTCGTCGTCGGCACGGACTACACCGACATCGCCGGCCCGGCCGAGCTCGGCTTCAACGCCCGGATCGCCGCGAACCTCGGCGCGCCGGTCCTGCTGTGCGTCAAGGGCCAGGGCCGTTCCCCCGAGGAGGTCCGCCAGGTCGCCGAGGTCGCCGCCGCCGAGCTCGAGGCCGGGCACGCGCAGGTCGTCGCGATCGTCGCCAACCGGTGCGACCCCGCCAATCTCGACGCGATCCGGGCCGAACTGTCCACCCGCGCCACCGCGTGGGCGCTGCCCGAGGAGCCGTTCCTCGTCGCCCCGACCGTCCGCCAGCTCATGGAGTCCGTGGACGGCACCCTGATCGGCGGCGACGCCCAGCTGCTGCCCCGCGAGGCGACCGACGTCCTGGTCGGCGCCATGTCGATCGAGCACCTGCTGGAGCGGCTGTCCGACGGCGTCGTCGTGATCGTCCCCGGCGACCGGTCCGACATCCTGCTCGGCCTGCTGATGGCGCACGCCGCCGAGGGCTTCCCGTCCCTGTCCGGCATCATCCTCAACGGCGGCTTCGAGCCCCCGGCCACGGTCTCCCGCCTGGTCGACGGCCTGCGCAGCCGGCTGCCGATCATCCGCACGGAGCTCGGCACGTTCGGCTCCGCGTCCGCCGCCGCCGGCACCCGCGGCCGGCTGTCCGCCGACTCGCAGCGCAAGGTCGACACCGCCCTCGCGCTCTTCGAGAAGCACACCGACGCCGAGGAGGCCCTGGCCGCCCTCGAGGTGCCCGCCCCCGAGGTCGTCACCCCGCTGATGTTCGAGTACGAGCTGCTCGACCGGGCCCGGTCCGACCGCAAGCACGTCGTGCTCCCCGAGGGCAGCGACGACCGCATCCTGCGCGCCGCCTCCACGCTGCTGCAGCGCGAGGTCGCCGACCTGACGATCCTCGGCGACGAGGCGTCGATCCGGACCCGCGCCACCGAGCTCGGCCTGGACCTCTCGGCCGCGAAGGTCGTCGACCCGAAGGCCGGCCAGCTGCTGGAGCGGTTCGCCGCCGAGTACACCGAGCTGCGCAAGCACAAGGGCATGACCGTCGAGCGGGCGCGCGAGATCGTGTCCTCGGTGTCGTACTTCGGCACGATGATGGTGCAGCTCGGCCTGGCCGACGGCATGGTCTCCGGCGCCGCGCACACCACCGCGCACACCATCAAGCCGTCCTTCGAGATCATCAAGACCACCCCCGGCACCTCCGTGGTGTCCTCGGTGTTCCTCATGTGCCTCGAGGACCGCGTCCTGGTCTACGGCGACTGCGCCGTGAACCCGGACCCGACGGCCGAGCAGCTCGCGGACATCGCGATCTCCTCCGCCGAGACCGCCGCGCAGTTCGGCATCGAGCCGCGCATCGCGATGCTGTCCTACTCCACGGGCTCGTCCGGCTCGGGCGCCGACGTGGACAAGGTCCGCACCGCCACCGAGCTCGTCCGCGAGCGCCGCCCCGACCTGAGCGTCGAGGGCCCGATCCAGTACGACGCCGCCGTCGACGCCTCGGTCGCCCAGACCAAGATGCCCGACTCCGCCGTCGCGGGCCGCGCCACCGTCTTCGTGTTCCCGGACCTCAACACCGGCAACAACACCTACAAGGCCGTGCAGCGCTCCGCCGGCGCCGTGGCGGTCGGCCCGGTGCTCCAGGGCCTGCGCAAGCCCGTCAACGACCTGTCCCGGGGCGCCCTGGTGCAGGACATCGTCAACACCGTCGCCATCACGGCGATCCAGGCCCAGGCCATGGGCGCGACCCCGGAAGGCTCGAAGTGAACCACGTCCTCGTCATCAACTCCGGCTCCTCGTCGATCAAGTACCAGCTCGTCGACGCGACGAGCGGCGAGGCGCTCGCCAGCGGCATCGTCGAGCGCATCGGCCTCGAGGTCGGCAAGGTCAAGCACGAGGGCCCGAACGGCGCCACCGTGCTCGAGCAGCCGGTCCCCGACCACGAGACCGGCATGCGCCTGGTCCTCGACCTGTTCGAGCAGCAGGGCCCGCAGCTCCGCGAGGAGGACCTCACCGCCGTCGGCCACCGCGTCGTCCAGGGCGGCGACGTCTTCGACGGCCCGGCCGTGATCGACGACGCGGTCCTCGCGCAGATCGACGAGCTCTCCCCGCTCGCCCCCCTTCACAACCCGGCGAACGTCGCGGGCATCGAGGCCGCGCGGCACGCGTTCCCGAACATCCCGCACGTCGCGATCTTCGACACCGCGTTCCACCGCACCATGCCGCCGGCCGCGTACACCTACGCGATCGACGAGCAGGTCGCCAAGGAGTTCAAGATCCGCCGGTACGGCGCGCACGGCACGTCGCACCTGTACGTGTCCCGCGCGACCGCCGAGTTCCTCGGCAAGCCGCTGGAGGAGCTCAACACGATCGTGCTGCACCTCGGCAACGGCGCCTCGGCGTCGGCCGTCCGCGGCGGCGCCTGCATCGACACCTCGATGGGTCTCACCCCGCTCGAGGGCCTGGTCATGGGCACCCGGTCCGGCGACATCGACCCGGCCGTGCTGTTCCACCTCGCGCGGGTGGGCGGCTACACGATCGACCAGCTGGACGAGCTGCTGAACCGGAAGTCCGGCATGCTCGGCCTCTCCGGCTACACCGACATGCGCGACGTGCACGACGCCGTGGCCGCGGGCGACGAGCGGGTCAAGACCGCCCTCGACGTCTACTACCACCGCATCAAGGGCTACGTCGGCAAGTACTACGCCGAGCTCGGCCGCGTCGACGTCATCACCTTCACCGCCGGCATCGGCGAGAACGACGACATCGTCCGGCTCAACGCCCTGGCGGGCCTGGAGCGCCTCGGCATCCAGGTCGACCCGGAGCGCAACGCCGGCCGCATCAAGGAGCCGAAGGTCATCTCCCCCGACGGCGCCGAGGTCACCGTGCTGGTGATCCCGACGAACGAGGAGCTCGAGATCGCCCGGCAGTCGGTCGCGGCGATCGCCTGACGCCGCGCGCGTCCGCGCCGCCCGACGGGGCCCGTCCCGGCACGTCCGGGGCAGGCCCCGCGCGCGTCTCGGGCGGGCCCCGTCGGGCGTCCGGGGCCGGTGCGGCCGCCCTGTCCCTGACGCGTCACCCGTTCGGTCCCTGCCGCGTCACCTTCCCGCCATCCGGACGGGTCGTCCGGCCCGCGGACTTCACCCGATCGACCGCTCCAGCCCTCCGGGGTCACCGCCGATACGACGAACATGACGCATGCCCGAGCCTTCGCCGAGGACCGCGAGTCCTACTGGCGCTCGGAGCTGGCCCGCGTCGACCGGCTGTGCGACGCGGCCCCCGCGCTGTGCGTCGCGGCCCTGCCGGCCCTGCTCGACGAGGCCCGCGCGGAGGGCGCCGTGGCCGTCGAGATCGAGCTCGAGTACAACGGCGGCTGGGCCCACCACCTGCTCGGAGAGGACCCCCTGGCGCTGCGGGCCATCGAGCACGCGCTCGAGCTCGCGACCACCCACGGCATGCGCGCCTGGGAGGGCCGGCTGCTGCAGGGGCTCGCGGCCGTCTACAACGGCTTCGGGGACAACCTGTCCGCCCTGGAGCTGCTCGACCGGTCCCTCGCCATCCGGCGCGAACTGCACGACACCGAGGGCCTCGCGGCGGCGCTGAACAACCTCGCCGACACCTACATCTCGATGGGCCGGTTCCCGGAGAAGGCCCGCGAGCTGCTGGACGAGGCCGCGCGGCTGTGGCCCGAGCTCGACCGCCCGGACGGCACCTGCGCCACGCTGTCCGGCCTGGCCAAGCTCGACACCGACGAGAGCGAGGCGCTGCGCGGCACCGACCCCGTGCGCGCGCGGGCGCTGGCCGCCCGCGCGGTGCAGCTCGCGCTGCGCGGGCTCGAGGCCGCGCACGGCGTGCCCGACGCCGACGGCGGCGACTCCGGCAACCCGCGCATGGCCGTCGAGGCCCAGGTCCGGCTGGCGCGCGCGCACATGGCCGGGGGCGACCTCGACGCCGCCGAGGCCGCGCTCACCGCCGTCGAGGGCGCGCTGCCCCGCGTCGCGGCCCGCTACCTCACCATCCGGTACCACGCGGCCCTCGGGCGCCTGCGCCGGCTGCGCGGCGACCACGCGGGCGCCGTCGCGGCCCTGCACGAGGGCCTGCTGCTGACCGAGCAGTCCCTGCGGCCGATGGAGCGCGCCGACGTGCTGCTCGAGCTCGTCCAGGTGCACGAGGACGCCGGGGACCTGCGCGCCGCCCTCGAGACCCACCGCCGGTACCACGAGGCCGTCATGGCCCAGCGCGACCAGGCCGCCGAGCGCCGCGGCATCGTGGTGAACGCGCAGCTCGACGTCGAGCGCGTCCGCCAGGCGCGCGACCAGGCCCGTAAGCGCGCCGCCGAGCTCACCGCGCTCAACGAGACCCTGCAGCACGACGCCGCGCACGACCCGCTCACCGGGCTGCTGAACCGCCGCGGCCTCGACGCGGTGCTCGCCGCGCGGCTCGGGCGCGAGACGGAGCTCGCCTACGTCGTCGCGGACATCGACCTGTTCAAGGCCGTCAACGACGAGCACTCGCACCCCGTCGGCGACGAGGTGCTGCGCCGCGTCGCCCAGATCATGACCAGTGCCGTCCGGGTCGGCGACGCCACCGCGCGCATCGGCGGCGAGGAGTTCACGCTCGTGCTGCTCGACTCCCCGCACGAGCAGGCGCTGGCCGTCTGCGAGCGGATCCGCGCGACGATCGCCGGGTACCCGTGGCACGAGCTGTCGCCGGGCCTGGGGGTCACGGTCAGCTTCGGCGGGGCGATGGCCGCGGAGGGCCAGTCGCGCGACGCGCTCGTCGCGCGGGCCGACGCGGCGCTGTACCGCGCGAAGCGCGAGGGGCGGAACCGGGTCGTGTTCGACGGCACGCCGTCCTCCCCCGCCGCGCTGCCGGTGCCCGTGCCGCGCACGGGCGACGCGGGCCCGCGCACGCCGTCGGCGGGCACCGCGAAGGCCTGCCAGCCGAGCTGACGGCCGCCGGGGCGGACCCCGCCCGCCGGCCTCAGCGCAGCCGCGCCGCCCGCGCCGCGCGGAGCACCGCGGTCACCGTCCCGGTCCACCGCTCCGGGTCGCCGGACAGCAGCCGCCCCGGCCCGACGGGCGGCAGCACCGTCCGGCCGCCGACGCGCACGCCGTGCACGCCCCGCTGCACCGCCACGGTCCGGGTCGCGGTCAGCGCGAGCAGCCCCTCGCGCCCGTGCCGGCGCCCCCAGCCCGACGCCCCGCGCCCGCCCTGCGGCGCCGCCACCGAGCCCCAGGCGGCCTGGTAGCCGTCGTTCACGTTCACGCTGCCCGCGCGCAGCCGGGCCGCGAGCGCCGCGCCGCGCCGGGTCGACCGGGTCCACACCGACGCGTTGAGGGCGTACGCGGAGTCGTTCACCGCGGCCACCGCCTCGTAGTCCGAGGCCACGGGCGACAGCGCCACGACGGGCCCGAACGTCTCCTCGCGGAACGCGCGCGCGTGCGGGCCGACCCCCTCCAGCACCGTCGGCTCGTACACGTACGGCCCGAGGTCCGTGCGGTGCACGCCGCCCGCGAGCACCCGCGCCCCGCCGGACAGCGCGTCCTCGACGTGCTCGACCACGCGGGCGAGCTGCTCGGCCGAGGTGAGCGACCCGACGTCGGACCGGTGGTCCAGGCCGGTGCCGACGCGGAGCGCCCGGGTCCGGCGCGCGAACGCCGCGGCGAACGCGTCGTACACGTCCCGGTGCACGTACAGCCGCTCGACGGACATGCACAGCTGCCCGGTGCCGCCGAAGCAGGCCCGGACCGCGCCCTCGGCGGCGGCCTCGACGTCCACGTCCTCGGCGACGTACATCGCGTTCTTGCCGCCGAGCTCGAGCGTGCTCGGCACCAGCCGCTCCCCCGCCCGCGCGGCGACGACCCGCCCCGTGGCCGTCGAGCCGGTGAACACGACGTGGTCCACGTGGTCGACGACCGCCGACCCGACCGTCGGGCCGTCGCCCAGCACGACCTGCACCAGCCCGCGCGGCATCCCGGCGTCCTCGAGCAGCTCGACCGCCCACAGCGCCGTCAGCGGCGTCTGCGGGTCCGGCCGCAGCAGCACGGCGTCGCCCGCCGCGAGCGCCGGCAGCACGTCCCCGAGGGTGAGGCTCAGCGGGTAGTTCCACGGCGCGACGACCCCGACGACGCCGACCGGGTCGTGCACGACGCGGACCGAGGTGAGCCCCGGCACCAGCCCCGGGCGGCGCTCGGGCGCGAGGTACCGCGGTGCCGTCCGGCCGAGGTGCCGCGCGAGCAGGGCGACGTCGGCGACCTCCTCGTACGCGGCGCCGCGCGCCTTGCCGTTCTCCAGCTGCACCAGGTCGAGCACGTCGCTCTGCCGCTGGAGCAGCAGGTCGTGCACGCGCAGCAGCAGCCGCGCGCGGTCCCGCGCGGGGACGGCGGCCCACCGGCGCTGGGCCGCCCGGGCCGCGCGCGCCGCCCGGGCCACGTCGTCCGGCGTCGACTGCGGGAGGGTGGCGAGCGGCGCGCGGGTCCACGGCGCGTGGTGGGTGCGCGTCCCCGCGCCGGGCGAGCCGGCGACCCGGTCCGCCAGGTCGCGCAGGTCGTCCGGCTCGAGGACGTACGTGGCGAGGGGGTCGGTCTCCGGGTCGAGGACGCCGTGCTCGGGCACCATGCGGCCAGGCTACGCGCCGCGCCCGGGCCGGGGCCGGAGGGGCGTCCCGGGCCGGGGCGGGGCGCCGCGGGTCGGGGCGCCCCGGGCCGTCAGCCCTGCGCCGCCTGCTCCGCCGCCCACGCCGCCACGCGGCGCGCCGACTCCTCCGGCGACAGGTCCTCGACCCGGGTCATGACGGTCCACCGCACGCCGAACGGGTCCGTGACCGAGCCGTACCGGTCGCCGGACACGAACGTCGTCACGGGCTCGCGCAGCGTCGCGCCGGCGGCGACGGCCCGGTCGACGGTCGCGTCGACGTCCCGGACGTGCACGGCGAGCGAGTAGGTCGCGGCGGCGGGGTCCGGCGTGGTGATGCCGTAGGCGGGCATCGGGTCGCTCAGCGTGAACCGGCCGTTCCCGAGGTCGAGCGACGCCTCGCCCACCAGGTCGCCCATCCGGAACACGTCCACGACCCGGGCGCCGAGGACCCGCTCGTAGAATCCGATGGCCTCGGCCGCCGGGTGGACGACCAGGTGCGGCGTCAGCGAGGTGATCCCGTGCGGGACGCCGTCGGTGGTGTGCGCGCCGGTCGCGGGGGCGGTCGCGGCGGCGTCGGTCGGTGCGGTGCCGGTCGGGGGTGCGGTGCGCTCGGTCATGCGTCGAGCCTCGCCCCGCCGGGACGCGGGGTCTTGTACGAACGGGACAGGAGGGCGGCGCGTGGTCGAGTCGGCGGGGCACCTCAACCCGGGCGACCCCGAGGTCGCGTTATCCCGGTTCGTCCTCGGCGAGCCCGCGGCCCCGGCCGGTGACGCGCTCGTCGAGCTCGTCCGGCACGTCTGGGTCGCCCGGTGGGACGTGCCGCCCGGCGAGGTCCGGACGCAGCGCGTGCTCACCTACCCCGCCGCCAACGCGGTGCTGCAGCCGTCGGGCGCGACCCTGCACGGCCCCTCCCGGGTGCTCGCGACCCAGGACCTCGCCGGCCGGTCGTGGGTGGTCGGCGTGCTGCTCCGGCCGGCCGCGACCCGGGTGCTCACGGCCACCGAGCCCGCCCGCCTGGTCGGGCGGGGGGAGGCGCTGCCGGGCGCGCCCCTGCCGGCGGTCGCCAGCGCGATGGGGCAGGCGCGCGACGCCGCCGACCGCGCCGTCGCCGCGCTGCTCCGCGCCTGGCTCACCCCCGTCGCCGACCGGGTCGACGACGCGGGCCGGCTCGCGAACGCGGCCTGCCGGGTCGCCGAGGAGCGCGCCGACGTGCTGCGGGTCGCCGACCTGGCCGACCTGCTCGGGACGACGACGCGCACGCTCAGCCGGGTCGTCCGGCAGCACACCGGGCTGACGCCGAAGTGGCTGATCGAGTGCCGGCGGCTGCAGGCCGCGGCGACGACGCTGTTCGCCGACCCCTCGACCGACCTGGCCGGCCTCGCGGCGGACCTCGGGTACACCGACCAGGCGCACTTCACGCGCCGGTACCGGGCCGTGGTCGGCGAGACCCCGGCCCGGACCCGGCGGCACGCCCCGGCGGCCGCCTGAGCGGGCCGGACCGCGGGCGGGCGCCCGGGACCCGGCCGGCGCCTCACGCCCAGCCCGGCAGCTGCCCGGCGAGCACGACCCGCGCCGCCACGTGGACGCGCACGGGCGGCTGGACCCGCACCGACACCGTCGCGGGGTCGCTCCACGCCTCGCCCTGATCGTTCTGCACGTGCAGGACGTAGACGGCGCCGTCCGTCGCGGCGGTCGCGGTCAGGTCCAGGGTGAGCCCGGTCGCCCCCTCGACCTCGTGCCAGGTCCGGTCCGCCGCCAGCGTCCCCCACCGCACCGTGACCGGCCCGAGGCGCGCCGGCTCGAGGAGCGTGGCGCCGAGCGTCACCGGCTCGCCCACGAGGGCCTCGACCGACCGCGGGTGCTCGGCGAAGGCGGGGGCCAGCGGGATCACGTGCACGGCCGCGCTCGCGGACGGGGTCGTCCGGCCGAGGGCGTCCGTCACGAGCGCGCGGTAGCGGAAGCCGTCGAAGGACAGCTCGCGCACCGGGGTCACGAACCGCCACGCGCTGCTCGACTCCTCGGTCGTGTCCCACCAGTACGTCTCGTCCGGGTACCGCCACTGCCACGACACGATCAGGGGCTCGACGCCGGTGGCGGCCACCTCGAACTCCGCGCGCTCGCCGGCCCGGACCGTCGCGTCAGCGGGGTGCGCCACGACGACCGGCGGGCCGTCGTCGGCGCGGGCGTCGGCCGCGGGCGCTGCGCCGGCGGGGCCGGGGGCGACCCCCGGCGGGCCCGCGGCGGGCGCCGCCTCGGGCCCGGGAACCCCGTCCGGCCCAGGGGCCGCATCCGGTCCGGGCGCCGCATCCTGCTCCGGCACCGCCTCCGGCCCGGGCGCCCCGTCGGGTTCGGGCGCCACGTCGGCCTCGGGCGCCACCCCGGGCTCGACGACGGCGACGACCGGCGGCCCCGCGTCGGCCGGCGGCGCACCGCCGAGCGCCTGCGCGGCGGACGGGACGGCGACGAGCGCCCCGACCGCGAGCGCGGCGGCGAGGGCGAGGCGGGGGCGAGTGCGGGGGCGGCTGAGGTGGGCGGGCACGGCGGTCCTCCGGGGCGGCCCGGCCGGGCCTTCCGGCGGGCGGCGCCTCCAGCGTCCCCGAGCGCCCGCCGGCGCAGGCGGGCGCCGCCCGGGTCTCCGGGTCCCGCCGCGCGATCCTGCGGGCTCCGGCCGCGGGCCTCAGGGCGCACCGGCCCCCGGCCCGCGGTCGGCGGGACCCAGGCCCGGGCACGGCGGCACGCCGTCGGCAGCGGGCCCCGGCGACACACCGGCCCGCGCACGCCCGCGGCCGCCCGCGCGCACGCCCCGCGGCCGCCCGGGCGCGCGCCCGGCGCCCGGCGCCCCGCCTCACACCCCCAGCGTCGCCCGCGCCTCCGGGTCGAGCAGCCCCGCCACCGCCGCGCGCCCCGCGGCCGGGTCGGCCGCCGCCAGCGCCGCGTCCGCCATCGCGCGGCACGCGTCCAGCGGGTGCCGGCGCAGCGCGAACCGCACCGCGGGCAGCGCGGCGGGCGACATCGACAGGCTGGTCACCCCGAGCCCGACGAGCACGAGCGCCATCAGCGGGTCGGACGCCGACTCGCCGCACACCCCGACCGGGCGGTCCTTCGCGGCCCCGGCCCGCGCGGTCGCCGCCACGAGCTCCAGGACGGCCGGCTGCCACGCGTCGAGCAGGTCGACGAGCTCCCCGCGCAGCCGGTCGGCGGCCATCGTGTACTGCGCGAGGTCGTTGGTGCCGAGCGAGACGAAGTCGACCTCGTCGAGCACCGCGGTCGCGCGCAGCGCCGCGGCCGGCACCTCGACCATGACGCCCGCGGTGCGCAGACCGGCGGCGTGCACGGCCTCGGCGAACGCCCGGGACTCGGCCGGGGTGGCGATCATCGGCGCCATCACCCACGGCTGGGTGCCGGTCTCCTCGCCCGCGCGGGCCAGCGCGGTGAGCTGGTCGGTCAGCAGCCCGGGCGCGGACCGCACCAGCCGGTAGCCGCGCACGCCGAGCGCGGGGTTCTCCTCCGCGTGCAGGTTGGCGAACGCGAGCGGCTTGTCGGCGCCCGCGTCGAGCGTCCGCACGACGACCTTGCGGTCGGGGCCGAGCGCGCGCAGCACCCGGGCGTACGCGGCGGCCTGCTCGTCGACCGTCGGCGCCTGCTGCCGGCCGAGGAACAGCACCTCGGTGCGGAACAGCCCGACGCCCTCGACCGCGGCGCTGACGAGCTTCTCGGCGTCCTCGGCCGTGCCGATGTTGGCGAGCAGCTGCACCCGGTGCCCGTCGGCGGTGCCGCCCGGGTCCGTGTCGGACTCGAGCGCGCGCTCCGCGGCGGCCCGGGCCTCCAGCGCGGCGCGGTCGTCGGCGGACGGCTCGACCAGGACGGTCCCGCCCGCCGCGTCGACGCCGACCACGACGCCGTCCGCGAGCGCCGAGGCGCCCGTGGTGCGGACGACGCACGGGATGCCGTTCTGCCCTGCGATGATCGCGGTGTGGCCGGTCGGGCCGCCCTCCTCGGTGACCAGGGCGAGCACGCGCTCCAGGTCGAGCGCGGCGGTGTCGGCGGGCGCGAGGTCGACGGCGACCACCACGGACGGCTCGCGCAGCTCGGGCACCCCGGGCGCGGGCAGCCCGGCCAGCCGCGAGACGACGCGGTCCCGGACGCTGCGCAGGTCGGTGACCCGCTCGGCCAGGTAGCCGCCGGCCTGCTCGAACATGGCGGCGAACGTGCCGACCACGGCGTCGATCGCCGCGACCGGCGGCTCGCCGCCGCGGACCCGGCCGAGCACCTGGTCCCGCAGCGCGGGGTCGTCGGCCATCATCGCCGTCGCGCCCAGCACCTCGGCGACCGTGCCCGTCGCGCGGCCGGCCTGCTCGCGCAGGCCGTCGCCCACGGCGGCGAACGCGGCGGTCACGGCGTCGGGCAGCTCGTCGGCGGGCACCGGCGCCCCGTCCCGGAGCACGGGGGCGTCGCCCGGCACCGCCGGGGCGGGGCGCACCCGCACCACCGGGCCGACGGCGACGCGGCGGCCGACGCCCACCCCCTGGAGCACGGTCCCGGCGGCGGGCGTTGCGGTGGTCTCGGTTCGCGTGTCGGTCATGGCGTGAGCGTCTCCCCGTCGAGATCGGTCTGGGAAGGGGCGGAGGTCCCGCCCCGGGCGTCCCCGGGCCGCGCGGCCCGGGGACGCGGGGTGCCGTCAGGCGACGGCGGGCTGGGCGGTGGCGGGCGCGGTCGCGGCGGCCGCGGCGTCGGCCTCGCGCTCGGCCTCGACCAGCGGGCTCGGGCGCAGCCCCTTGAGCACGACCACGACGCCCGCGGTGACCACGGTGCCGACCGCGACCGCCAGCAGGAACCCGAGCGGGTTCGAGATCAGCGGCAGCACCCAGATGCCGCCGTGCGGCGCGCGGAGCCCCGAGCCGACCGCCATCGTGATCGCGCCGGTGGCGCTGGACCCGACGACCGACGACACGATGACCCGCCAAGGGTCGGCCGCGGCGAACGGGATCGCGCCCTCGGAGATGAACGACAGCCCGAGCAGCCAGGCGGCCTTGCCGTTCTCGCGCTCGGCGTGCGTGAACAGGCCCTTGCGGACCACCGTCGCCAGGGCCATCGCCAGCGGCGCCACCATGCCGGCCGCCATCACGGCCGCCATGATCCGGTACTGCACGGCGTCGCCCGTCAGCCCCTCGGTCGCCAGGCCGGTCACCGCGAAGGTGTACGCGACCTTGTTGATCGGGCCGCCGAGGTCGAAGCCCATCATCGCGCCGAGCAGCGCGCCCATCAGCACCAGGTTGGAGCCGGACAGGCCGTTGAGCCAGTTCGTCAGGCCGTCCATGACGTCAGCGATGGGCCGGCCGATGACCACGAACATGAGGAACCCGGTGACCAGCGAGGACAGCAGCGGCGTCACCACGACGGGCATCACGCCGCGCACCCCCTTGGGCACCCGCCACCGGCTGATCCACAGGGCGAGGAACCCGCCGACGAACCCGGTGACCAGGCCGCCGAGGAAGCCCGCGCCGATCACCACGGAGATCGCGCCGCCGACGAAGCCGGGCACCAGGCCGGGCCGGTCGGCGATGGCGTACGCGATGAACCCGGACAGCACCGCGACGAGGAAGCCGAACGCGGCCGCACCGGTCTGGTACAGCAGCACCGCCCAGTCCTGCCCGGAGGTGATGCTGAACGACGTGATGAGGTCCTGGACGGGGACCGCGGTCACCGCGACCGGCCCCTCGTTCCCGGGCCAGGCCGCCTGGGCGATCATGAAGCCCAGGGCGATGAGGATCCCGCCGGCGGCGACGAACGGGATCATGTACGACACGCCCGTCATCAGCCACTGCCGGATCCGGGTGCCGACGCCCGCGTTCGGGTCGACCTTGACCGCGGGGCGCGGGGCCCCGCCGGCCGTGGGCGTGGCGCCGGCCGCGGCGGCGTCGGCCGCGGGCACGCCCGCCTCGACGGCCGCGACCGCCTGGGCCAGCACCCCGGTCGGGTCGTGCACCGCCTTCTTCACGCCGACGTCGACGAACGGCTTGCCGGCGAACCGGTCCTTGGCCTGGACCTCCAGGTCCGCGGCGTAGATGACGCCGTCCGCGGCGGCGATGATCGCCGGGTCGAGCGGGGTGGAGCCCGCGGCGCCCTGCGTCTCGACGTGCACCTCGTGGCCGGCGGCCTTGCCGGCCTGCTCGAGCGCCTCGGCGGCCATGTACGTGTGGGCGATCCCCGTGGGGCACGAGGACACGGCGACGAACTTCATGACGGCACCACCTCTCGCTGGACGATCTCCGCCACCGTCGCCGCGTCGGGCGCGTCGAGCAGCGACTGCCGGAACGACTCGTGCACCAGCCGGCGGGCGAGCGCCGCCAGGATCTGCAGGTGGTCCGCGTCCCCGCCCGCGGGGGCGGCGATGAGGAACACCAGGCGGGCGGGCCCGTCCGGGGCGCCCCAGTCGACGGGCTCGCGCAGCTTGCCGACCGCGAGGCTCGG
The DNA here is from genome assembly GCF_035634735.1 of Cellulomonas sp. GTDB lineage: Bacteria > Actinomycetota > Actinomycetes > Actinomycetales > Cellulomonadaceae > Cellulomonas. Next base: position 14,489 of record NZ_DASQCJ010000227.1, read on the forward strand.
CGCGGTGACGTGCTCGGAGCGGGCGTGCGGCAGGCCGACGCCGCCGGGCATGCCGGTGGCCATCTGCGCCTCGCGGGCGCGGACGTCGGCGTGGAAGCCCTCGGCGTCGGTCACCCGGCCCGCCGCGGCGAGCAGGGCGATGAGCTGGCGGGTCGCGTCGTCGCGGTCGGCCGCCGCGAGGTCGACGCCGACCAGGTCGGCGGAGGTGAGGGGCAGGCTCATGTCAGAGCTCCTTCAGGGCGAGGGCGGGATCGGGGTCGGCCACCAGGGCCACCTCGTCGGGTCGGACGTCGGACGGGCGCGGGACGGCGCTGCCCGGGAGCAGGACGGCGGCGCGGCCCCAGGCGACCGCGCGGCGCAGCCGGTCCGGGGGCGGGCCGTCGGCCGCGAGGTAGCCGGCCAGGGTCGAGTCCCCCGCACCGACCGTGGACACGGGCACCAGGCCGGGGCCGCCGGCCCACCAGGACCCGCCCTCGGCGACCAGCAGCGCGCCGTGCGCCCCGAGGCTGACCAGGACGGCGGCCGTGCCGAGCGCCTGGACCGCGCGGGCGGCGGCGAGGACGTCGCCGACGGTCACGAGCTCGTGGCCCGCGAGCTCGGCGAGCTCCTCGTCGTTCGGCTTCACCAGCGCGAGGCCGCCGTGCCGGACCGCGGCGGCGAACGGCGCGCCGGACGTGTCCAGCACGACCGGGACGCCGTGCCGCGCGCCCAGGTCGGCCACCGCGGTGAAGAAGTCGTCGCCGAGGCCTGCCGGCAGGCTGCCCGCGGCGACCACGGCGGTCGCCCCGGCGAGCTCGGACTCGACCGCGGCGAGCAGGGCCGCGACCTCGTCCGGGGTCAGCGCGGCGCCGGGGGCGTTGATCTTCGTCGTCGCCCCGCTCGACTCGGTCAGCGTGATGTTGGACCGGGTGTCGCCGGCGACCGGCACCGGCCGCGCGTCCACGCCCTGCGCCGCGAGCAGCGCGACGACCTGCGCGCCGTCCGGGCCGCCCGACGGCATGACCGCGCGGGACGCCACGCCGTGCGCCGCGAGCGCCCGGGACACGTTGATGCCCTTGCCGCCCGGGTGCAGGTGGGTGGCCGCGGCGCGGTTCACCTCGCCGACCGCGAGCCGGTCCAGGTGCAGCGCCCGGTCCAGGCTCGGGTTCGGCGTCAGCGTGACGACGCGCGGCGCCCCGGCGGCGGTCACGCGCGCACCACCCGCGGGCCGGCGGCCTCGACCTCGTCCGCGAGCTCGGTCAGCACCCCGGAGTCGGTGACCAGCGTGTCCACCTGGTCGAGCGGCGCCACGTGCGCGAAGTCCGCGCGCCCGAGCTTGGTGTGGTCGGCGAGCACCACCGTGCGCCGGGCCGCCGTCACCAGCGCGCGCTTCACCGCCGCCTCCGCGAGGTCGGGGGTGGTCAGGCCGTGCTCGACGCTGAGGCCGTTGGTGCCGAGGAACGCCGTGTCGACGTGGATGTCGGCGAGCTCGCGCAGCGCCCACGTGCCCACGGCCGCGAGCGTCCGGCCGCGGACCGTGCCGCCCACCAGGTGCAGCGTGATGCCGGGGCGGGTGGCGAGCACCGTGGCGACGGGCAGCGCGTGCGTGACGACGGTCAGCTCGCGGTCCGTCGGCAGCAGCTCCGCCAGGCGCACGGTCGTGGTGCCCGCGTCCAGGATGATCGCGCCGCCGGCCGGCAGCTCCTCCAGCGCGGCCTTGGCGATCCGGTCCTTCTCCCCCGACAGCAGGCCCTCGCGCTGCGCGAGGCCGGGCTCGAAGCCGAGCTGCTCGACCGGGATCGCGCCGCCGTGCACCCGGCGGACCAGGCCGTGCCGCTCCAGCACCGTGAGGTCGCGGCGGACCGTCTCCGGCGTGACGTCCAGGGTGGTCGCGAGCGAGGCGACGTCCACGCGCCCGTCCCGTCGGGCGGCCGCCAGGATCTGCTGCTGGCGCTCCGTTGCGTACACGTCGCCTCCGTCGGTTCCGGGTCGTCTGCGCAGGGTGGCCCGGGGCGCCGAGGGAGGCCCGGCGCTGGGCTGCTGCGCGATCCAGCATGCCCCAACCGGACACCGAAACGCAAGCAATCAAACCGACTCGGACTCAAACACGAACCAAACGGGCATCCGCCCACGCCCGCTTCGCCCGGCCTCGACGTCGGGGCCAGTGCGCCTGTCCGACAGTGGAACGTCGTGACGGACACGCCGTCGGCGTGTCCGTCACAACCTTCCACCGTCGCGGGCAGCGGGTCGCGCGTACCGGGCGCGGGGCACCGGAGCGGCCGACCGCATGCCCAGCACGCGCGAGGGCCGCGGCTCCCCCGGTCGGGGAGCCGCGGCCCTCGGCGCGCGGGTGCCGGCGTCAGCGCGGCTGGTACGGGGAGACCACGATCTCCACCCGCTGGAACTCCTTGAGGTCCGAGTACCCGGTGGTCGCCATCGCCCGGCGCAGCGCGCCGATCAGGTTGAGCGAGCCGTCCGCCGTGTGGCCCGGGCCGAACAGCACCTGGTCCAGCGTGCCCGCCTGGCCGACCTGCACCCGCTCGCCGCGCGGCAGGTGCGGGTGGTGCGCCTCGGGGCCCCAGTGCCAGCCGCCGCCCGGGGCGTCCGTCGCGCGCGCCAGCGCGGCGCCGAGCATGACCGCGTCCGCGCCGCAGGCGATCGCCTTGACCAGGTCGCCGGACCGGCCCACGCCGCCGTCGGCGATGACGTGCACGTACCGGCCGCCCGACTCGTCGAGGTAGTCCCGGCGCGCGGCCGCGACGTCCGCGACGGCGGTCGCCATCGGGGCGTGGATGCCCAGCGACACCCGGGTGGTGTGCGCCGCGCCGCCGCCGAAGCCGACCAGCACGCCCGCCGCGCCCGTGCGCATGAGGTGCAGCGCCGCGGTGTAGGTGGACGCGCCGCCGACGATCACCGGCACGTCGAGCTCGTAGATGAACCGCTTGAGGTTGAGCGGCTCGGCGCGGCCGGACACGTGCTCGGCCGACACGGTGGTGCCGCGGATGACGAACAGGTCGACGCCCGCGTCGACGACGTCCTTCCAGAACTCCTGCGTCCGCTGCGGCGACAGGGCGCCCGCGACCGTCACGCCCGCGTCGCGGACCTCGCCGACCCGGCGGCGGATCAGCTCGGGCTGGATCGGGGCGGCGTAGATCTCCTGCATCCGGGCGGTCGCCTCGGCGGCCGGCAGCTCGGCGATCTGCGCCAGCAGGGGCTCCGGGTCCTCGTAGCGGGTCCACAGGCCCTCGAGGTCGAGCACGCCCAGGCCGCCCGCGCGGCCCAGCGCCACCGCGGTCGCGGGGCTCACCACGGAGTCCATCGGCGCCGCCAGCACCGGCAGGTCGAAGTGGTACGCGTCGATCTGCCAGCCGACGGACACCTCCTCGGGGTCGCGGGTGCGGCGCGAGGGCACCACGGCGACGTCGTCGAAGGAGAATGCGCGCCGTCCCCGCTTGCCGCGGCCGATCTCGATCTCGTTGCTCACCGGGACAGGCTACCGGCGCGGGCGGACGACGCGGGCCCCGCCGCGTGGCGCGACGGGGCCCGGGTGGGTGGCGCCGCGGCGGTCGCGGCGCCGGCGGGTCAGCCCGCGACCGCGTCCACGACCGCGGCGCTGAACGCCGGCAGGTCGTCGGGGTTGCGGGAGGTGATGAGCGTGGCGCCGGCGGCCTGCGACACGACGACCTCCTGGTCGACCCAGGTGGCGCCCGCGTTGCGCAGGTCGGTGGCGAGGCTCGGGTAGGACGTGAGCGTCACGCCCTCGACGACGCCGGCCTCGATCAGCGTCCACGGCCCGTGGCAGATCGCGGCGACGGGCTTGCCCGCGCCGAGCACGGCCTTGACGAGCGCCTGCGCGCCCTCCTGGGTGCGGAGCGTGTCGGCGTTGACGGTGCCGCCGGGGATGACGAGCGCGTCGATCTCGTCCGCGGACACCTGGTCCAGCGTGCGGTCGACCGGGTACTCGCCGCCCGGGTCGAGGTCGTTGTTCACGGCGCGGACGGTGCCGGCCTCGGCCGACACGAGGACGGGGGTGCCGCCCTCGTCGGCGACGGCCTTCCAGGGCGTGGTGAGCTCCGGCTCCTCGATGCCCTTCGAGCTGGTGAGGAACGCGACGGTACGACCGGTCAGGCGAGCCATGACGACTCCTTCCGTAGGGGGTCCCCCGCGGTCGGCGGGGCTCCCCCCACCCTCACCCGGACGGCCGCCGCGCGCACCCGGGCCCCGCCACACGCCGCGCGGGGTCCCGGGGAGCGTCGGTGCCCGGTGCGATGCTGGCGGCGCAGGAAGGAGAGGGAGACGCATGACCTGGACCGACGGGCCGCTGCTGGGGTTCGACACCGAGACCACCGGCGTGGACACCGACCACGACCGCATCGTGACGGCCGCGCTCGTCCGGCGGGACCGCGACGGCACCCACGTGCGCACCTGGCTGGTCGACCCCGGCGTCGAGATCCCCGAGGGCGCCAGCGCGATCCACGGCATCAGCACCGAGCACGCGCGCGAGCACGGCGTCGAGCCGCGCGGCGCGCTGGACGAGATCGCGGCCGCCATCGCCGAGGCGGTCCGCGAGGGCGTCCCGGTCGTGGCGTACAACGCGTCGTTCGACCTCTGCCTGCTCGAGTCCGAGCTCCGCCGGCACGGCCTGCCCACCGTCGAGGACCGCCTCGGCGGGGAGCTGCGCCCGGTCATCGACCCGCTCGTGCTCGACCGCGCCGAGGACCGGTACCGGTCGGGCAAGCGCAAGCTCGTCGACCTGTGCGGCGTCTACCAGGTGGTCGACACCGGCAGCCTGCACACCGCCGACGTCGACGTGGTGGCCACCCTCGACGTGCTGGAGCGGATCGTCGGGCGGTTCCCGCACCTGGGCGACCTCGACCTGGTCTCGCTGCACGACTACCAGGTGACCGCGCACCGGGCGTGGGCCGAGGCGTTCAACGCCTGGCGCGCGGAGCGCGGGCACACCGGCCCGGGGGCGGAGTCGACCTGGCCGAGCCGCGCGGCGTCGCGGGCGGCGGCCGCGGCGGGCGCACCGGGGACGGGCGCGCCGCTGGAGCCGCTGCGCGCGCCGGAGCCGGCGGCGGCGTCCGCCCCCGCCTCCGCCGCGCCACCCGCCGTCGCCGCGCCCGCCGCCGCGTCCGCGCCGAACCTCGCCGCCCGGGTCACCGGCCGGATCGCCACCCAGCCCGCGCTGCCCGTCCGGGTCACCCCCGAGCCGGTCGCCATCCGGCACGACCCCGCCCGGGACCGCCGGTTCGCCGGCCGCCCGATCCAGGACACGCTGATCGCCTGACCAGGGCCTCCACCGCGCCCGCAACGCCGGTCATGAGGTCGGGATCCACGACAACGGCCCGCGCACACACGATCTCCGCACCCGAACCCGTGCCGATATCTCATCCATGAGTTAACGTCGTCGTCGTGACCCTGACCAACCCGGCGACCGGAGCCGTTCCCACGGTGACCTCGTCCATCCCCGTCGTCACCCCCACCCTCCCCGAGCAGCTGGCCCACGTGGGCTCGCTGGTCCGGTCCGCGCGCCGCCACCGCGGCCTGACGCAGACCCAGCTCGCCGAGCTCCTCGGCACCAGCCAGTCCGCCGTGCACCGCATCGAGCAGGGCGCGCAGAACGTCAGCCTCGACATGCTGACCCGGATCGGCGCCGCGCTCGACTCCCCGATCGTCACGCTCGGCGGACCGCAGCACACCCACCTCCGGGTCCGCGGCGGCGCGCGGCTGTCCGGCCGGATCGACGTGAACACCTCGAAGAACGGCGCGGTCGCCCTGCTGTGCGCCTCGCTGCTCAACCGCGGCACCACGCGGCTGCGGAACGTGGCGCGGATCGTCGAGGTCGACCGGATCGTCGACGTGCTGCGCTCCGTCGGCGTGCGCGCCACCTGGTCCGCCGACGGCCGGGACCTGGAGATCGTCGTCCCCCGGGACCTCGACCTGGAGGCCATCGACGTCGACGCCGCCCGCCGCACCCGGTCGATCATCATGTTCTTCGGCCCGCTGCTGGGCCAGCAGGACGAGTTCCGGCTGCCGTACGCCGGCGGCTGTGACCTCGGCTCCCGCACCGTCGAGCCGCACATGATCGCGCTGCGGCCGTTCGGCCTGTCCGTCACCGCCAGCGGCGGCCGCTACCTGGCCCGCGTGACCGACCCGGGCACCGAGAACCTGTCGATCGTGCTCACCGAGCGAGGCGACACCGTGACCGAGAACGCGCTGATGGCCGCGGCCCGCCGCCCGGGCGTCACGACCATCCGGAACGCCAGCCCGAACTACATGGTCCAGGACCTGTGCTTCTACCTGGAGCTGCTGGGCGTCCGCGTCGAGGGCATCGGCACGACGACGCTGCGGGTGCACGGCAGGGCCGACATCGACGCCGACGTGGAGTACGCGGTGTCCGAGGACCCGGTCGAGGCGATGAGCCTGCTCACCGCGGGCATCGTCACCGGCTCCGAGATCACCGTCGGCCGGGTGCCGATCGAGTTCATGGAGATCGAGCTCGCGACCCTGTCCGAGATGGGCCAGCGCTACACGCTGTCCGAGGAGTACACCGCGCACAACGGCCGCACCCGGCTGGTCGACATCACGGTGCACCCGAGCGACCTGCGCGCGCCGCTGGACAAGATCCACCCGATGCCGTTCCCCGGCCTCAACATCGACAACCTGCCGTTCTTCGCGGTGATCGCCGCGTGCGCGACCGGCTCGACGCTGGTGCACGACTGGGTCTACGAGGGCCGGGCGATCCACCTGACCGACCTCACCCGGCTCGGCGCCGACGTGCGGCTGCTCGACGCCCACCGGCTCCAGGTCTCCGGCCCCACCCGCTGGTCGGGCGCCGAGGTGTCCTGCCCGCCGGCGCTGCGCCCCGCGGTCGTCATCCTGCTGGCCATGATGGCGGCGAAGGGCGAGAGCGTGCTGCGCAACGTCGACATCATCGCCCGCGGCTACGAGGGGCTGCAGGAGCGGCTCGTCGAGCTGGGCGCGCAGATCGAGACGTTCCGGGACTGACCCGGACGCGGAAGGGGCCGGGTGCGATCCGCACCCGGCCCCTTCTCGCGCGTCCGACCTCAGCGCACCGTGTAGTTCGGCGACTCCGAGATCATCTGCACGTCGTGCGGGTGCGACTCCTTGAGCCCCGCCGGCGTGATCCGGACGAACTTCCCGCGGGCCTGCAGCTCGGGCACCGTGTGCGCGCCGACGTAGAACATCGACTGGTGCAGGCCGCCGACCAGCTGGTGCGCGACCGCCGACAGCGGCCCGCGGTAGGGCACCTGGCCCTCGATGCCCTCGGTGATGATCTCGTCGTCGGACAGGTCGCCCTGGAAGTACCGGTCCTTCGAGTACGACCGGCGGTCGCCGCGGCTCTGCATCGCGCCGAGCGACGCCATGCCGCGGTAGCGCTTGAACTGCTTGCCGTTGACGAACACCAGGTCACCGGGCGACTCGTCGCAGCCGGCGATGAGGCCGCCGACCATGACGCTGTCCGCGCCGGCCACGAGCGCCTTGGCGATGTCGCCGGAGTACTGCAGACCGCCGTCCGCGATGACCGGCACGCCGGCCGGCTTCGCGGCGAGCGACGCCTCGTACACGGCGGTGACCTGGGGGACGCCGACGCCGGCGACCACGCGGGTGGTGCAGATCGAGCCCGGGCCGACGCCGACCTTGACGGCGTCCACGCCCGCGTCGACCAGCGCCTGCGCGCCGGCGCGGGTCGCGATGTTGCCGCCGATCACCTGGACGTGCTTCGTGGCCGGGTCGGACTTGATGCGGCGGACCATGTCGAGCATGAGCCGCGCGTGGCCGTTGGCGGTGTCGACGACGAGCGCGTCCACCCCGGCCTCGACCAGCGCGGTCACGCGGTCCCAGGCGTCGCCGAAGAACCCGACGGCCGCGGCGACGACCAGGCGGCCGCTCGCGTCCTTCGTGGCCATCGGGTACTGCTCGGACTTCACGAAGTCCTTGACGGTGATGAGGCCCTGCAGGCGGCCGTCCGCGTCGACCAGCGGCAGCTTCTCGACCTTGTGCTTGCCGAGCAGCGCGGCGGCGTCGTCGTTCGAGATGCCGACCGGCCCGGTGACCAGCGGCATCGACGTCATGGTGTCGCGCACCCGGCGGGTGGAGAACTCGGCCGGCGGCACGAACCGCAGGTCGCGGTTGGTGATGATGCCCAGCAGGCGGCGGTCGTCGTCCACGACCGGCAGGCCGGACACGCGGTACTTGGCGCACAGCGCGTCGAGCTCGGCCAGCGTCGCGTCGGGGCCCACGGTCACGGGGTCCGACACCATGCCGGACTCGGAGCGCTTCACCAGGTCGACCTGGTGGGCCTGCGCCTCGATCGACAGGTTGCGGTGCAGCACGCCGATGCCGCCCTGGCGGGCCAGGGCGATCGCCATGCGCGACTCGGTGACGGTGTCCATGGCGGCGGACACGAGCGGGATCGACAGGGAGATCTCACGCGTGAGCCGGGTCGTGGTGTCGACCTCGCTCGGGATGACGTCCGTCTCGCCCGGGAGCAGCAGGACGTCGTCGTAGGTGAGACCGATGAAGCCGAACGGGTCGGCGGGAGCGGCGGATCCAGGGGTGCCCAGGTCGGTCATCCCCCGATGATACGGCCGTCGCTCCTGCGACCCGCCCGCCGGCCGGGGTGACCTGCGCGACGCCGGGCGCGGTGCGCGGCGGCCGGCGCGGTGCGCGGCGGCGGACGCGGCGGGGCCGGGTGGGCGACCCCGGCCGGCGTCAGCGGATGAGGCCCTTGCGCAGCCCGATCGCCACGGCCTGCGCGCGGTCGGCGGCGCCGAGCTTGCGGAACAGCCGGCGGGCGTGGGTCTTGATCGTGTCCTCGGACAGGAACAGCTCCTGGCCGATCTGCGCGTTCGACCGGCCGTTGCTCATGCCGACCAGCACCTCGACCTCGCGCTTCGTCAAGGAGACCTCGTCGCGGCCGGTGGCCTGCGCGGGCAGCTCGACGCGCGCGACCACCGGGGTCGGGGCGCTCGCCACGCCGCCGTGCCCGTGCGCCGCGGACAGGCCGTCGTGCGGCACCGCGCCGGGCGCGCCGGGGATGCCCGGGCTCGCGAGGATGTGCGCGGCGACCGCGGCGAGCTCCGCCCGGCCGACGTCGGGGGCGAGGTAGCCGCGGGCACCGAGCGCGATCGCCCGGTCCAGCGCGATCTCGTCGCCCGGCACCGCCAGCATCACGACGGTCGACTGGGACGGCACCGCCCGCAGCCGGCGGATCGCCTCCACGGGGCCCGGGGTCGGCAGGTGCGCGTCGAGCAGCACGATGGTCGGCGGGACCCGCCGCGCCAGCGTGACCAGCTCGTCCACGGACGCCGCCGCGCGCACCGGGGCCAGCGCGGGCACACCGAGTGCCGTCAGGACGATGCGCTCGCGCACCGCCGTCGATCCGTGGCACACCACGACGCCCGCCATCGACCTCCGCCTTCCGCCTGTGCCAGGACCCTGGCGGATCCGGCTTCCTTCCTGTATCGGCCGGATCCGGCCCGACGTTAGCGTCCAGGAAGAACCCAGGTGTCAGGCGGAGACGGCCAGCACCTCGTGCACGAGGCCCGGCACGGTGCGCACGCGGTGCACCTGGCGGCCCAGCGGGACCTCCCCCGCGGCCTCGTCGGGCACCATCACGAACACCGGCAGCTCCGCGTGCGCCTCCGCCACGGCGCCGACGAGGCCCAGGTCGGGGGCGGTCTGCTCGCTCAGCAGCACCACCGCCGACGGCGACGTCATGGCCGCGATCTCGAGCAGGCGGTGGCGCCCCGTCGGCCCGGCGACGACCCGCGCGTCCACCCCGGCGTCGGCCAGCGCGCCGGCGAGCACGTGCAGCGAGAGCGGCCGGGGTTCACCCGGCGCCGCGAGCAGCAGCACGATCCGGCGGCGCGACGGGTGCCGCGGCACGCGGCCCGAGCGGTCCCGCAGCACCGCGAGCGCCGCGGCGGCGACGAGGGCGTCCGGCTCGTCGCCGGGGCGGGCGAGGACCGTGCGCGACGCGATGCCGGCGCGCGCGGGCGCGACCAGGTCGGACCACCAGCGGACCAGGTCCCCGCCGGCGGGCAGCGCGAGCAGGCGGGCGACCTCGGCGGCGTCGGCGCGCAGGGCCGCGTCGATCACCGAGGTGGGGGTGGCGGGGCGCGGCGGGCGCGCGGCGCGGGCGGCGGGCGCGGCGGGCGCCGGGTGCCGCGGGTCCGCGGGCGCGGCGTCCTCGCGGTCGCGCGCGGACGCGTCCGGGACGGCGCTGAGGTGGCGGACCGCGGGGGTGTCGGCGGCGTCGGCCGCGGGGGCTGCGTCGGCGGAGGGGCTCGCATCGGCTGCAGGGCCGGCGGACCCGTGCGCGCCGCCGTGCGCGCCGCCGCGGGCGTCACCGTGCGCGCCGCCGTGCGCGGCACGGTCGGCGCCGTCGTGCTCGGGCGGCGCCGCGGGCTCCGGCAGCGCGCCCGGGGCGCCCTCCCGGGCCAGCCGGGCGGCGTCGGCCGGCGGCACGCCGTCGAGCGTGAGCGAGCGCATGGTCATCAGGCGCGCCAGGTCGGCCGTGCTGTACCGGCGGTGCGCACCCGCGGTGTGCTCGGACGGACCGAGGCCGTAGCGGCGGTCCCAGGTACGCAGCGTCGCGGGGGCGACGCCGAGGCGTGCCGCGACCGCGGCGACCGTGAGGATCGGGCCGTCGAGCTCGACCGCCTCGGTCGCGCCGTCGCCGGGGTCCCGGTCGGCGCCGCCGGCCGGTCCCTCGTCCTCGCTGTGCTGCATCTCGCCCGTCTCTGTCCCGCCGCCGGTCGCGCGGCCGTGTCCGATTGTGCCGGGGATCTGGCGCGGTTTCCAGCGGCGACCGGGCGAACCGCGCCAGCGCCCCGCGCTCCGTCGACCGAACCGCGCCACGAATCGCGCCAGTGCTGGTCGCGGCAGTGAAGCGATTCGCGCCGAACCGATTCGCGACACGGTCTTGAACAACTGCTGAAGCGGTTGTACTGTCCTCATCAGTGCAGTTCGGACGGCGCGCCAGGGACCTCGGTCCCAGGGAACGGTCGTCGGCCGGACGACCCCCCGCACGTCACCAGAACGGCGCCCCGGCGCCGCGCAGGATGGAGGACCACCATGGCCGAGATCTCCCGCCTTCCGGGACCCGTGATGGAGCTCTGGGAGTGGCAGTACGAGGGCGCCTGCCGCGACGCCGACCAGGACCTGTTCTTCCACCCCGAGGGCGAGCGGGGCGCCGCGCGCCGCCGCCGCGCCGAGGCGGCCAAGGCGATCTGCGCCACCTGCCCGGTCATCAACGAGTGCCGCGAGCAGTCCCTCGCGGTCCGTGAGCCGTACGGCGTCTGGGGCGGCCTCTCCGAGGACGAGCGCACCGCCGTGCTGGCCGAGCGCGCCGGCCGGACGACCCACCAGGCGATCTGAGCCCGGGCGGCCGCGAGCCGCCGGCGGCCGGAGCGCCGCCACCTGAAGCGTGGCGACCGAGCGCGGTGCGACACCGCGCGGTCGCCGTCCACGAGCGACGGGGCCCCTCCGCATGCGGAGGGGCCCCGTCGTGCTGTCCGGCCCGCGCCCAGCCGCGGGAGGCGTGCCGCCGACCGCTCGGCACGCCCGCCTGCGCGCGCCGAGCAGGTGCTCGGCACGTCGAGCGAGCAGCCGGCGACGACGCGCTCGACGTGTCGGTCGCACTCTCGACGGCGGGACGGGCCGCGCACGCGCAGGCGCCGGGCGCGACGAGGGCCCCCTCCGTCCGCGGAGGGGGCCCTCGTCAGGCGTCCGCCGGCCTCACGGGCCGGCGGGGGACGTCACTTGGTGACGACCGCCAGGATGTCGCGCGCGGAGAGGATGAGGTACTCCTCGCCG
>NZ_DASQCJ010000228.1:0-2776 GCF_035634735.1 Cellulomonas sp.
CGCTCGGGGCCGAGCAGCGCGTCGGCCTCGACCACGCCGGTCGCGGCGCCGGCGACGTCGTACTCGTCGGGGCCGAGCAGGCCCGGGTGCTCCGCGGTCTCGCCGCCGACCAGCGCGGTGCCGGCGACCGAGCAGGCCGCCGCGATGCCGCGCACCACGTCCGCGATCCGCTCGGGCACGACCCGGCCGCACGCGATGTAGTCGGTCATGAACAGCGGCTTCGCGCCCACCACGACGATGTCGTCGACCACCATGCCGACCAGGTCGAACCCGATCGTGTCGTGCACGTCCAGCGCCTGCGCGATCGCCACCTTGGTGCCGACGCCGTCCGTGGACGTCGCGAGCAGCGGGCGGCGGTAGCCGACCAGCGCCGACGCGTCGAACAGCCCGGCGAACCCGCCGACCCCGCCCAGCACCTGGGGGCCGTGCGTCGCGCGGACGGCGTCCTTCATCAGCTCGACGGCCTTGTCGCCCGCCTCGGTGTCGACGCCGGCGGCGGCGTAGGTGATGCCCTCGGTCACGGGTGCTCCAGCGCGTTCGAGCCACCGGTCCCCGGGACCAGGGTGGCGAGTCCGTCCTCCGGAGCGCCGAGCGGCAGCTCGTTCTGCTCCAGCAGGTGCTTGCCGAGCCGGTCCTGGGACGGCAGCTCGATGGGGTACTTCCCGGTGAAGCACGCGGTGCACAGCTGCGCCGCGGGCTGCTCGGTGGCGGCGATCATGCCGTCCATCGAGATGTAGCCGAGCGAGTCCGCGCCCAGCGAGGACCCGATCTCCTCGACGGCCAGGCCGTTGGCGATCAGCTCGGCGCGGGACGCGAAGTCGATGCCGTAGAAGCACGGCCACTTCACCGGCGGGCTGCTGATCCGCACGTGCACCTCGGCCGCGCCGGCCTCGCGGAGCATCCGGATCAGCGCGCGCTGGGTGTTGCCGCGCACGATCGAGTCGTCGACCACGACGAGCCGCTTGCCGCGGATGACCTCGCGCAGCGGGTTGAGCTTGAGCCGGATGCCGAGCTGGCGCAGCGTCTGCGACGGCTGGATGAACGTCCGGCCGACGTACGCGTTCTTGGTCAGCCCCTGCCCGAACGGGATGCCCGACGCCTGCGCGTAGCCGACCGCGGCGGGCGTGCCGGACTCGGGCACCGGGATGACCAGGTCGGCCTCGACCGGGTGCTCCTTCGCCAGCCGGCGACCCATCTCCACCCGCGCGGCGTGCACGGAGCGCCCGGCGATCGTGGTGTCCGGGCGGGCCAGGTAGACGTACTCGAACACGCAGCCGGCGCGCTGCTGCGGCTCGGTGAACCGCTGCGTGCGCAGGCCGTCCGCGTCGATCGCGACGAGCTCGCCCGGCTCGATCTCCCGGACGAACGACGCGCCCACGATGTCGAGCGCCGGCGTCTCCGAGGCGACGACCCAGCCCCGCTCCAGCCGGCCCAGCACCAGCGGGCGGACGCCCTGCGGGTCGCGGGCGGCGTACAGCGTGTGCTCGTCCATCCAGACGAGGCTGAAGGCGCCGCGCAGCCGCGGGAGCACCTCCATCGCGGTGGCCTCGAGCGTGTGGTCCTGGTCCCCCGCGAACAGCGCCGTCACCAGCGCCGTGTCGGTGGTGTTGCCGCGCGCGAGCTCGCCGCGCCGCTGGGCGCCGTACCGCTCCGCGACCAGGTCGACCAGCTCGGCCGTGTTCGTCAGGTTGCCGTTGTGCGCCAGGGCGACGGTGCCGCCGGCCGTGGCGCCGAGCGTCGGCTGGGCGTTCTCCCACGTGCTGCCGCCGGTCGTGGAGTACCGGGCGTGCCCGACGGCGATGTGGCCGTGCAGGGCGTTCAGCGCCGTCTCGTCGAAGACCTGGGAGACGAGGCCCATGTCCTTGTAGACGAGCAGCTGCTCGCCGTTCGACGTCGCGATGCCCGCGGACTCCTGGCCCCGGTGCTGCAGCGCGTACAGCCCGAAGTAGGTGAGCTTCGCGACCTCCTCGCCGGGAGCCCAGACCCCGAACACGCCGCACGCGTCCTGGGGTCCCTTCTCGTTCGGCAGGAGGTCGTGGTTGAGCTTGCCGTCTCCGCGGGGGGCCACGACTCCATGGTGACACATGCCACGCGCGGACCCGTCCGGCGTCCGGGACGTCGGTCCCGGGTGCGCCGCGGCCCGCGGCGGTGCCGCGGGCGGTGGGCGGCGGTGCCGCGCCGGGTCGGCCGGGTGCCGCGCGGGGTCAGCGGCGGCGGCTGCGCCGGTCCGCGAGCAGCGCCGCGAGCGCGCCGGCGAACCCGCCGACGACCGCGCCGATGAACGCCGACACCGTCCGGGCGCCGGTCTGGCCGCCCAGGAACCCGATGAACGCCTGGGGGTCGGACTCGGCGAGCCCGCTCGACGACGCGGCCAGCTGCGCCACGACGAGCCCGACCAGGGCCCCGAGCAGGACGCCGGCGACGATGAACGCGCCGATCTTGGGGGCGCGGCGGACGCGCGCGGGCTCGGCGACCCGGGCGAGCGTCGCCTCGTCGGGGACCGGCGCGACCTCCGGCTCCGCGGGGGCGGCGGGGTCGGGGGCGGCCTCGGCGCCCCCGGCCGGCCCGGGCTCGTCGGCGGGCTCGGGCGCAGCCGCGGGCCCCGTCGGGGCGGGGGCGTCGGCGCCCCGCTCGTCGTCGGGTCGCCCGGGTTCGGTCGTGTCGGCCACCCGCAGATCCTAGGTGCTCCGGGCCGACGCCCTAGGCTCGGGTCGATGGAGACCGCCGCCGACCCCGCGCCGCGGTACCCGGCCACCATCGCCGCGCCCGTCGAGCA
>NZ_DASQCJ010000229.1:0-28780 GCF_035634735.1 Cellulomonas sp.
CTGCCCGAATCGCTCCACAGCCGTGAACAACCCTGTGCACAACCGCGCCAGAACTCGGTCACGACACGGTCTTGAACAACTGCTGGCGCGGTTGTACTGTCCTCATCAGCAGGGTTCACCGGCTCACCAGGGACTTCGGTCCCGAGTCGCAGCCGGACCCGCACCGAGCACGAGGTACTGACGGCTGACGCCGCCGCACAGATGGAGGACACACCATGGCTGAGATCTCTCGCCTTCCGGGACCCGTCATGGAGCTCTGGGAGTGGCAGTACGAGGGCGCGTGCCGCGACGCCGACCAGGACCTGTTCTTCCACCCCGAGGGCGAGCGCGGGTCTGCGCGCCGCCGCCGCGCCGAGGCGGCCAAGGCGATCTGCGCCACCTGCCCGGTGATCAAGGAGTGCCTGAAGCAGTCCCTGTCCGTCCGCGAGCCGTACGGCGTCTGGGGCGGCCTGTCCGAGGACGAGCGCGCCGCCACCCTGGCCAGCCGCGCGGGCCGCACCCGCGCCGAGGTCGGCTGACCCCACCCGCTTCGCGACGGCCCGCGGTGCGGTGCGCCGCGCGCCGGCCCACCGGCCGCCGCCGCTGGCCAGGCGCCCGGGGCGGCGGCCGGTGGTCGGCCGGCAGCCTCGGGCGGCGTCCGGATGCCCGCCGGCCGCCGCGCGGCGCCCCGCTGCCCGCCGGCCGTCGCGCGGTCCCGCCGGCCGCCGCGCGCATCCCGCCGGCGTCGCGCGCCTGTCGTCGCCCGCCCACCGTCGCCCAGTGAGCAGGAAACGCGCCGAGCGGGTACCCGGGGGCTACTCACTCGGCGGGTTCCTTGCTCACTCGCGGATCGCGGAGCGCGGCGCGGTGGGCGGCGGCTCGCGGCGGCCGGTCGCCCGGCGCACCGGCGCGGCGCGCGCCGCCGGACGCGACGAGGGCCCCCTCCGTCCGCGGAGGGGGCCCTCGTCGGGCGACCGCCGGCCTCAGCGGCCGGCGGGGGGCGTCACTTGGTGACGACCGCCAGGATGTCGCGCGCGGAGAGGATCAGGTACTCCTCGCCGTCGTACTTGACCTCGGTGCCGCCGTACTTGCTGTAGATGACCTTGTCACCGACCGCCACGTCGAGCGGGACGCGGTTGCCGTGGTCGTCGATGCGACCCGGACCCACGGCCAGGACCTCGCCCTCCTGGGGCTTCTCCTTGGCGCTGTCCGGGATGACGAGACCGGAGGCGGTCGTCTGCTCCGCCTCGAGCGTCTTGACGACGATCCGGTCCTCGAGCGGCTTGATGGAGACCGACACAGCGGACCTCCCCTTCGCGTGTGAGTGCTGCCTGATGTCCGTTGTCGCCCCGTCGGTCCTGCCGTCGTCGCGGGTGCCGGCCGAACTGCGGTGCGCTGGCACTCCCACGAGGAGAGTGCCGATCAGCACTCTAGGAACCCGTTAGCACTCGGTCAAGGCGAGTGCCAACGTCCGGGGGGTCGACGTCACATCCGTCCGCCCCCGCCGCGGCGCCCGTCGCCCGCCCGCGCCGCCGTGCGAGGATCGCGGGATGGACGCGTCCGGCCTCGCCAAGCTGCTCAGCCCCGAGGGCTGGGCTCTGCTGTCCGCCCTGCCCCCGTACGACGAGCGGCACGCGATGGCCCTGTCGGAGCGGCTGCGCAAGGACGGCTTCGACGCCGACCTGGTCGCCGCGGCGCTGACCCAGTCGCGGCTGCGCGCGAAGGCGCACGACAAGCTCGGCGAGTTCGCCGACGGCATGCTGTTCACCCCCGCGGGGTTGGAGCAGGCGACCCGGCTGGTCGTCGCCGCCCGGCACGCGCGCCGGTACGCGGCCGCGGGCGTCACGCGCGTCGCCGACCTGACCTCGGGCCTCGGGGCCGACGCGATGGCGTTCGCCGGGGTCGGGCTGCGGGTGCTCGCGGTCGACGCCGACGAGACCACCGCCGCCCTGGCCACCATCAACCTGCGGGCGTTCCCCGAGGCCGAGGTCCGGCACGGCGACGGGCTCGCCGTCGAC
This sequence comes from Cellulomonas sp., assembly GCF_035634735.1. Lineage (GTDB taxonomy): Bacteria > Actinomycetota > Actinomycetes > Actinomycetales > Cellulomonadaceae > Cellulomonas. The sequence goes on from NZ_DASQCJ010000229.1 coordinate 1,998, forward strand.
CTGGCCGCCGAGGGGGTCGACGGCGTGTACGCCGACCCCGCGCGCCGCACCTCGGGCGGCAGCCGGGTGTTCGACCCCGCCGCCTACGCCCCGCCGCTCGACGACGTGCTCGCCCTGCGCGAGCGCGTGCCCGCCCTCGGCCTCAAGCTCGGTCCGGGGGTGCCGCACAGCGCGCTGCCCGACGACGCCGAGGCGCAGTGGGTGTCGGTCGACGGCGACGTCGTCGAGCTCGGCCTGTGGTTCGGCCCGCTCGCGCCCGAGGGACCGGGCCGGTCGGCGCTGCTGCTCGGCGCGGGCGGCGGCTCCGCCGTCCTGCGCGCGTCCGCCGGGCGGGAACGGGCCGCGGTCGGGCCCGTCGGGGCCTACCTGTACGAGCCCGACGGCGCCGTGATCCGCGCCGGGCTGGTCGCCGAGGTCGCCGCCGAGGTGCAGGGACGGCTCGTGGACAGCACGATCGCCTACGTGACCTCCGACGCGCTGCACGCGACCCCGTTCGCCACGGCCTACCGCGTGCTCGACACCCTGCCGTTCGGCCTCAAGCGGCTCCGGGCCTACCTGCGCGAGCGCGGGGTCGGGTCGCTCACGATCAAGAAGCGCGGCACCGCCGTGGTCCCCGAGCAGCTCCGCCGGCAGCTCGACCTGCGCGGGACGGCCGCGGCGACGATCGTGCTCACCCGGGTCGCCGGCCAGCAGCAGGTGCTCCTGGTCGAGCCGGTCGGCGCGGCCGCATGACCACGCCCGCCCGGCTGCCGTTCGCGCGGTCCGAGCGGTCGACCGTCGGGATCGAGTGGGAGCTCGCGCTCGTCGACGCCGACTCCGGCGACCTGCGCCAGGTCGCCAGCACCGTCCTCGACGCCGTCCGGCCCGCCGGCGCCGCCGAGCACCCCGCGATCAAGCAGGAGCTGCTGCTCAACACCGTCGAGGTGGTGTCCGGCGTGTGCCGCACCGTCGGCGAGGCGGGCGCGGACCTGCAGCGCGCGGTCGACGAGGTCCGGACGGTGACCGACCCGCTGCGCGTCGAGCTGATGAGCGCCGGCACCCACCCGTTCGCCCGGTGGGCGCAGCAGAAGGTCACCGACAAGCAGCGGTACGCCACCCTGATCGACCGCACGCAGTGGTGGGGCCGGCAGATGCTGATTTACGGGGTGCACGTGCACGTCGGCATCGAGGACCGGGACAAGGTGCTGCCGATCTCCCGCGCGCTGCTCACCACGTTCGCGCACCTGCAGTCGCTGTCGGCGTCGAGCCCGTTCTGGGGCGGCAAGGACACCGGGTACGCGTCGAACCGCGCCCTGATGTTCCAGCAGCTGCCGACCGCCGGCCTGCCCTTCCCGTTCGAGCGCTGGGACCAGCTGGAGGCCTACGTCGGCGACATGCTGCACACCGGCGTGATCGACGCGTTCGACGAGGTGCGCTGGGACGTCCGGCCGTCGCCGCGGTTCGGCACGATCGAGGCCCGGATCTGCGACGGCTCCCCCAGCCTGCTGGAGGTCACGGCCCTCGCCGCGCTGACGCACTGCCTGGTCGAGCACTTCTCCACGCTGCTCGACCGCGGGGAGCCGCTGCCGACGATCCCGCCGTGGTTCGCGCAGGAGAACAAGTGGCGCTCCGCGCGCTACGGCATGGACGCGATCATCATCACGAACGCGGCGGGCGACGAGGAGCTCGTCACCGACGCCGTGGCGCGGCTGCTCGTCGACCTGGAGCCGGTCGCCGAGCGGCTGGGCTGCGCGGCCGAGCTCGACGCCGTGCGGGTCATCCTGCGCAAGGGGGCGTCGTACCAGCGGCAGCGGGCCGTGGCCCGGCGGAACGCCGGCGAGCTCGACGCGGTGGTGGCGTCGCTGGTCGCCGAGATGCGGGCGGGCCGGCCGCTCTGACGCCGGGCGCGCGAGCGCGTCAGACCGTGACGGTCTCCAGCGGCATCGTCGAGTCCACGCCGATCGCGAAGTCCGACGGAGGCAGCCCGCGCCGCACGACGGCGGCGCCCAGGGCGGCGATCATCGCGCCGTTGTCCGTGCAGTACTTGATCGGCGGGATGCGCAGGTCGATCCCGGCCGCCGCGCACCGCTCGGCGGCCATGTCGCGCAGCTGGGAGTTCGCGGAGAACCCGCCGCCGACCACCAGGGTCTCGACGCCGTGCTTCTGGCAGGCCGCGATCGTCTTGGCGGTGAGCACGTCGGCGACCGACGCCGCGAACGACGCCGACACGTCCTCCAGCGGGATCTCCTCGCCGGCGTCCTCGCGCGCCTCGACCCAGCGGGCCACGGCGGTCTTCAGGCCCGAGAACGAGAAGTCGTACGCGTGCTTCGCCTGGTCCTTGGCGGCGGTGAGCCCGCGGGGGAACCGGATCGCGGTCGGGTCGCCCTCGCGCGCCAGACGGTCGATGTGCGGGCCGCCGGGGTAGGGCAGGCCGAGCAGGCGGCCGACCTTGTCGAACGCCTCCCCCGCCGCGTCGTCGAGCGTCGAGCCGAGCTCGTGCACGCCGGTGACGACGTCGTCGATGAGCAGCAGGCTGGAGTGGCCGCCGGACACGACCAGCGCCATGACGCGGTCGGGGAACAGGCCGTGCACCAGCTCGTCCACGGCCGCGTGGCCGATGACGTGGTTCACGCCGTACAGCGGCTTGCCGAGCCCGTAGGCCAGCGCCTTGGCGGCGGCCGTGCCGACGGTGAGCGAGCCGACCAGGCCGGGCCCGGCGGTGACCGCGACCGCGTCGACGTCGGCGAGGGTGACGCCGGCCGTGCCGAGCGCGCGCTCGATCGTCGGGATCATCGCCTCGAGGTGGGCGCGGGAGGCGATCTCCGGGATGATCCCGCCGAACCGCGCGTGCTCGTCCATGGAGGACGCGACGGCGTCGACCAGGAGCTCGCTGCGGTCGGCGTGGGCGCGGACCAGGGCGACCCCGGTCTCGTCGCAGGACGTCTCGATCCCGAGGACGAGGGGCGCGTCAGGCATGCCCCCGAGTCTAGGCCGCGCCCGGCGGTCCCCTCGCGCGGGCGGTGCCCGCCCGGGCCCGCGCGCGGTGTGACACGGTTCACGCAGGCAACGGGGATGACCTCGTAGATGTTGCGCATTCAACCGATCATGAGCATCGACACCGCACCGTCGTCCGTCACCGCCGACCTCCGCGTCCCGCAGGAGATCGTGGACCTGGTGTTCCGGGACGCCCGCACCGTCAACACGTTCACCGACGGCGAGGTCACCGACGAGCAGGTCCGCGCCGTCTGGGACGTCGTCCGCTGGGGCCCGACCGCGATGAACTCGCTGCCGCTGCGCCTGCTGCTCGTCCGCTCGGGCGAGGGCCGCGAGCGCCTGGTCGACCACATGAACGAGGGCAACAAGGCCAAGACCCGGCGCGCGCCGCTCAGCATCGTCGTGGCCGCCGACGTCGACTTCCACGAGCAGCTGCCCCGCCTGGCCCCGCACATGGCCGGCGCGCGCGACAACTTCGCCGGCGTCGAGGACGTCCGCGCCCGGATGTCCCGCGACAACGCCTTCCTGCAGGCCGGCTACCTCATCGTCGGCCTGCGCGCCGCCGGGCTGCACGTCGGGCCGATGACCGGCTTCGACGCCCCGGGGCTCGACACCGACCTGCTCGCCGGCTCGGGCTGGCGCTCGATCATGGTGCTGAACGTCGGCAGCGCGCCGGAGGACGTCGAGGGCTTCGGCATGCCGGCCTCGCACCCGCGCCAGGGCCGCCTCGACTTCGAGGACGTCGCGCGCTCGATCTGACGCCCGCCGCCGCCCGGGCGGCACGCGCGAGGGCCCCGCACCGGTTCGTCCGGGCGGGGCCCTCGTCGCGTCCGGGCCCGCGCCGGGCGCCGCGTCCCGGCGGGGTCAGGCCCTGCGGCGCATCGTCCAGGCGTCGACGTTCTCCGGCTGGTAGTAGCCCTTGCGCCGCCCGAACCGCTCGAAGCCCGCGCGCTCGTACAGCCGCAGCGCCGGCTCGTTGTCGACCCGGACCTCCAGCAGCACGTCGCCCGCGCCGAGCTCGCGCGCGCGGTCCAGCAGCGCGTCGAGCAGCATCCGGCCGACCCCGCGGCCCTGCGCGTCCGGGCGGGTGCCGACCGTCATCACCTGGCCGTCGTAGCCGTCGAACCACAGGCCCGCGTAGCCGACCAGCTCGCCCGACGCGCGGTCCTGCGCCCCGACGTACCAGCGGCCCGGGCCGGTGATCTCCTCCGCGAGCGACGCCCGGGACCAGGCGCCCGCGCCGAACAGCGCCTCCTCCATCTCCTCGAGCGCGTCGAGGTCGCCGGGGACCAGCGGCCGGAGCAGGACGTCCGCGGTGCGGGCCGCGGGGGCCGCGCCGTCGGGGGACGTGCCGTCGGGCCCCGCGCTGTCGGCGGGCGAGGTCACGCCCGCGCCCGCTTCGCGGCGGCCGGCGGCACGGCGTCCGGCCGGCGCAGGTACAGCGGCTCGGTCGGCAGCACCAGGCCCGAGCCGCCCACGGCGAGCCGCGCGAGCGCCACCCGCGCCAGGTCCGCCGCGTCGACGGCGTCGGGGGTGCCGGGCGACGGCGGCAGCAGCTCCGGGTACAGCGCGGTCCCCGGGCCGACGAGCAGCAACCCGTCGAGGCCCTGCTCCGCGACGGCGGCCGGGGTCGCCACGCCGGGGCCCTCGACGGCCTCGACGGACGGCGCGGTGCCGGCGCCGACGACCGCGCGGTACCGGGCCCAGTAGACCTCCTTGCGGCGCGCGTCCGTCAGGACCAGCACCTCTCGGCCGTCGACCTCGGGCCCCGTGCCGGACGCGGCGGCCGCGACCGTGGCCAGGGCCAGCGCGTCGAGCGACGACACCCCGTGCACCGGCACGCCGAGCGCCAGGCCCAGCGTGCGGGCGGTGACCAGGCCGACCCGCAGGCCGGTGAACGGCGCAGGGCCGGTCCCCGCCACGACCGCGGTCAGGTCCGTGCGGGCGACGCCCGCCTCCGCCAGGACCTCGTCGAGCAGCGGGGTCAGGGTCTCCGCGTGCCGGCGGGACTCGCCGGTCGACCGGGTGGCCAGGGTGCGGCCGGCGTCGTCGACGACGGCGGCGGACGCGGCGGCGGAGGTGTCGAGGGCGAGGACGGGCACCGGTGGGTTCCTTCGGGGTCGGGGACGGGTCGCGAGGTCGCGGGAACGGGGCGCGGCGGCGCCGGAGGTCAGGCCGGGGACGCCGTGGCGCCGGGCCGGGTGGGGGCGCCGGGCAGCGCGACGCCGCGCCAGCGGTCGCCGCGCGCGCGGACGGTCACCGCGCGCACGCCCGCGGCGGCGTCCTCCGCGTGCTCCGCGTGCGGGGCGCCACCGGCGGCGTCGGCCCCGCGGGGGCGGCGCAGGGCCACCTCCAGGCGGTCGTCGGCCAGCGACTCCACCAGGCCCTCGCCCCACTCGACGACGGTCACCGACTCGTCCAGCGAGGTGTCCAGGTCGAGCGCGTCGACCTCGTCGAGCGAGCCGAGCCGGTAGGCGTCGACGTGCACCAGCGTCGGGCCCGTCGGGCCGTCCGGGCGCGGCAGCGGCGGGTGCACCCGCGCGATGACGAACGTCGGCGAGGCCACCGCGCCGCGCACGCCCAGCCCGGTGCCGATGCCCTGGGTCAGCGTCGTCTTGCCCGCGCCGAGGTCGCCGGTCAGCACGACGAGGTCGCCCGCCCGCAGCAGCGCGGCGAGCGCCTCGCCGTACGCGCGGGTCGCGTCCGCGTCCGCCAGGTCCACCGTCACCTCGGCGACCGTCGCGGTCGCCCCGTCCTGCTCGCTCACGCCACTCCCTCCGCGACGCGCTCCGCGCCGCTCGCCGGGACCTCCCGGCCGCCGTCCACGTACACCCGCGGCACCCGGGCACCGAGCCGGGTGACGATCTCGTAGCTGATCGTGCCCGCCGCGTCGGCCCACTCCTGGGCCGTCGGGCCGCCGTCCGCGCCGGTGCCGAACAGCACCACGCGGTCGCCGGCCTGCTCCGTCGCGCCCGGCCCGAGGTCCACCATCACCTGGTCCATGCAGACCCGCCCGGCGATCGCCAGCCGCCGCCCGCCGACGCCCAGCGGGGCGCCCGGGGCGCCGTCCGCGCCCGACGCGTGCCGCGGCACGCCGTCCGCGTACCCCAGCGGCACCACGCCGACGACGGTGTCCCGCGGCGTCACGTAGTGGTGGCCGTAGGACACGCCGTGCCCGGCGGGCAGCCGCTTGACGTTCGCGAGCTCGGCCTCGACGGTCATCGCCGGCACCAGCCCGAACCGCTCCGGCCCGCCGAGCTGCGGGACCGGGGTCAGCCCGTACAGCGCGATCCCCGGGCGCACCAGGTCGAGGTGCAGCTCCGGGTCGGTCAGCGTCGAGGCGGAGGCCGCGATGTGCCGCACCTCGAACCGGGCCCCGCGGGCCTCGGCGTCCGCCGCCGCCGCGCGCAGGACGTCGCCCTGGGCGTGCAGGCTCGGGTGGCCGGGCTCGTCGGCGAACGCCAGGTGCGACCAGATGCCCACCAGGCGGACGACGCCCTCGGCCTCCAGCCGCAGCGCCTCGTCGACGACGGCCGGCAGGTCCGCCGGGGTCAGGCCGTTGCGGCCCAGGCCGGTGTCGACCTTCACATGGATCCGGGCGGCGCGGCCGGTCGCGCGGGCGGCGGCGGCGACCTCGCGCAGCGCCCAGGGCGCCGCGACGGACAGGTCGACGTCGGCGGCCACGGCCTCGGCCAGCGGCGCCCCCGGGGCGTACAGCCACGTCAGGACCCGGGCGGTCACCCCGCCGGCGCGCAGGGCCAGCGCCTCGGACACCTGGGCGACGCCCAGCCAGGTCGCGCCGCCCTCGACCGCGGCGCGCGCGACCGGCAGCAGCCCGTGGCCGTAGGCGTCGGCCTTCACGACCGCCATGAGCTGCGCCGTCGGCGCGAGGTCGCCGAGGGTCCGCGCGTTGGCACGCACGGCCCCGAGGTCGACGACCGCCCGCGCGGGAAACCTGCTCACGCCCCCAGTCTCCCACCGGCGCGCCGGTGCCTCGCGCGGGGACGCGCGGCCGGGCGGCGGTGCGGCGGTGCGGCGGCGTCCCGGCGGCGGGGTCAGTCGACCGTGACCACCGCGTCGGCGCGGGTCCGGGTCGCCGCCACCAGGTCCGCGTTCCGCTGGTCCGGCCCGTGCGTCCACGCGTACGCGGCGGCCGGCGGCTTGCCGAACAGCTCGTGCCGGGCGACCAGCCGCTCCGCGCGCACCTCCTCCGGCAGGTCGACGAACCAGCACGCGTCCAGCAGGTCGCGCACCGGCGCGAACCCGTCCCGGTCGTGCAGCAGGTAGTTGCCCTCCGTGATCACGAGCGGCACGTCCGCCGGCACGCCGATCGCCCCGGCCACGCCGTTGCGCAGGTCGCGGCGGTACTCCGGCGCGTACACCGTCTCCCCCGCGACCGGCGCGCGCAGCCGGCGCAGCAGCGCGACGTAGCCCGCGGCGTCGAACGTGTCCGGCGCGCCCTTGCGGTCCGCCCGGCCGAGCCGCTCGAGCTCCGTCTGCGCGAGGTGGAACCCGTCCATCGGCACGACGACGCACCGGCCCGGGAACGCGGCCAGGATCTGCGCGCTCAGCGTCGACTTGCCGGCGCCGGGCGCGCCCGCGATGCCGAGCAGCCGGCGCGCCGGGGCCGCCGCCCCCTCGGGCGGGTCGAGGAGCGCGGCCACCTGGCGCCGGAGGTCGTCCCGGAGCGGGGCCGCGGCGAGCGGGGTGCGCGGGGACGGGCCGGCGGGGCCGGGGTCGTGCGGGTCGCCGGCGGCGACGGTCGGGGTCTCAGCCACGCAGCAACCCTGCCACGGTCGCCGGGAGCGCGTGCGCGACGGCCAGCGCCGTGACCGGCCCGCCGGGGACCGCGACCTCGGCCGCCCGGCCGTGCACCAGCGCCGCCGCGGCCGCCAGCGCGGCCGCGAGCGGCGGGTCGTCCAGCACGTCCGCCGCCCGGCCCGCGAGCAGCGCGCCGAGCACGCCCGCGAGCACGTCGCCCGAGCCGGCGGTCGCCAGCCAGCCCGGGGCGTCCGCCTGCGCGTACACCGCGCCGCCCGCACCCACGACGACGGTCGTCGAGCCCTTGAGCAGCACCGTCGCGCCGGTGAGCTCGTGCGCCCGGCGCGCCCAGCGCAGCGGCTCCGCCTCGACCGCCGCGCGCGCCACGTCCTCGCCGAGCCGGCCCAGCAGCGTCGCCAGCTCCCCCGCGTGCGGGGTGAGCACGCACCACGGCGCGAGCTCGCGGGGCGCCAGCGCCAGCGCGCCCGCGTCCAGCACCGCGGGCAGCCCCGCCGCGAGCGCCGCGTGCAGCGCGTCCGTCAGCCGGCGGGCCTGCTTGCCGTGACCCGGGTCGACGCCCGGGCCGAGCAGCCAGGCCTGCACCCGCCCGTCCCCCGCCACGACCTCGGGCCGGGCGGCGAGCACCGACCGCGCGACCGCCGACGGCCCCACGTACCGGACCATCCCCACGCCCGCGAGCGCCGCCGCCGACACCGTGAGCACCGCCGCGCCCGGGTACGCCGGGGTCCCCGCGACGACCCCGAGCACCCCGCGGCTGTACTTCTGGTCCGCCGGCCCGGGCACCGGCCACAGCGCCGCGACGTCCGCCGGCGCCAGGCGCGCGACCGCGGGGCGGCCGGGCAGCGGCAGGCCGAGGTCGACCACCTCCACCCGGCCCGCGCGCCGCGCCGCGGGCGGCAGCAGCAGCCCGGGCTTCGCCGCGCCGAACGTCACCGTCAGCCCCGCCGGCAGCACCGGGCCGTCGGGCAGCGACCCGTCGTCCACGCCCACGCCGCTCGGCAGGTCGACCGCGACGACGAGCGGGCCGCCGCCCGCCTCGGCCGCGCTGCGGGGCCCCCCGGCGGCGGCGCCCGCGTCCTCGGCGTCCAGCAGGTCGGCGAGCAGCCCCGCCAGCAGGCCGGCCACCCCGCGCGGCGCGCCCCGGCCGCCGATGCCGAGCAGGCCGTCCAGCACGACGTCCGCGGCGTACGCCTCGGCCACGGCGTCGCCGAGCCACACCCCGGGCAGGTCGGGTCCGTCCGACCCCGCACCGTCCGACGCCGACCCGCCCGCGCCCGCGCCGCCCGCGTCCGCGCCGTTCGCGCCGCCCGCGGTCGGCTCGACCGCCCGCACCGCGCGCCCGCCGGCCCGGCGCAGCGCCGCGAGCCCCTCCGCGTGCGGCGTGCCGGTCGCGCACACCGCGACCACCCGCACCCCGCGCCGCGCCAGGAACGCCCCCGCGTGCAGCGCGTCGCCGCCGTTGTTCCCCGACCCGACCAGCGCCACCACCGTCGCGCCACGCACCTGACCGCGCCGGTCGGCGAGCTCCGCCGCCACCCGCGTCGCCAGCGCGAACGCCGCGTGCTGCATGAGCGGCACCCCGTCCGCGAGCAGCGGCTCCTCCGCCGCCCGGACCTCGGCCGCCGTGTACCCCAGGATCATGCGTCCATCCTGGCGGAGGCCCGGGCCCGGCGCGCGTGGGCGCCCGCCGGGCCCGGCGCGCCGCACCCGTCGGGCACCGGCGCAGCGCGCCTCCGTGCGTGGTCGCCGTGCGGCGCTCCCCCGCGCGCGGGGTTACGTTGCGCGCATGCGCTTCGGACTCTTCATCCCCCAGGGCTGGCGGCAGGACCTCACGGGCATCGAGGCCCGCGACCACTGGTCCGTCATGAACGGCCTCGCCACCTACGCCGACCAGGGCGACGCCTTCGACTCGATCTGGGTCTACGACCACTTCCACGCGGTGCCCGAGCCCAACGGCGAGGCCACCCACGAGGCCTGGAGCCTCATGAACGCCTACGCGGCCACGACCAGCCGCGTGACGCTCGGCCAGATGTGCACCTGCATGTCCTACCGGAACCCCGCCTACCTGGGGAAGGTCGCCGCGACGGCCGACATCATCTCCGGCGGCCGCGTCCAGATGGGCATCGGCGCCGGCTGGTACGAGCACGAGTGGCGCGCCTACGGCTACGGCTTCCCGCGGCCGGGCGAGCGGATCGCCATGCTCGACGAGGGCGTGCAGATCATGAAGCAGCTGTGGACCAACGGCGTCGCGACCCTCGACGGGCGGCACTACCAGGTCGACGGCGCCCAGCTCGCCCCGCTCCCCCTGCAGGTCGACGGCCCGCCGCTGTGGATCGCGGGCGGCGGCGAGCGCAAGACCCTGCGCGTCGCGGCCGAGCACGCGGCGTACACGAACTTCGACGGCACCCCGGCGGGCTTCGCGCACAAGAGCCGGGTCCTGCAGGAGCACTGCGCCGCGATCGGCCGGAACTACGACGAGATCACGCGCTCCGCCAACTACAACGTCGTGATCGGGGCGACCGAGGCGGAGGTCGACGACCGGATCGCCTGGATCGAGGAGCACTACGCCCGCACGGTCCCGGCCAAGGCCCCCGAGGTCGCCGAGGAGTTCCGCCGCGGCCCGCTCGTCGGCACCCCGGAGCAGATCGTCGAGAAGCTGACCGAGCTCCGCGGGCTGGGCATGACCTACGCGATCACGTACTTCGCCGAGGCCGCCTACGACCGCAGCGGCATCGAGCTGTTCGAGCGCGAGGTCGTCCCGGCCCTGCGCTGACCGGCGCGCCCGCGGCGCCGCCGAGCGCGGCGGCTCGCGCCGGGCGCGGCAGCTCGCGCCGGGCGCGGCAGCTCGCGCCGGGCGCGGTGGCTCCGGCTACCGCGCTCGGGGCGACGGACCGCGCCCGTCGCCCCGAGGGCGGGCGGGGCGCGCGGCTCAGTCCGACTCCGCGACCACCATCGCCGACGCGATGCCGGCGTCGTGGCTCAGCGAGAGGTGGAACCGCGTCACCCCGCGGGCCGCCGCCGCGGCCGCGACCGTGCCGGTGACCTCGACCACCGGCTGCTCGCCGCGCACCCGGCGCACCGTGGCGTCCTGCCAGGACATCCCCGCCGGCGCGCCGAGCGACTTGGCGATCGCCTCCTTGGCGGCGAACCGCGCGGCCAGCGACGCCGGCGCGAGCTCGCGCTCCTCCGGCGTGAACAGCCGCTCCCGCAGCGCCGGGACCCGCTCGACCGTCGCCAGGAACCGGGCGACGTCGACGACGTCGATCCCGACGCCGACGATCACTCGACCGTGACCGACTTCGCCAGGTTCCGCGGCTGGTCCACGTCCAGGCCGCGGGCCGTGGCGAGCTCGCACGCGAAGATCTGCAGCGGCACGACCGACAGCAGCGGCGCGAGCAGCGTCGGGCTCTGCGGCACGTAGAACACCTCGTCGGCGTACGCGCGCACCGCCTCGTCGCCGTCTTCCGCGATGACCAGCGTCCGTGCGCCGCGCGCCCGGATCTCCTGGATGTTGGAGACGACCTTCGAGTGCAGCGAGTCGCGGCCGCGCGGGCTCGGCACGATCACGAACACCGGCTGCCCGGGCTCGATCAGGGCGATCGGGCCGTGCTTGAGCTCGCCGGCCGCGAAGCCCTCGGCGTGGATGTACGCGATCTCCTTGAGCTTGAGCGCACCCTCCAGCGCCACCGGGAACCCGACGTGCCGGCCCAGGAACAGCACCGAGGAGGTGTCCGCCATCCACCGCGCGATCTCCCGCACCCGGCCCGAGCGGTCCAGGACGTCCTGGATCTTGTCCGGCATGGCCCGCAGGTCCTCGAGGATCTCCGCGATCTCGTCCGCGAACTTGTTGCCGCGCAGCTGCGCCAGGTAGAGGCCCAGCAGGTAGGCGGCGGTGATCTGCGCGAGGAACGCCTTGGTCGACGCCACCGCGACCTCGGGGCCGGCGTGCGTGTAGAGCACCGCGTCGGACTCGCGCGGGATGGTCGACCCGTGGGTGTTGCAGATGGCCAGCACCTTGGCGCCCTGCTCGCGGGCGTGCCGGACCGCCATGAGCGTGTCCATCGTCTCGCCCGACTGCGAGATCGCCACGACGAGCGTGCGCTCGTTCAGGATCGGGTCGCGGTAGCGGAACTCGTGCGCGAGCTCGACCTCGACCGGGATGCGGCACCAGTGCTCGATGGCGTACTTGGCGACGTGCCCGGAGTACGCGGCGGTCCCGCACGCGATGACGATGATCTTGTCGACCGACCGCAGCACCGACTCGGAGATCTTGAGGTCGTCGAGCACCAGGCGGCCCTGGGTGTCCGTGCGGCCCAGCAGCGTGTCCTGGACGGCCTGCGGCTGGTCCGCGATCTCCTTCTCCATGAAGGAGCGGAAGCCGCCCTTCTCGGCCGCCGCGGCGTCCCAGTCGATCGTGTACTCGCGGCCCTCGGCGGGGTTGCCGTCGAAGTCCGTCACCGTGACCGAGCGCGGCGTGATGACGACGACCTGGTCCTGCGCGAGCTCGAGCGCGCGGCGGGTCTCCGCGATGAACGCGGCGACGTCGGAGCCGAGGTAGTTCGCGCCGTCCCCGAGCCCGACGACCAGCGGCGAGTCGTGCCGTGCGCCGACCACGGTGTCCGGGTGGTCCTCGTGCACCGCCAGCAGGGTGAACGTGCCGTGCAGCCGGCGGACCACCTGGCGCATCGCCTCGCCGAGGTCCTTCACCTCGCCGTACGCGCGGGACAGCAGGTGCGCGACGACCTCGGTGTCCGTCTCGGACAGGAGCTCGGCGCCGTCGGCCAGCAGCTCCTCCTTGAGCACGGCGAAGTTCTCCACGATGCCGTTGTGGATCAGCGCGAGACCGCCGGCGACGTGCGGGTGCGCGTTGACGTCCGTCGGGCCGCCGTGCGTGGCCCACCGGGTGTGCCCGATGCCCGCCGTCGCCCCCGGCAGCGGCTGCTCCTCGAGCAGCCCCGTCAGGTTGACGAGCTTGCCCGCCTTCTTGGCCGTGGCCAGGCCCTCCGGGGTGACGAGGGCGACGCCCGCCGAGTCGTACCCGCGGTACTCCAGGCGACGCAGGCCCTCCAGGACGACCCCGAGCGGCCGGCCGTCCGGCCCATGGTCACCGACATACCCGACGATTCCACACATGGGCGGGAGTCTAGCGGCGGCCGGCGGCGCTCCGCCGCGGCGCAGGTCACGTCCGCCCGGACCCGCCGCCCGGCGGGCGCGACCCGGCGCATCGTGCAGAATCGTCGGGTGCGCGCCACCGACGTCCCCGGGCAGACCTCCCCGTACGTGGAGCTCGACCGGGACTCCTGGGTCCGCCTGTCGGAGTCCACGCCGCTCCCCCTCACCGACGACGACGTCACCCGGCTCCGCGGGCTCGGCGACCCGATCGACCTGGCCGAGGTGGACGCGATCTACCGGCCGCTGTCCCGGCTGCTCGACCTGTACGTCACCGCGACCCGCCGGCTGCACGCCGCGTCGTCGACGTTCCTGCGCGAGGACACCCCGCGCACCCCGTTCGTCATCGGCGTCGCCGGGTCCGTCGCCGTCGGCAAGTCGACGACCGCCCGGCTGCTCCGCGAGCTGATGGCCCGCTGGCCGGCGACCCCGAACGTCGCGCTGATGACCACCGACGGCTTCCTGCACCCGAACGCCGAGCTCGAGCGCCGCGGGCTCATGGACCGCAAGGGCTTCCCCGAGTCCTACGACCGCCGCGCGCTGCTGCAGTTCGTGTCGAAGGTCAAGGCCGGCCACGACGAGGTCCGCGCCCCGGTGTACGACCACGTCACCTACGACATCGTCCCGGGCGCCGAGGTGGTCGTGCGGCGGCCCGACGTGCTGATCGTCGAGGGTCTGAACGTCCTGCAGCCCGCCCCGTCCGCCGCCGGCACCTCCAGCACGTCCAACCTCGCCGTGAGCGACTTCTTCGACTTCTCGATCTACGTCGACGCCCGGACCTCCGACGTGCGGCAGTGGTACGTCGAGCGGTTCCTGTCCCTGCGGTCGACCGCGTTCGCCCGGCCGGAGTCGTACTTCCACCGGTACGCCGGCCTCAGCGACGAGGAGGCCGTGGCGCGGGCCGAGGGCATCTGGGACGCGATCAACGCGCCGAACCTGGTGCGCAACATCCTGCCCACCCGCAGCCGCGCGACCCTCGTGCTGACCAAGGGCGGTGACCACTCCGTCCGCCGGGTGCGGCTCCGCAAGCTCTGACCCGGGCGTCCGCCGACCGGCCGGCCGTCAGCTCCCCGTCGGGGACGCCGTCGCGCGCGGGCCGACGAGCTCGACCGGGTAGTGCTCGACGTCGACCGCGTCCAGCGCGTCGAGACCCTCGGACACCGCGACCGGCAGCGTCCCGCAGCCCCCGGACGGCAGGGCCACGCGGACGGCGGCACCCAGCGCGTCCACCAGCCAGAGGTCCGCCCGCGGGGCTTCCGTGCCGCACGGGGCGGGCGTCGCGGTCCCCGACGCGGGGACGGTCGGTGCCGCGGACAGCGCCGTGACCAGCGGCCGGACGTCGCCCTCCAGCCGCGTCGCGGTCACGGCGGCCCACCGGCCGGCCGCGTCGGTCAGCGTCTCGCCCGTGGTGCACAGCACCGCGGACACCGCGGTGAAGCCGTCCGGGACCGGCCCGACCTCCGGCACGTCGGGGTGGGCCGTGCTGCCCGCGCCCGCGCCGGCGCCGGCGAACCCGAGCGCGGTGAGCACCTGGGGCGCCAGGCAGTCCGCGCCGCTCGACACCGACGCGCCCGCAGCGGACCGCTGCGCGGCGTCGGCGCCGGCCGAGGCGGGGTCGCCGCCCGAGCAGGCGGCCAGGACGGCCGCGAGGGCGAGGGCCGCGAGGCCGGCGAGCCGGGCGCGGGGTGCACGAGGACGCGGTGCCACCATGTCGCCGCCGCCCCTCCGTCGCCCGTACCCCGTGCCCAGGGCGAAGGCGCGGGCGTCTGCCCGGCCTCCGCCGTCGGGGGCGACGCCGTTGTGGCCCGGATCGAGCGTAGGCGCGGGGCCGGCCGGGACCGGCCGACGATGCCGGATCGTTAGCGGGCGGGGCCGGATCGTTGCCGGGACGTGACCCGGCGGTCGGGGGCGGCTGCGCCCGCCGCCGCGCCGGGCGCCGGGACCGCGCACAGGGCGGTCGCGGCGCCGGCCGGGACCGGGGCGGGGGTGGCCGGGGCCGCGGCGCGCGGGGCGGCGGGGTGCGGGCCGACGGGGGCCGGGGTGGCGGTGGCCGGGGTGGCGGGGCGCGGGCGGGCGCCGTCCTGGCCGGCTGCGTGCTGGCCGGCCGTCATCGTCGCGGGCGTCCGGTCCAGCCCGGTCCACCGGCGCAGCACCCAGTCGATCCCGATGCCGACGAGCGTGCCGACCACGACCCCGGCCACCACCGCGATCAGCGGGTGGTCCTCCAGCCAGAGCCCGGCCCCCGCGCCGACGGCGGAGCCGTAGACCGCCCAGGTCACGGCGGCGAGCCCGGTGAGCCCGACGAACCGCTTGCGCGGGTAGCCCAGCGCCCCCGCGGTCATGTTCACCGCGACGCGGCCGACCGGGATGTACCGCGCCGCGAGGATGAACGACGACCCGCGGTGCTCGAGCGCGTGCTCCGCCCAGGCGAGCGCCTTGCGGCCGCGGGCCGTGCGGAACACCTTGAGCCGGTGGACGTCGACCTTCGAGCCGATCGTGTACGCGATCTGGTCGCCCACGAACGCGCCGGCCGCGGCGGCCAGCGCGACCAGCACGATGTTCGGCGAGCCGTGCGCCACCGACAGCGACGCCAGCGCGATCACGACCGACTCGCTCGGGATCGGCGGGAAGAAGCCGTCGATGGTGGCGAACAGGAACAGCGCCGGGAACACCCACACCGAGTCCGCCAGCATCGGCACCCAGCCCTCGATGGCGCTGATCCAGTCCTGCAGCACGTTCATCAGCTCCCGGGTCGTTCGGCGGCTGCCCTCGGGCGGGTCGGCCGTCGTCCACGCTAGGCGCGTGCCGTCGGCCGTGACATGGGGGACTCCCCCGAGTCCACCCTGGTCCTCCCCCCATCCTCACCGGGCCCGTCGCACCGGGCATCGGCCCCCGGGACGACGTGCCGGCGGCCGGGGTCCGCCTGGCGGCGGAGCGGCACCGTCCGCACGGACGACCCTGTGCGCCCAGTGCACCACGCGGGTCCGACACGGGTCACGGGGATTCGGTGACGCCCCGGTGAACGCTGCGCCGCGCGCCGGCGGCGGGGGGCTCAGCCCTCGAGCGGGAACCCGAGCGTGCGCGCCGCCTCGGTCGGCCGCGGCTCCGTCGCCCAGTGCGCGCCGAGCTCGTCCGTCGCCGACAGCGAGCGCGGCTGCGCCCGGTCCAGGTACAGCGTGCCGTCGAGGTGGTCCGTCTCGTGCTGCACGATCCGGGCCGGCCAGCCCTGCACCACCTCGTCCAGCGGGGCGCCCGTCTCGTCCAGCCCGGTGAGCCGCAGGCGGCGCAGCCGCGGGACGACCGCCTGGTAGCCGACGACGCTCAGGCAGCCCTCGTAGAAGGACACCCGCTCGGGCTCCTCCCCCGGCACCGGCCCGTACGCCGGGTTCACCAGCACGCGGAACGGCAGCGCGGGGCGGTCGCGCACCCGGCCGGTCTCCGTCTCCCCCGCGCCGGGGTCGGCCAGCACGGCGACCGCCAGCGGCAGGCCGATCTGCGGCGCGGCGAGGCCCACGCCCGGGGCCGCGTGCATCGTCCGGCGCATCAGCGCGACCAGCGCGGCGAGCTCGTCGTCGCCGACCTGCCCGTCGAACGGCACCGCCCGCATCCGCAGCGCGGGGTGCCCGGCCTGGACGATCGGCACCGTGCCCGACGGGTCGGCCGCGCCCGCGTCGAGCAGGCGCAGCACGTGCTCGCGCACCACCGCCGCCGGCCAGGTCGCCTGCGGCGCCTTGCCCGCCCCGAGGCTCTCGCCCGCCCCGGCGGCCCCGCCCGTCGTCGTCACCGCGCCCCGGCCCTCAGAGCGCCAGGCGGTCGCGCACGACGTCGGCCAGCTGCGCGGCGACGCGGTCGGCGTCGTCCTGCGTCGCGGCCTCGACCATCACGCGCACCAGCGGCTCCGTGCCCGACGGGCGCAGCAGCACCCGGCCGGTCGACCCGAGGGACGTCTGGGCGGCGCCGACGGCGGCGGCCACGTGCTCGTCCGAGCCCGCGCGGTCCTTGTCCACGCCCGGCACGTTGACCAGCGTCTGGGGCAGCCGGCGCACCACCGCGGCCAGCTCGCTGAGCTTCTGGCCCGTGGCGGCCACGCGGGCCGCGAGCTGCAGCGCCGTCAGCGTGCCGTCGCCCGTCGTCGCGTGGTCCGCGAGGATCACGTGGCCGGACTGCTCGCCGCCCAGGTTGTAGCCGTGCGCGCGCATGGCCTCGAGCACGTAGCGGTCGCCCACGCCGGTCTCCACCGTCCGCACGCCCGCCGCCTGCATCGCGAGCCGCAGGCCGAGGTTGCTCATCACGGTGACGACCAGCGTGTCGTGCGTCAGAGCCCCGCGCTCGCGCAGGTCGAGCGCCAGGACGCCCATGATCTGGTCGCCGTCCACGAGCGCGCCGGTGTGGTCGACGGCCAGGCAGCGGTCGGCGTCGCCGTCGAAGGCCACGCCGAGGTCCGCGCCCGAGGCCACGACCGCGGCCTGCAGCTGCTCGGGGTGCGTCGAGCCGCACGCCTCGTTGATGTTGCGGCCGTCGGGCGACGCGTTGATGACCACCACGTCCGCGCCGGCCTCGCGCAGGGCGGCCGGGCCGACCTCCGACGCCGCGCCGTTCGCGCAGTCGACGGCGACGCGCAGGCCCGTCAGGTCGTGGGTCAGCGTGGACACGAGGTGCTCGACGTACTGCTCGCCGGCGCGGCCGGTGTCGGAGCGGATCCGGCCGACCGCGGCGCCGACCGGGCGCTCCCACGCCCCGCGCAGCCGCTGCTCGATCGCGTCCTCGAGCTCGTCGTCGAGCTTGTGGCCGCCCCGGGCGAGGAACTTGATGCCGTTGTCCGGCATGGGGTTGTGCGACGCCGACAGCACGACCCCGAGGTCCACGTCCAGCGCGCCGGTGAGGTGCGCGATCGCGGGGGTCGGCAGCACGCCGACGTTCAGCACGTCCACGCCCGCGCTCGCCAGGCCCGCGGCCACGGCGGCGGACAGGAACTCGCCCGAGGCACGCGGGTCGCGGCCCACCACGGCGCGGGGGCGGTGGCCGGCGAACTCGCCGCGCTGGCCGAGCACGTGCGCGGCCGCCACGGACAGGTCGAGCGCGAGCTCCGCGGTCACGTCCCGGTTCGCCAGGCCGCGCACCCCGTCGGTGCCGAACAGTCGTGCCATCGAGGACTCCCTCGTCGTCGGGCCGCCGGTGCGGCCACGTGCCTCGTGCCAGGGCCCGCGCGTCACCGCGTCGGGCCCGGGCACCGGAACGGCCGGTGGCCCCGAGGACGGAACCTCGGGACCACCGGCCGCGGTCGCTGATGCGGGGATCAGCGCTTGGAGTACTGCGGGGCCTTGCGGGCCTTCTTGAGACCGGCCTTCTTCCGCTCCACGACGCGCGGGTCGCGGGTCAGGAAGCCGGCCTTCTTGAGCGCCGGGCGGTTGTGCTCGGCGTCGATCTCGTTCAGCGCGCGGGCGATGCCCAGGCGCAGCGCGCCGGCCTGGCCGGTCACGCCGCCGCCGCTGATGCGGGCGATGACGTCGAAGCGGCCCTCGACCTCCACCAGCTTCAGCGGGGAGTTCACGAGCTGCTGGTGCACCTTGTTCGGGAAGTACTCCTCGAGGGTGCGGCCGTTGATCTTCCACTGGCCGGTGCCGGGCACCAGGCGCACGCGGGCGATCGCCTCCTTGCGGCGGCCCAGGGCCTGGCCCGGAGCCGTGAGGCTCTGGCCGCGGCCCGCGGGAGCGGCCGTCTCGGAGGTGTAGCTGCTGGGCGTCTCGCCGCCCTCAAGGTCGATGTCGACCGTGGTCTCGGCCATGTGTTTCGCGTCCTGTTCCGGTGTGCTCGAGGGCGTCAGCCCTGCGCGACCTGGGTGATCTCGAAGGGCTTCGGCTGCTGGGCGGCGTGCGGGTGCTCGGCACCGCGGTAGACCTTCAGCTTCGAGAGCTGCTGGCGGGCCAGCGAGGTCTTCGGGAGCATGCCACGCACGGCCTTCTCGACCGCACGCTCGGGGTGCTTGTCGAGCAGGTCGGTGTACGTGGTCGCCCGCAGACCACCCGGGAAGCCCGAGTGGCGGTAGGCGAGCTTGGTCTCGCGCTTGTTGCCGGTCAGCGCGACCTTGTCCGCGTTGATGACGATGACGAAGTCGCCGCCGTCCACGTGCGGGGCGAAGGTCGCCTTGTGCTTGCCGCGCAGCAGCGTGGCGACGTGGGTGGCGAGGCGGCCCAGGACGACATCGGTCGCGTCGATGACGTACCAGTTCCGCTGGACGTCGCCGGGCTTCGGGGTGTACGTGCGCACGGTCGTTGCCTTCTCTATGTCTCTGACTGTGTCCACGGCAATCCCGTAGAAGCCGGGGTCAGCCGATGAGTACCGTCGGTGCGTCGCCCGTGGACCGGTGAGTGGGAACGCACCAGGGTCGACACCGACGGACGCACAACGACTCACCAGGGTAGCCGCCGGTCCCGGGGGCGGTCAAAGCGACGTCGGTCACCGCCCGGCGCCCCTGCTCAGCGCGCCCGCGCCACCCGCCCCGCGTCCCACACGGGCTCCGGCGTCTCCACGACCGCCCCGTCCTCCCCGAACACGAGGAACCGGTCGAACCCGCGCGCGAACCACCGGTCGTGCGTCACCGCGAGCACCGTGCCCTCGAACGCCGCGAGCCCCGCCTCCAGCGCCTCCGCCGAGTGCAGGTCCAGGTTGTCCGTCGGCTCGTCGAGCAGCAGCAGCGTCGCGCCGCCGAGCTCGAGCAGCAGGATGTGGAACCGCGCCTGCTGCCCGCCGGACAGCGTCTCGTACCGCTGCTCCGCCGACGCCACCAGCTCGTAGCGGTCCAGCGCCTTGCTCGCGGGCTCCCGGCCCATCCCCGGCCGGCGGCCCTCGCCGCGGTGCAGGATCTCCAGCAGCGTGCGGCCGGCGAACGCCGCGTCCTGCGCGTGCTGCCGGTTCTGCGCGAAGAACCCGGGGACCACGCGGGACCCGAGCCGGGCGACCCCGGTGTGCTGCACCGGGTCGATCGGCATCTCCCCCTCAGTGCTTGTGCCCGACCCCTGGTCGGGATGCGGGTCGCTGCCGCCCGCCGCGAGCAGCCGCAGGAAGTGCGACTTGCCCGACCCGTTCGACCCGAGGACGGCCACGCGCTCGCCGAACCACACCTCGAGGTCGAACGGCTGCATCAGGCCCGTGAGCTCCAGCCGCTCGGCGACCACCGCGCGCTTCGCCGTGCGCCCCCCGCGCAGCCGCACCCGCACGTGCTGGTCGTGGGAGACCACCTCCGGCGGCCCGGCCTCCTCGAACTTACGCAGCCGGGTCTGCGCCGCGGAGTACCGCGACGCCAGCCCGTCGTTGAACGCCGCCTTCGTCTTGAGCGTGTTCACCAGGGTGACCAGCTTCTGGTGCTCCTCGTCCCAGCGGCGCGCCAGCTCGGCCAGCCGCTCCCGGCGGGCCTCCCGGGCCTCCGTGTAGGTGGTGAACGTGCCGCCGTGGATCCACACCGTCGCGCCGGCCCGCGCGGGCTCCAGCGTCGCGACGTGCGTCGGCACGCGGGACAGCAGCTCGCGGTCGTGGCTCACCAGCAGCACCGTCTTGGGGCTGTCCAGCAGCCGGCGCTCCAGCCAGCGCTTCGTCGGCACGTCCAGCGCGTTGTCCGGCTCGTCGAGCAGCAGCACCTCCTGCGGGCCGCGGAGCAGCGCCTCCAGCGCCAGCCGCTTCTGCTCCCCGCCCGACAGCGTCCGCACGGTGCGGTGCTGGGCCCTGTCGAACGGGATCGACAGCACCGCGTCCGTCACCCGGTCCCAGTCCGCCTCGACCTCGTAGCCCCCGACGTCCGCCCAGTCCGCGAGCGCCTGCGCGTACCGCATCTGCGACGGCTCGTCGTCGACCGCCATCATGTGCAGCTCGGAGGCCGTCAGCTCCGCCGCCGCCGCGCCGATCGCGCCCGTCGCCAGCGACGCGAGCAGGTCGCGCACCGAGCGGTCGTCGGCGATCCGGCCCACGTCCTGCCGCATCACGCCGAGCCCGCCCGTGCGGACCACCGCGCCGTCGTGCGGCTGCTCGTCCCCCGCCACGATCCGCAGCAGCGTCGACTTGCCCGCGCCGTTCGGACCCACCAGCGCCGTGCGCTGCCCCTCGCCGACCCGCAGGTCGACACCTCCGAGCAGCGGCCGGCCGTCGGGGAGCACGTAGCGCACGTCGTGCACCTCGAGATGACCCATGGGGTCGATCGTCCCAGGTGCGGGCGCGCCTCCCCAATCCGATATCCGTGCGGTGGCAGCACGGGGGGTGCGGTGCCAGGCTCGACGCATGAGCGAGAACACCCCTGCCACGAGCACCGACGCCGCCACCGGCGCCGAGGGCGACGCGGACCAGCTCCCCGCCGAGGACACGCTGGTCGGACGCGGCGTCGACGACCTGCTGGACGAGGGCTACAGCCCGCCCGAGCGCCCGCGCCCCGCGTCCAGCCACTTCGGCGAGACCGCGTGGGAGGAGTCGCGCGGCGAGACCCTCGACCAGCGCGTCGCCCAGGAGGAGCCCGACGTCTGGGACGACCCGGACCGCGCGCCCGACCCGTCCCGCGAGCCCGACCGCGCCGGCCGGCTGCTCGAGGACGACGACGCCGTGGAGTCCGGCGGCAACGACCAGTTCGCGCTGGACGCGGGCGTCGACGGCGGCGCGGCGAGCGCCGAGGAGGCCGCCGTCCACATCGTCGACGAGGAGGACTGACTCCACGCCTCCTCCCGGCGGATGAGGGCGGGCGGCGGGCACGGGTGCGGGGGCACCGGCGTCCGCCGTCCGCGTCACCCCTGCGCGGGATCCGTCGCGGGGTGGGCCGGGGCGGGCTCGGCGGCGCCGGGCGTGGGCGTCGCGGGCGTCGGGGGCGCGTGCACGTCGTCCGCCGACCGCATCGCCCGCGTCCGCAGCTGGCGCTCCGCCAGCTCCGCGTCCGGCGGGTACACGACCTCCTCCAGCGTGAGCCCGTGCGCGGCGACCACCGCGCTGCCCGGGTCCCGCCGCCCGCCGACCAGCAGCTCCGCCGGCCAGTCCACCGATCGCCGGCCCTCCCCCACCGCCAGGCTCGCGCCCACCAGGGCCCGCACCATCGAGTGGCAGAACGCGTCCGCCCGCACCGTCGCCACCACCAGCCCGGCGTCCGGCCCCGCCGCGGGCCGCTCCCAGGTCAGCTCGTCCAGCGTGCGGATCGTCGTCGCGCCCGGGCGGGGCTTGCAGTACGCCGCGAAGTCGTGCCGGCCCAGCACCCGCCCCGCCGCCTCGTCCATCGCGGCCACGTCCAGCGGGCGCCGCGTCCACAGCACGTGCGCGCGGCGCAGCGGGTCGCGCAGCGCCGGGTCGTCGCACACCCGGTAGACGTAGCGCCGGGCGACCGCCGAGAACCGGGCGTCGAACCCCTCCGGGGCGACCCGGACCGCGGTGGCCACCACGTCCGGCGGCAGCACCCCGCCCAGCCGGGTCAGCAGCGACTCCTCCGGCGTGCGATCCGACCGGCCCGGCACCGCGGCCCACGCCCCGGACGGGACGTCCACGTGCAGCACCTGGCCGCGCGCGTGCACCCCCGCGTCCGTGCGGCCCGCGACCGTCACCCGCGGCGGGGCGTCGCCGCGGTGCTCCGAGCGCAGCACCAGGGCGAGTCCGTCCTCGACCACGCCCTGCACCGTGCGCAGGCCGGGCTGGCGGGCCCAGCCTGCGAAGTCCGTGCCGTCGTAGGCGAGGTCCACGCGGACGCGCACGGGCGGGGCGTCGGGGGTCGGGGGCGCGTCCGGGGTCGGGGGCGCGTCCGGGGTCGCGGCGGTCACGGGACCACCACCGTCTCCGGCGCCTCGCCCTCGGGCAGCTGCACCACCGTCCCGCCGAACCGGGCCTCCCCCGCGCGCAGCGGCCGACCGTCGACCCACACCCGGCCCGCCAGCACCTCCGCCGAGGCCGTCGTCCCGTCCGCGTACTGCGCGGTGAACCCGCCGGTGAACGACGTGTTGAACAGGCCGACCGGGCGGCCCGCGGCGTCCGTCGCCCACCGCGTGCACCACCCGCACACGTGGCCCGCGTACCGCTCGAAGAACCGCTCGCGCGTCCCGCACAGCGGGCAGACCTGCTGCTCCGGCGCCGCCGGGACCCCGGGGCCGCCCTGGGCCGTCGCCCGACCGAGCGCGCCCAGGCGACGCCCCGCGAGCCCCGGCCAGCCGTGCACCGCCCGCGCCCACACGTCCGGCACCGCGGTGTCGCCGTACCGCGCGCCCAGCAGCGCGCCGGCGATCGCCGCCACCGTGTCCGTGTCGCCGCCGATCCGCACCGCGGCGGCCAGCGCCAGCGGCAGGTGCACCTGGCCCGGGGCCTCGACCCCCTCCGGCAGCGGAGGCACCGACCGGGCGATCGCGTGCCAGGCCGCCTGCAGCGCCGTCACCGTGAAGCCGTTCGCCCGCAGGTCAGCGGCCGGGCGCGGGGACGCCGCGTCGTCGAGCCAGCCGCGCCACGCGTCTCGGCGGTCCGGCGGGAGCAGGTCCAGCCCGGCGTGCACGTCCAGGCGGCGCTCCACCACCGCCAGGCGCACCGCCTCCGACCACAGCACGCACGAGTCGCCCGCCAGCGGGTCCGGGTGCGTCAGCCCCGCGACCGCGCGCGCCGCCGTGGCCGTCGCCACGCGGTCGTCCAGCGCCACGAGGCCCACCACGCCCGTGCGCATCAGCGCACCGTTCCCCGCCGTGCGGCCCGTCGCCGCGTGCAGCTCCCCCGCTGCCGCCCGCAGCCGCGCCGCCGCTCCGCCCGCGCGCCCGGCCGCCCCGGCGAGCACCGTGGCCGTCTGCGTCCCGACGTCGCTCGCGCCGCCCGTGCGCCACGCCTCGAACCCCGCGGCGATCTCGTCCAGCTCCGCCTCCGAGCGCAGCCCGCCGCCCCGCGCCGCCACCCGGGCGACCACGACCGACATCTGCGTGTCGTCGCTCCACTCGCCCGGGGCGTACGGCCCGAGCCCGCCGCCGCGCATCACCGGCAGCTCGCCCGCCGAGGGGGGCTCCGCGAACTCGTAGGGCACCCCCAGCGCGTCACCCGCGGCCTGCGCGAGCAGCACACCGGAGGCGCGGTCGAGCACCCCGCGGTCGAGAACGGGGGGGCCGGAGGTGGTCGCGGAAGAGTCCGGGCGGGAGAACTGGTCGGGCACGCCCCCGAGGGTACGGGCCGGGCGCCTGCTCTACCGTGGTCCGGTGCCCACGCCCGACCCCGCCCCGTACACCCTCGCCGTCGACTGCGGGGGCGGCGGCATCAAGGCCTCCGTGCTCGACTCCTCGGGCACCCTGCACGCCCCGGCCGTCCGCGTGCCGACCCCGTACCCCCTGCCGCCGTCCCGGCTCGTCGACACCATCGCCGACATCGCCGACCGGCTCCCGCCCTTCCAGCGGGCGACCGTCGGCATGCCCGGGATGATCCGGCACGGCGTCGTCGTCGCCACCCCGCACTACGTCACCCGCTCCGGTCCGCACACCCGCGTCGACCCCGAGCTCGTCGAGGCCTGGTCCGGCTGCGACATCCGCGCCGCCGTCTCGCAGCGCCTCGGCGTCCCCGCCCTCGTCCTCAACGACGCCGAGGTGCACGGCGCCGGCGTCGTCTCCGGCACCGGCGTCGAGCTCGTCCTCACCCTGGGCACCGGGCTCGGCTCCGCCCTGTTCGACGGCGGCCGGCTCGCCCCGCACCTCGAGTGGTCCCACGCCCCCGTGCGCCGGCTCACCACCTACGACGAGTACATCGGGCAGATCCAGCGCGCCCGGCTCGGCGACGGCCTGTGGTCCCGGCGCGTCCGGCAGGTCGTCGAGGGCCTGCGGCCCGTCGTCCTGTGGGACCGGCTCTACCTCGGCGGCGGCAACTCCCGGCAGATCACCCCGCAGGTGCTCGCCCGGCTCGGCGACGACGTCGTCGTCGTGCCGAACCAGGCGGGCATCGTGGGCGGCGTGCGCGCGTGGCAGCTCGGCGGCGACGCCTGACCCGGCCCCGCCGCCCCTCGCCCGCCTAGCCCGCGTACGGCGCCGCGACGTCGAGCACCCACGTGACCCCGAACCGGTCACGCACCATGCCGTACAGCCGCGCCCAGCCCGACGGCCCCAGCGGCACCACCACCGTGCTCTCCGCCGAGCCCCCCGCGAGCCGCTCCCAGAGCGCGGTGATCTCCTCCGCCGACTCCCCGCGCACCGACACGTAGAACGCGTCCGTGCCCGCGTCCCACGGGCGCGACCCCGGCACGTCGAACGCCATCACGTGGAAGCCCTGGTCCGACCGGACCTCGCCCCAGATCACGTGGTCGGCCTCTGCGGCGTCCGCGACCGCGCCGGCGTCGGCGTACGTGGCGATGCTCAGCGCCCCGCCGAACACCTCCTGGTAGTGCTCCAGCGCGGCACGGGCGGCGCCGCGGAAGTTCAGGTGGGTGGTGGTGGCGACGGTCATGGTGGCTCCTCGGTCGAGGGGGGCGCGCCGGCCGGTCGACCGGCGCAGCGCCACTCTCGCGGGCGTTCCGGACAGGTCGTGTCCGGTATGCGCGGCAGACTGGCCGCGTGCCCACGACCGCGCCCCGGCTGCTCGCCCTGCTGTCACTGCTGCAGACCCGTCGCGACTGGCCCGCCGCGCTCCTCGCGGACCGGCTCGACGTCACCGACCGCACCGTCCGTCGGGACGTCGACCGGCTACGTGAGCTCGGCTACCCGATCACCAGCACCCGCGGGCGCGAGGGCGGCTACCGGCTCGACGCGGGGGCCCGTCTGCCGCCGCTGCTGTTCGACGACGAGCAGGCCGTCGCCCTGACGATCGCCCTGCGCACCGCGGCGGCGTCGGGGGCGGGGGTCGGGGAGGCGGCCGAACGCGCCCTGCGGACCGTGCGGCAGGTCCTGCCCACGCGGCTCGCTCACCGGGTCGACGCCGTGCCGGTCACCGTCGTCCCGGCACCGGGCGCCCCGAGCGTCGACCCGGCGGTGCTCACCGCGATCGGTGCGGCCGTGCGGGCGCGCGAGGTCCTGCGGTTCGACTACGTCCGAGCGGCGGGCGCAGGTGCCGACGGGGCTCCCGTGGACGACGGGCTCTCCCGCCGGGTCGAGCCGCACCACCTCGTCGCGCGGGCCGGTCGCTGGTACCTCGTGGCATGGGACCTCGACCGTGACGACTGGCGGGTGTTCCGCGCCGACCGCGTCCGGCCGCGCACTCCGGGAGGGGCGCGGTTCGCCCCACGGGAGCTCCCGGGCGGGGACGTCGAGGCGTTCGCCGCCGCCCGGTTTCGCGGCGCCACCACGGCGGACGGCGGCTGGCCGTGCCGCGGGACGCTGGTGCTCGACGCCGACGCCCGGGACGTCGCCCCGTTCGTGACGGACGGGGTCGTCGAGGACGTGGGCGGGGGCCGGAGCCGCGTCACGCTGGGCTCGTGGTCGTGGGTGGCCCTGGCGGCGTCGGCGGCGCGGTTCGACGCCGAGGTGCTGCTGGTCGCGCCGCAGGAGCTCGCCGACGCCTGCTCGCTGCTGGCGGACCGGTTCAGGCGGGCCGCCGACGCCGGACGGGGACCGAGCCCATCCGCATGACCCCGGGCGTCGGCCGACCTCGGTCGGGCTGGACGGCGCGCGGACACCGCGTGTCGTCGACGTGGCCGGCGGCGAGGCCCATCCGCCAGCCTCCGGTCAGGGCGCCAGCGGGACGACGGTCAGAACGCGGGCGCCGGGTCCGGGGGACGCGGCGGTCGGGCGAGGTGGAGGGTCGGCTCCTCGGTCCCGGGCCGGACGCGGAAGGCGTGCCCGGTGGGGGTGCGCCAGACGAACTCGCCGGCGGTGGGTTGGTGCACGCGCAGGATGCCGGCGGTCTTGAGCCGGTGGTGGGTGCGGCACAGGGGCCCGAGGTTGTGGGCGCAGGTGGTCCCC
>NZ_DASQCJ010000230.1:0-65302 GCF_035634735.1 Cellulomonas sp.
GCCACGGCGCTGCCCCCGCAGTCCGGGCTCGCCGCCACCTGGTGGTGGCCGAAGCCGCAGGTGGGGAACACGCACCCCGGCGCGACGTACCCGCTCGGCATGGTGAGCGCGTGCGCCTACTCGGGCGCCTACCCCACCGGGTACGGGCGGTACGACCTGTCGACCGAGGGCCTGCCGCCCGCCCTGCACGCGACCCAGCGCGCCTCCGGGTTCACGCACTTCCAGCAGTCCGGCACCGGCGCGATCCGCAAGTACTACAACTACGTGCGCGTCACCCCGATGCTGCAGCCGCTCGACGACCTCGGGCAGCTCTGGGACGTGTCGGACGAGCGTGCCGAGCCCGGCTACTACGCCGCGACGCTGGACTCCGGCATCCGGTGCGAGGTCACCGTCGGCCCGAAGTCGGCGGTGCACCGGTACACGTTCCCCGCGCACCGGGACGCGCGGCTGGTCATCGACCTGAGCCTCGGCGGCCTCGACATCCCCTACGGCCGGACCGTGCCGCTGCGGGCGCACCTCGAGTCGGTCGAGCCGGGCGTGGCGCAGGGCGAGATCACCGTCGAGGGGGCGTCGCTCGCGGTGCACGTGGAGTGCGACACCCCGCACTGGCGGCAGCTGCTCTGGTACGACCGCCGCCTGATGCCGGGCGGCACCCGGCTCGACTTCGACCGCATCCGCCCGACCACGCTGCGCCCGTTCGGCCTCATGTGGGCCGGGCCGACCGAGCCGGGGCAGGTCGTCGAGCTGCGGTTCGGCTTCTCGCTGCGCGGCGTCGCGCAGGCGCGCGAGAACCTCGTCCGCGAGTGCGGGCCGGGGCCGTCGTCGTTCGCGGAGCGGCGGGCGCGCACGGCGCACGAGTGGCGCCGCCAGCTCGGCAAGGTTCAGGTCGACACCCCGGACGCGGGCAAGCAGACCGTCCTGTCGACGGCGCTGTACCACTCGCTGATCAAGCCCTGCCTCGCGCCGGACGAGAGCCCGTTCTGGCCGACCGACACCCCGTTCGCGTACGACATCGCGACGATGTGGGACATCTACCGCACGCAGCTCCCGCTGCTCACGGCGCTGGTGCCGGACAAGGCGATCGAGCTGGCGACGGCGATCCTGCACATCGCCGAGGAGGAGGGGAACTTCCCGATCGGCTACCGGATGGCCCGCGGCGCCGACCGGTTCTCCCGGCAGGGCAGCGCGCTGGCGCACACGTTCCTCGCCGACCTGTGCGCGCTGGGGCTGCCGTTCGACTGGGACTGGGCGCTGGTGCACCTGCACAACGACCTGCGCCGGACGTACGGCGAGGAGTTCCTGCTGCACGGCCGCACGCACCCGATCAGCCACACGCTGGACCTGGCGTTCGGCTACTTCTGCACCGCGGTCATCGCCCGGCAGGTCGGCGACCGGACGCTGCTCGACCAGTTCGCCCCGCTGGCGGGCCGGTGGCGGAACGCGTTCGACCCGGCGACCGGCCTGCTGCGCGACTCGACGTTCTACGAGGGCGGCCGGTGGAACTACTCGTTCCGGCTGCTGCACGACATGGCGGCGCGGATCGACCTGGCGGGTGGCGACGACGCCTTCGTGGCGCTGCTCGACCGGTTCTTCGGGTACGGCGCCGACCCGGTGAAGCAGCCGGGGCTGGCCCCCTCGGAGGACGAGATGCTCGCCGGCTACGCGCTGCACCGGTTCGAGGGCCTGAACAACGAGCCGGACATGGAGGCGCCCTGGGCGTACCAGTACGCCGGGCGCCCCGACCGCACCGCCGAGGTGGTGCACGCGATCACGCAGCAGCAGTTCGGCACCGGCCGCGGCGGCCTGCCCGGCAACGACGACTCGGGCGGGCTGTCGTCCTGGTACGTGTGGGCGACGCTCGGGCTGTTCCCGGTCGCCGGCCAGAACCTGTTCCTGGTGAACGCACCCGCGTGGCGCGAGGCCCGGGTCGACGTCGGCGGGAAGGCGTTCACGGTCGAGACCAGCGGGTTCGTGGAACCCGAGCCCGACCGGCCCGCGCAGTACGTGCAGCGGGTCCGGCTGGACGGGGTGGACCTCGACCGCACGTGGCTGACCGGCACGGAGCTGCACGCCGGCGGCCGGCTCCAGGTCGACCTCGGCCCGGAGCCGGGCCCGTGGACCGCCGCCGCCCGGCCGCCGTCGCTCAGCACCAGCCGCGCCTGACACCGGCGCCGCACTCCCCACCCCTGCCGCACGATCCTCCCGGAGGCCTGCCGTGACCGACGCGACCCTCAGCACCACCGCCGACGCGGCGCCCGCGCGCCGGGTCGACCGCCGCCTCGTCATCGTCGTGCGCGCCGACCCGGTCATCTGCGGCCACTCCGGCGAGGCCCGGAACCTCGCCGAGGCCGCGCTCGACCGCGGGTTCGACGAGGTCCGGATCATCACCTGGCCGATCGACCGCCTGCAGGCGGCCGGCCTGCCGCTCAAGCCGCTCGACCGCGTCATGCCGTACCGCGACGGGGTGGTCGTCGAGCGCCCCGGACCGGTGGGCGACTACAAGGTGCCGGACGGCCGCTACGTGGCGGGGCTGATCGGCCGCCTGGTCGAGCTGTTCACGGACGGCGTGCCCACGGTCGCGCTGTCGCTGTACCTGAGCCCGCACGCCACGGCCGTCGCGGACGCGGTGCACGTCGCCCGGCGCACCGGCCTGCCCGTGGACGTGACCACGGTCGCCGAGGCGGTCGGCTCCGACGTCACCAACGTCGTGCGCGCCTGCGTCGAGGCGGACCAGTTCGGCGCCGCCGCGCACGTGCTCTCCTCCTACCTCGAGCACGACGTCTGCCTCGCGGTGTCCGAGTACACCCGCGACCTGATCGTCTCGGAGGCCGAGGCGCTCGACGCGAAGCACGGCACGACGTTCGCCGCGCAGTGCCGCGAGCGGGTCCGGATCTCCTACCCCGCCGTCGACGTCGCGCAGTACCTGTCGCGCGA
This sequence comes from Cellulomonas sp., assembly GCF_035634735.1. Lineage (GTDB taxonomy): Bacteria > Actinomycetota > Actinomycetes > Actinomycetales > Cellulomonadaceae > Cellulomonas. The sequence goes on from NZ_DASQCJ010000230.1 coordinate 2,935, forward strand.
CGACGCCGAGACGGACGCGGTGCTCGGCGCCCGCGGCCTCGACCGCGACGGCTACGTGCTCTACCTGTCCCGCCTGGCCGCCGCCAAGGGCGTGGACGACCTGATCGACGGGTACGCCGCCAGCACGGCCCCGGGGACGCACCGCCTCGTGATCGCCGGGAACGGGCCGGAGGCGGCGCAGCTGCGGGCGCACGCCGCCGCGTCGCCCGTCGCCGACCGGGTGCTGTTCCTCGACGACGTGTCGGACGACGAGAAGCCGCACCTCATGGCCGGCGCGGCCGCGTACGTGCTGCCGAGCAAGCCGCGGCCGGAGTTCGTCGAGACGTTCGGCATCGCGCTCGTCGAGAAGATGCTGTCCGGCGGCGGGCCCGTCATCACCACCGGCACCGGCGGCATCCCGGAGGCGGTCGGCGACACGGCGATCATCGTGCCGGTGGAGGACCCGGCGGCCATCGCGGCGGCGCTCGACCGGGCGCTCGGCGTCACGGGTGCCGAGCGCGAGGAGTGGGCGGACGCGGCGCGGGAGTTCGCGCTGCAGTTCGACCGGGCCGTGGTGCTGGACAAGATCCTCGAGGCGGTCGACGCGGTGGTGCCGGCGCGGGGGTGACGCCCGGGCGTCCGGGGCCACGCGCGCCGGTGCGCGGGCGCCGCGAAAGCGGGGCTGGACACCGCACAGCGCGATGCGGCTAGCGTGAGCGGCGTCGGTCCGGCAGCCGCCCCCGAGGGATCGCCCGTCGACGTCCGAGGAACGATCATGCAGGTCATCCCCAAGAGCTACGGCAGGCTCGTCATCATGACCCCGGAGGAGATGCGGGAGAAGCGGGCGACGGAGCTCGCGAGCATCGGTCTCGACCTCGAGACGATCGAGGAGCGCTACGAGACCTGGCAGCTCTCGCGCGAGCAGCGCATCGCGTACGAGGAGTACCTCACGCTGGGCAGGATGCTCGGTGAGTGACGAGGCGACCGCCCGGCCCGACGGCGCCGACTCGCGGGAGGGTGGGTCGCTGGCGGACGTGACGCAGCGGTTCGCCGCGGACCTTCGCAGCACCCTGCGGGGCGTCGTCCCGGGCGATCCCGGCACGTTCGAGGTCCGCCCGACGGCGACCCCGCTGACGCACCAGATGGTCCAGCAGGAGCCGCCCGACGGACTCCCGCTGGCCGTCGACGGCGTCGTCGTGCTCCGGCTGCGCGCGTCCTTCGACTGCGGCTGGGACCACACCGGCCGGTACCTGGCCGTCCGCCGGTCGACGATGGCGGTCACCGCGGAGGGCACCGAGGAGCCGCTGTTCCGGTACGACTACGACGCCGGGACGGACGACAAGGTCCCGGCGGCCCACCTCAACGTGCACGGGCACCGCGACGAGCTCGTGTTCGCGATGATGGCCGCCGGCTACCGGCTCCGCGGGCAGGCCCGCACCTCGGCGGTCCGCCGCGGCCAGGTGCCCCGCGTCTCGACGCTCCACTTCCCGCTCGGCGGCCACCGGTTCCGGCCGTCGTTCGAGGACGTCCTGGAGATGCTGGTCCGGGAGTTCGGCCTCGACACCCGGCCCGGCTGGCGCGCGGCGGTGTGCGCCGGGCGGACGCGGTGGCGGGCGGTCCAGCTCCGCGCCGCGGTCCGGGACGACCCGGCGGCCGCTGCGGAGGCGCTCGGCGACCTCGGGTACGCGGTCCGGCCGCGGGCACCGGGCGCGTCGGTGTCAGCCGCGCCGCGGCGCGCTCCCGCGGGCGTGCCGACGCCCGGCGGCGGCGGATCGACCGGCGGCCCTTGGCCGACGGCCGGCGTCGAACCGCGTCAGTCGCAGTAGTCGCAGATCCCGGTGCCCGGCAGCACCATCGAGCACGTCGGGCACGTCTTGGTGAACTCGACCGGCTCGGGCTTCCTCGCGCGCGGCGTCGCGGCGGCGCGCGGCGCCCGCGGAGCCTTCGGCTCGGTCGGGCGCGTCCGGGCCGGGGCGGCGGCGCGCGCGGCAGCGGCCTGCGGAACGTCGAAACCGCGCCGGGCGAGCAGCGCCTGGGCCGCCTCCTCGCCGCCGTGGAACTCGTCGGCACCCGCGAGCCGCCCGGTCGCGAACCGGTGCGCGACACCGAGGATCGCGGTCGTCGGGTAGGGGCGGTCCTCGTGGAGGAAGAAGCCGCCGCCGGCGGGGAAGCCGTAGACGCCGAGGAAGCCGTCGGCCCCGCGGGAGTCGTGCTCGGCGATGGCCTGGAGGATGTGCGCGCGCGTCACGGCGGAGAAGGTCGCCACGTCGCAGAAGCCTACGTCGTCCGCCCGCGCGGATCCCCCGGCGAAGGGCCTGGGACGCCTGTGACGTCCCTTGCACCCCGCCGCGCCCGCTGCAGGGAGGCCCCGCTCGCCGCGCGGGCCGGCGCCGCAGCCGGTAGGAACAGGGGGCATGACCACCCGCGTCGGCTTCCACAGCTCGCACGAGCAGGTCCACCCGTCCGCCCTCCTCGCGGCGGTCCAGCACGCGGAGGAGGCGGGCTTCGACGCCGCCATGTGCTCCGACCACTGGGCGCCGTGGGGCACGAACCAGGGCCACTCCGGCTTCGCCTGGACCTGGCTCGGCTCCGCGCTGGCCACCACCCGGCTGCCGTTCGGCACCGTGAACGCGCCCGGCCAGCGGTACCACCCGGCGATCATCGCCCAGGCGGCCGCCACGCTCGCCGCGATGTACCCGGGCCGGTTCTGGGTCGCGCTGGGGTCCGGCGAGAACATGAACGAGCACATCACCGGCGACCCGTGGCCGCCGAAGCCCGAGCGGGACGCCCGGCTGCGCGAGTGCGTCCAGATCATCCGCGCGCTGCTCGCGGGCGAGGAGGTCACCCACCACGGGCTGGTGACCGTCGACCGCGCCCAGCTGTGGACGCTGCCCGAGGTCCCGCCCCGGCTGATCGGCCCCGCCGTGACGCCGGAGACCGCCCGCGCGCACGCCGACTGGGCCGACGGCCTGGTCACGGTGAACCAGGACGTCGAGACGATGCGCCGGGTCGTCGGGGAGTACCGCGACGCCGGCGGCCGCGGTCCGATCTCGCTCCAGGTGCACGTGTCCTACGCGTCGGACCCGGGCGAGGCCTGGCGCCTGGCGCGCGAGCAGTGGGCGGGCAACGCCGCCGGGCCGCCGGCCGCGTGGGACATCGCGATGCCGGAGGCGTTCGACGAGCTGGCCGCCACCGTCGACGACGACACCCTGAGCACCGGGGTGATCATCGAGCACGACCCCGCCCGGCTCCGCGACCGCCTGGTCGAGCTGGTCGAGATCGGGTTCGACGAGGTCTACCTGCACCAGGTGGCCACCGACGTCCGGCCGGACCACGGCAAGCACGACGACGCCGCGCCCACGGTCACGCACCCGCCGTCGTCGCTGGACGCGTTCATCGACCTGGCGGCCGAGCACCTGCTGCCGGCGCTCCGGGCCGTCGACGCCGGCACCGAGGCGGCGGACGCATGAGGATCCGCGACACCGGCGACCTGTGGTGGAAGAACGCCGTCGTCTACTGCCTGGACGTCGAGACGTACATGGACTGGAACGACGACGGCGTCGGCGACCTCCCCGGCCTGGTGCAGCGCCTCGACCACCTGGCCGACCTCGGCGTCACCTGCCTGTGGCTGATGCCGTTCTACCCGACGGCCGACCGGGACGACGGCTACGACATCACCGACTTCTTCGGGGTGGACCCGCGCCTCGGCGACGCCGGCGACCTGGTCGAGCTGATCCGGACCGCGAAGGACCGCGGCATCCGGGTCATCGCCGACCTGGTCGTCAACCACACGTCCGACCGGCACCCGTGGTTCAAGGCCGCGCGGAGCAGCCCGGACAACCCGTTCCGGGACTTCTACGTCTGGCGCACCGAGGAGCCCCCGCCCACGGCGGACGAGGTGATCTTCCCCGACCAGGAGCAGGGGATCTGGACGTACGACGAGCAGGCGGGCGCCTGGTACCGGCACCGGTTCTACCGGCACCAGCCCGACCTCAACACCGCGAACCCGCAGGTCCGGGACGCCATCGCCAAGGTCGTCGGCTACTGGGCGGAGCTCGGGCTCGCCGGGTTCCGGGTCGACGCGGTGCCGTTCATGCTCGCGGACGCGGCGAACTCCCCGCACGACGACATCGAGCACCCGCACGAGTTCCTCAAGGCGCTGCGGTCGTTCCTGAGCCGGCGGACCGGCGACGCGATCCTCATGGGCGAGGTGAACCTGCCGTACGAGGAGCAGCGGATGTTCTTCGGCGACCAAGACGGCGACGGGTCGGCGGAGGGCGACGAGCTGAACCTCCAGTTCGACTTCGTCGCCATGCAGCAGATGTACCTGTCCCTGGCCCGGCAGGACGCCGGCGCGCTCGCCCAGGCCCTGCGCGACCGCCCGCACATCCCGCACGACGCGCAGTGGGCGACGTTCGTCCGGAACCACGACGAGCTGACGCTGGACAAGCTCTCGGACGACGAGCGCGCCGAGGTGTTCGCGGCCTTCGGTCCGGACGAGGACATGCAGCTCTACGGCCGCGGGCTGCGCCGCCGGCTGCCGCCGATGCTGGACGGGGACCCGCGCCGGGTCCGGATGGTCTACTCCCTGCTGTTCACGCTGCCCGGCACGCCCGTGCTGTTCTACGGCGAGGAGATCGGCATGGGCGAGAACCTCGCCGCCGACGGCCGGCTCGCCGTCCGCACGCCGATGCAGTGGACGTCGGGCCGCAACGGCGGCTTCTCGGCCGCGGCCCCGCGCCGGCTCGCCGGCCCGGTGGTCGAGGGCGGCTTCGCGCCCCAGCACGTCAACGTCGCCGACCAGCGGCGCGACCCGGACTCGCTGCTGTCGTTCGTGAAGACGCTGGTGCGGCGGTACCGGGAGTGCCCGGAGCTCGGCTGGGCGGAGCGCGCGGAGATCCTCGACCAGCCGCACGCCGCCGTGCTCGCGCACCGGTCGACCTGGCAGGACGCGTCGATGATCGCGGTGCACAACCTCGGGCCGGAGGCGGTCACCGTGCCGCTGCGGCTGCGGGACCTGGTCCGGGAGCCGGGCGACGCCGGGCCCGCGGACGGCACCGCGACCACCCGCAGCGCGGCCGGCGACGACGACCCGGTCCGCCTGGTCGACCTGCTGGAGGACGGGGCCTGCGAGGTCGACCCGGACGGCCGGGTCGAGGTGGAGCTGCCGGCGTACGGCTACCGCTGGCTCCGCGTCGTCCGCCCGGGCTCGCGCCGCCTGCTCTGAACCCGGGACCGCCGCACCGGCCTCTGGTTGACCAGACCAGACCAAGGTCGCGACAATCGTGTCATGGGCGTCCCGGTGAGCATCTACGAGGCCAAGACCCACCTGTCGCGGCTCGTGAGCCGCGCCGAGCACGGCGAGGAGATCATCCTCACCCGCAGCGGCCGGCCGGTGGCCCGGCTGCTGCCGCTCGAGCGGCGGCCGGAGCGTCGGCGTCCGGGGGCCCTGCGTGGGCAGATCGCGATCGGGGCGGACTTCGACACCCTCACCGACGCCGACGCGGGCGACTGGTACGGCGCATGAGGCTCCTGCTCGACACCCACGTGGTCCTCTGGTGGCTCGCCGACGATCCTCAGCTGGGCGCGCGCCATCGGGAGCTGATCGCCGACCCCGGCAACGACGTGCACTTCTCCGCCGTCAGCGTCGCCGAGATCGCCATCAAGAGCTCGCTGGGCAAGCTGACCGCTCCCGCGGACGTCGTCACGCCGCTGGTCGACGACGGCATCGCCCCCGTGCCGTTCACGCCCGAGCACGCCGCGGCGCTGCGCGGACTCCCCTGGCACCACCGCGACCCGTTCGACCGCATGCTCGCGTGCCAGGCGCAGGTCGAGGACCTGGTGCTGGCGACGGTCGACGCCCGGCTCGGCGAGTACGACATCCGCACGGTGTGAACGCCGCGCCCCGCGGTCAGGAGCGGGTGACCGTCCGGCGGCCCGCCGCCAGGTCCACCAGGCGGGGCAGGATCACGTCGCCCGCGGCCCGCAGGCCGTCGTGCAGGTACTCGTTCGTCACCCACACCTGCGCGTTCCCCACCGCGTCCGCCGTGCCGGTCGCCAGGTCCAGGTCCACGTACGGGTCGTCGACGTACTGCACCGCGGCCACCGGCACCTCGTTGGCCGCGAGCCGCTCCGGGTCGTACAGCGCGGGCCAGGACGTGCGGGCCGCGAGCGCCTCCGCCGCCGCCCGGAACGGCCGCAGCGCCCGGATCTCGTCGAACATCCACGGGAACACCGCCTCGCCGGTGAGCGCGAGCGGCCGGGCGTCGGGCGCGTGGTCGGGCCGGCGGTCGAGCTCGGCCTGCGCCGCCCACCCGCCCGCGCGCTCGCCCTGGTGGTAGATGACCTCCTGGAGCACGGCGTACAGCGGGTTCGCGTCGAAGCCGGTCTGGGTCTGCACGGCGAGCGCGAACGCGTCGTCCGGCGCCCCGTCCGCGTCCAGGTCGACGGTGTCGAGCAGCCAGTGCAGCGCGTCCACCCCGGTGCTCATGCCCAGCGGCATGCCGAGCGTCTGCAGCCGGCGCACGGTGAACGGGTCGCCGTCGGGGAGCGCGACGTCCCCGGCGGCGAGCCGGTCCGCGAGCGCCCCGAGCAGCTGGACGTCCTCCGGGTACCGGCGCGCGAACGCGGCGACCCGCGCGGCCTGCCGCGGGAACGTCCGCGCGTACACGTCCTCCGCGGTCGCGGCGACGCCGGGCAGGCCGCCGGTCACGTAGCAGGCGGTCAGCGCCTCGGGGTGCCGGGACAGGTAGGTGAGCGTGAGGAACCCGCCGTAGGACTGGCCGAGCGTCGACCAGCGGCGCCCGCCGTACACCGCGCGGCGCACCGCCTCCGCGTCTTCGACGATCGCGTCCGCCCGGAAGCACGCCAGGTAGTCGGCGGCCTCCTCGCCCGAGCCGAACCGGGCGATCGTCCGGCCGTCGACCCGGGACGACCGCCCCGTGCCGCGCTGGTCGAGCAGCACCACCCGGTGCGTGCGCAGGGCCGTCGACCACCAGCCGCCGCCGAGCGGGCGCGGGCCCATGCCACCGGGGCCGCCCTGCAGGAACAGCAGCAGCGGCAGGTCCTCGGCGTCCCGGGCCGGGTCGACGAGCTCGCGCGCGAACACCTCGATCGTCGGGTACCGGGACGGGTCCTCGCGGTCGACGGGCACCCGCACGCGGTGGTCCCGGACCAGCACCGGGGGCACGAGGCGGGGCTCGGAGGTGCGGACGGCGGACGTGCGGGCGCGACGGCGAGCGGCCGGGGAGGCGGGGGTCACGGCAGCACCCTAGGGTGTCGCGGACCGCTCCGGACCCGGGTCGGCACCCCGACGGCGGAGGACCACGTGCCCGGACGGACGATCGTGATCACCGGCGCCAGCGACGGCATCGGCGCCGCCGCCGCACGCCGGCTGGCCGGCGCGGGCGAGCGGGTCGTGCTCGTCGGGCGCGACCCGGCACGCACGGCCGCGGTCGCGGCGGGCCTGGGCGCCCCGCACCACCTCGCCGACTTCGCCGAGCTCGACCAGGTGCGCCGCCTCGGCGCCGAGCTGCGGGCCGCCTACCCGCGGATCGACGTCCTGGCCAACAACGCCGGCGGCATCATGGGCCCGCGATCCGTCACCGCCGACGGGTTCGAGCGCACCCTGCAGGTGAACCACCTGGCGCCGTTCCTGCTCACGCACCTGCTGCTGCCGACGCTGGTGGAGAGCCGGGCGTCGGTGGTGGCGACCTCGAGCGTCGCGGCCGCGCGCTGGGGCCGGATCGACCTCGACGACCTCGGCAACGAGCGCCGGTACCGCCCGGCGAAGGCGTACGGCGACGCGAAGCTCGCGAATGTCCTGCACACGGTCGAGCTCCAGCGCCGGTACGGCGGGCAGGGCCTCGCGGCGGTGGCGTTCCACCCGGGCATCGTCGCCACGAGCTTCGCCAAGGAGACGAACCACCTGATGCGGCTCGTCTACCACACGCCCCTGCGCCGGCTGCTGACGATCACCCCGGAGCAGGGGGGCGACTACCTCGCGGCGCTCGCCACCGGCACGCCGGGGGTCGACTGGGCGCCCGGCGGGTACCTCGAGCAGGGGCGCGCCGCCGTGCCGCCGCCGCAGGCCGCGGACGCCGACCTCGCCCGCCGGCTGTGGGACGTGAGCGCCGCGCTCGTCGGCGTCTGAGGCGGCGCGGGGACGGCGGTGTTTCCGCGGCGTCACCGCCGCCGGGCCCGGGTGACACCTGCGTGAAATCCCGGCCGCGCCCCTGTCGGCCCCGGTGCGCGCCCCCCGACACTCGGCTCGGGCCGCACGGCCCGGCGAGGACGCGAGCACCCCGGGGGCAGGTGGCCATGACGACCGACGACACGCTCGGCAGCACCGGGCTCGCGGAGCCGGACCCGCCGTTCGGGCGGCTGGCGGTCGGCGCGCCCGCGCCGCGGTGGCTGCACGCCGCCCTGTGCGCGGCCTGGGGCTGGGAGCCCGGGCGGACGACCGTCGACCTGCTGGCGCTCTCGCACAACGCGACGTTCCGGGTGTCGGTGGCCGGCCGGCCGGTCGCGGTGACCCGCGTCGCGCCGCCCGCCTACATGGAGGACACCGCGGCGGTCGAGTCGGAGGTGGCCTGGATGGCCGCGCTCGGCGCGGCGGGCGCGGTCCGGGCACCAGGGCGACGTCCCGCCGGTGGACGGCCGGGACGTCGCCCTGGTGCCCGACGACGACGACCGGCACTGGGTCTGCCTGACCTGGCGGTACGTGCCCGGGCCCTCGCTCGAGGACGCGCTGGCGGACGCGCTCGCCGGCGCCGACGACCCCGGGGCCTGGCACCGCCGGGTCGGCACCACCGCCGCGCTCCTGCACGAGCACGCCCTGGGCTTCCACCGGCCCCGCGACTTCGTCCGGCCGACGTGGGAGCCCGCGGACCTGGTCGGTCCGGGCAGCCGGTGGGGCGCGTGGGAGCAGGCCCGCCTGCCCGCCGCCGACCTCGCGCTGCTCGGGCGGGCACGCGACGCCGCCCTCGACGCCCTGCGCGCCGCGTCCCGCGCCCCCGACTCCTGGGGCCTCGTGCACGCGGACCTGCGGCCCGGGAACCTGCTGCTCGGCGGCGGCGACGACCTCACGCTGATCGACTTCGACGACTGCGGGTTCTCCTGGTTCGTGCTGGACCTGGCGGCGGCGCTGTCCTACGTCGAGCACCTGCCGGACGCGGCCGCCCGCGCGCAGTCCTGGGTGGCGGGCTACCAGGAGGTGCGGCCGCTGACCCGGCAGGACGCCCGCACCGCGTGCGCGCTGTCCATGCTGCGCCGGCTGCAGCTGCTCGGCCGGACCGTGACGGACCCGCGCGGCGGCCCGTCGGGCGCGCTCCGCGCCGAGCAGCCGGCGGGCTCGGTCCTGGTCGCGGAGCGCTACCTCGGCTCGCCCACCTGGCTCCTCGCCTGACCCGCGCCGCCCGCCGCACGGGCCGCCGACGTCGGCACTCCCGCGCCGGAGAGCGCGGAACCCGACCTGGTGCGCGGCTGCGATGCTGAGGGGGTGACCGACGCATCCCCCGCCGCCGGCGGGACCGGGGACCTCGCGCGGCTGACCGCGCTCATCCGCGAGTTCAGCGCCGAGCGCGACTGGGAGCAGTTCCACGACCCCAAGTCCCTCGTGCTGGCCCTGGTCGGCGAGGTGGGCGAGCTCGCCGAGCTCGTGCAGTGGCTGCCCGCGGGCGACGCGGTGGCGTACTTCGCCGACCCCGACCGGCGCCGCCGCGCGGGCGAGGAGATCGCCGACGTGCTGGTCTACCTGCTGCGGCTGGCGGACGTGCTCGGCGTCGACGTGCTGGCGGCGACGCTGGACAAGCAGGCCGAGGCGCGGCGGCGGTTCCCCGTCGCCGACGTGCGCGGGGTGGCGCCGCGGCGGGACTGAGCCCGCGTCAGGCCGCCGCCCGGCGCCGGGGCAGGACGAACCGGTCCAGGTCGCGGGCGACGTGCACCACGGCCGACCCCGCCGCGGCGCGGGCCTGCTCCCCCAGCGGCGCGAGGTCGGCGTACCGCCCGGAGAAGTGGCTGAGCACCAGCGTCCGCGCCCCGGCACCCGCCGCGAGCGCCCCCGCCTGCCCGGCGGTCAGGTGCCGGTAGTCGGCGGCCAGGTCCGCGTCCTCGTCGGCGAAGGTGCACTCCGCGAGCAGCAGGTCGACGCCCTCCGCGAGCGCCTCGGCGCCCGGGCACGGGGCGGTGTCCATGACGACCGCCACCCGCTGCCCGCGCCGCGGCACGCTGACGTCCGCGAGCCCGACCGACCCGATCCGCCCGTCGCGCTGCAGCCGCCCGACGTCGGGTCCGGCGATCCCCGCCGCGGCGAGCCGGTCCGGCAGCAGGGTCCGGCCGTCGGGCTCCGCGAGCCGGTAGCCGAAGGTCTGCACCCGGTGCCGCAGCGGCTCGACGGTGAGCCCCGGGGCCACCTCGCCGGCCGACCCGTGCGGGTGCAGCCGCAGGTCGAGCCCCGGCGTCGCGAGCCCGACGAGCGCCCGCACCACCGCCTCGCCCTCCGCCGGGTAGTGCAGGTGCACCGGGTGCTCGACCCGGTCCAGCACCATCCGGGACAGCACGCCCGGCAGGCCGTAGCTGTGGTCGCCGTGCACGTGCGTGAGGCAGATCCGGGTGATCGACGGCGGGGCGACGCCGGCCAGCGTGAGCTGCCGCTGGGTGCCCTCGCCGGGGTCGAACAGGTAGGCCTCGCGGTCCCACCGGAGCAGGTAGCCGTTGTGATTGCGCGTCCGGGTCGGGACCTGGGAGGCCGTCCCGAGGACGACGAGCTCGCGCACCACGCGGCCAGTCTGGCCGCCGCCCCCGCGTGCGCGCGTCCGGCTCGCCGGAGCACCCGGCCCGGTCAGGTCGGGGACGCGGAGCCCTCGGACGCAGGCGCCGTGTCCCCGACCCCGGCCCACTCCTGCAGCCGCGGGATCAGCACGCGGGCGGGCACCTCGAACCCGCCGAGGCGCACCGGCCGGTCGCGCCCGGCCACCGTGAGCACCACGGACTCCGACCAGGAGGGCCGGCCGTGGATGTTGCCGTCCACCGCCAGCACCGCGTCCCGGGGGATGCGCAGCGGTCGCCACCGCCGCTCCAGGAGGAGCGCGTCCTCGGTGAGCACGAGCGTCGCCCGCAGGTCGACCACCGCGAGGACCACCGCCATCACGATGAGCAGGCCGGACGCGGTCACGAAGAAGGCGGCGAGGCCGCGCTCCTCGCCGTCGAGCCGCGGCACCCAGGACGCCAGCAGGAGGGCCTGCCCCGCGACCCCGGCCCACAGCCAGCGCCCGGGGCGCGCGGTCCTCGCGACGACCTCGCGCATCACGCCCTCCTCGGTGTCGCCCGCTGGGCTGCGGCGCGGGCTGCCGGCGTGGTCGCCATGATGCCGCGGGCGCACCGGGACGACCACAGGGCCGCGGCCTGTGCGTCGTCCCCAGACCGGCCCCGACCCGGCCGCGCCGCTGGGCTCGCCCGCGTCAGCCTGGGGTGACCGCGGTGCGCCGGGCGCCGCCGACCCGGGAGGCGAGCGTCGTGCCGCACACGGCGAGCAGCACCCCCACCGCGTACCAGAGCAGGTCGGTCGCGACGAACGTGGTGCCCAGGAGGTACCGCAGCGGCGGCCACGCGTCGGCAGCGGCGGCGGGCACCCCGGTGAGCTGGGCGAGCTCGACCGCCCAGCACAGACCGAGCGCGAGCCCGGCCCGCGCCGGGGCGGACCACCGGGGCAGGGCGGGCCCGACCAACAGCGTGACCAGCGCCGCGTACAGGGCGTCTCCCAGGGCGTCGGCGGCCGCCCCGGAGCCGTACCGCGCCGTCGCGAGCCCCGCCGCCACCACGAGCGCGCCGGCCACCCCGGTCGCCACCCACGGGCGTCCGCCCTGGTCACGCCTCGTCCGCACCGCGCCACCTCCCGCACCGACGCTAGGGCGCCCGCGCGGTCGCGGGGCGGCGCGCCGGTCCGGGTGGGGAGGAGGTGTCGTGTCGGTCCCGTGTGCGACCGTTCCGCGGTGACCAGCACCACCCGCACCACCCGCGCCGCCCGCACGCCGCTCGCCTCCTCCCCCCGAGGCCGCCCGCCGGCCCGGAAGCCGAGGGGCCGCGCCCGGGGCGGTCGGCTGGGGTGGGCGTGGCTGGTGCTGGTCGTCGCGGTGGCCCTCGGCGCCGGGCTGCCGGTGTGGTCCGAGGCCCGCGAGTCGGCCCGGTTCCCGGTCACCGCCGCCGACCTCGACCGCGCCCGCACCGAGCTCGCCGGGCTCGCGGTCAAGGGCCGCGCCCCGAAGACCGGCTACGACCGCGACCAGTTCGGCCCCGCGTGGGCAGACGTCGACCGCAACGGCTGCGACACCCGGAACGACGTCCTGGCCCGCGACCTCACCGACGTGACGTTCGAGGCCGGCACGCACGACTGCGTGGTGCTCACCGGCACCCTGGCGGACCCGTACACCGACGAGGTGATCGCGTTCGAGCGCGGCCCGAGCAGCGCCGCCGTGCAGATCGACCACGTCGTCGCGCTGTCGGACGCGTGGCAGAAGGGCGCGCAGCAGTGGGACGCGGAGACCCGGAGGCAGTTCGCCAACGATCCGGCCAACCTGCTCGCGGTCGACGGCCCCACCAACGGCGCGAAGGGCGACGGCGACGCGGCGACCTGGCTGCCGCCGAGCACGGGGTACCGGTGCGCGTACGTCGTGCGGCAGGTCCGGGTAAAGGCGGCGTACGGCCTGTGGGTGACGCAGGCGGAGCACGACGCGATGGGCCGCCAGCTCGACGGCTGCGCGGTCGCGGGCTGACGCCGGGCACCCCCGAGCCGATCGACGCGGCCGGGCCGGCACGCCCCGGCAAGGCGCCGGCGAGCGCCGGCCTCGGCCCTGGTGCGGCGCTACGCGTGTCGAAGGCGCAGCCCCGGGTGCCGCTGCCGCGGATGTGAAGGTCTCGCGCGAACCGGAGCGCGTGCACGGCGGCATCGTCTACGTTCGCAGGCGATAGGGGGCAACGATGACCGAATCTCGTTCGAAGAGGCTGTTCCTCGTCGCAGCGACGACGACGGTGGCGGCGGTGATCGCGTACGCCGTCTCGTTCTCGATCGCTTTCGATCGCAGCGATGCGGGTCAGGACTCCGGAACTGCAGGAGCCATCGTCTGGCCCGCGGCACTCATCTCCGTCGCCGGTCTGATCGCCAGCGTCGCGCTGTCGGCCGTGTGGCTCTCACGGCGCGGCAGTCGAGCAGTGAGCGCGTAGACAGGCGGAACTGCCGGGCCGACGGTCGGGCGCCACGTGCCCGGGTCCCACGTCGACTCCACCCGCGCGACCTGGTGCGTATCCCCCTGCGGCGTGCTGGCGCGGGTGACCGCGCCGCTGCCGCGCGACCCGCGCCCGCTCAGAGCAGCGGCCGCTCCAGGATCCACGACCCGCCCAGCGCCAGCGCCCCGACGCACACCAGCAGCAGCACCGCCACCCACACCCCGCCCGGCACCGGGGTCAGCCGGGCCAGGAGGTCCGCGTCGGACGTCCCCCGGCCGCGCGCCCGCCGCCGCTGCGACTGCATCTCGAGCACCGCCCGCGGCGCCCCGAGGAGCAGGAACCAGGTGACCGCGTACGCGACCGCGACCTGCACCGCCGCGGTCCCCCACCAGGACACCCCGACCAGCACGACCCCGGTCACCAGCACGGCCCACAGCCCGTACCAGTTCCGGATCTGCACCAGCACTCCCACCAGCACGACGAGGAGCGCCCACAGCAGCCCCACGGCGTACCCGCGCCCGAGCAGCCACGCCGCCCCGAGCCCGAGCACCGCCGGCCCGACGTAGCCGGCGAACGCGGTCGCCACCATGCCCGGCCCGCGGGGTTTCCCGACGGAGACCGTGAGGCCCGAGGTGTCCGAGTGCACCCGGATGCCGGACAGCCGGCGCCCGGACAGCACGGCGACCAGGCCGTGCGCCGCCTCGTGCACGATCGTCAGGAGGTGGCGGGACACGTGCCACAGCGCCGGGACCGCGAGGCAGAGCAGCGCGGCCGCGAGCGTGCCGAGCAGCACGGCCTGCCCCGGGGCGGGCTGCACGGTGGTGGCGCGGTCCCAGATCTCCCCGGGCAGGGTGCGCAGGGTGTCGAGGAACCCGCTCACAGGCTGTCGAGGGTCACGTCGGCCAGCTCGACCGTCAGGTGCAGGCCGTCCGGGCCGACGACGGCACCGGTCACCTCGGCGCCGGCGGGCAGCTGGTCGGTGACGTCGACCTCGGCGATCCGGGACGCCAGGCCGTCGGGCAGCAGCCCGGCGTCGATGGTGAACCCGCCGAGCGACGCGCTGGTGATGGTCGCGACGAGGCCGTCCGCGCCGGCGGGCGCGAGGGTCAGCGAGACGCCGACCGGGACGCCGGCCACGGCGCCGGTGGCCACCAGGGACTCGCCGTCGACCGCGAGCGCCAGGTCCCAGCCGGTGCGCTCGCGGAGCAGGGTCTCCAGCGCCGCGGTCGGCACGGTCGCGGTCGCGACCACGTGCTCGGCGCCGCGCGGCTCCTGCACCGCCACCCCGGTGGCGACGACGTCGAGGTCGGTGACGTCGAGCCCGCGGAGCGTCGCCCCCGACGCGGTCAGGTGCACGTCGTCGAGCGTGCCCCGGGCGAGCTGGGTCAGGAACGGGAACCCGGTGATGTCGACCCGGGGGTCGACCGCGCCGAGCTGGGAGCGCACCGCGTCCGCGGCCACGTCCTGGGCGAGCGAGTGGGTCACGCGGTCGGCGAGCAGGGTGCCGCCGACGAGGACGAGGACGGCGGCGGTGAGGCCGACGACGCATCCGACGCGGCGGCGGGGGGTGCGGGTGCGGGTCACGCCCCGAGGGTACGGGCCGACGGCCGCCCCGCGGGGCCCGGACCGGGCCAGGCGCAGGACCTTCACCCCGCCGACGCATCCGGGTGGTCCCGCCCGTCCACCAGCGCAGATCCGCCCGGATCGGGACGAACGACCCTGCTGACCGCCCGGTCGGTATCCGACGATCGAGAGGTCTCGCTGATCCGTCAGGAATCCCGGCGCCATCCCCCAGCCGCGCCGCTCTCGCCCCAGGAGGACCCGACATGACCGCCACCTTCGACCACGTCCTGCAACCGGGCCGCATCGGCTCGCTCGACCTGCCCAACCGCGTCGCCCTCGCCCCCATGGGCACCGAGATGGGCACGCACGAGGGCCTGATCACCGAGCGCGAGATCGCGTACTACACGGAGCGCGCCAAGGGCGGCACCGGCCTGGTCATGACCGGCATCTCCGCCGTGTCCCAGGACTACGAGGTCATCAACCCGGGCCTGTGCCGGGTCGACACCGACGCCGCGCTGCCCGGCCTCACCGCGCTGGCGGAGTCGGTCCACGCGGTCGGCGGGCGGATCTCGCTCCAGCTGACGGCCGGCCTCGGCCGGAACATCAACAACGTCGACCCGGAGCGGCTGCCGATCTCGGCGTCCGACAACCCGCACTACGCGCACCCCGAGGTGCTGTGCCGGCCGCTGGAGACCGACGAGATCCGGGTGATCGTCCGCCGGCACGCCGAGGCCGCCGCCCGCGCCGCGCGGGCCGGGATCGACGCCCTCGACATCCACGGGCACACCGGCTACCTGGTCGACCAGTTCATGAGCCCGGTGTGGAACCGCCGGACCGACGAGTACGGCGGCTCCACCGAGAACCGGTGCCGGTTCGCCGTCGAGATCATCCGGGCCGTGAAGGAGGCGGCGCCCGGCCTGCCCGTGTCGTTCCGGCTGTCCGTCGACCACCGGTTCCCGGGCGGTCGCACGGTCGAGGAGTCGCGGAAGATCGCCGTGGTGCTCGAGGCCGCCGGCCTGGACCTGCTGATCGCCGACGACGGCTCGTACGAGGCGATGGACTACGTGTTCCCGCCGTACTACCTGGGCGACGCGTGCATGGCGCCGGCCGCGAAGGCGATGAAGGAGGTCCTGTCCATCCCCGTGATGGCGGTGGGCAACCTGACCCCGGAGAACGCCGAGGCCGTGATCGCCGCGGGCGAGGCCGACTTCGCCGGCATCGGACGCGGCCTGATCGCCGACCCCGAGTGGGCGAACAAGCTCCGCGAGGGCCGTCGTGGCGACGTGCGCCCCTGCATCCGGTGCAACGCCATGTGCGTCGGCCACGCGTTCTTCGCCGAGGCCCTCGGCTGCGCGGTCAACCCGCAGGTCGGGTTCGAGCGCGAGCGGGTGCTCACCATCGCGCCGCGGCCGAAGCACGTCGTCGTCGTGGGCGGCGGCCCCGGCGGGCTGGAGGCGGCGCGGGTGGCGGGCCTGCGCGGCCACCGCGTCGACCTGTACGAGAAGGGCAGCAACCTGGGCGGGGTGCTGTGGCCCGCCGCGACGCCGGGGTTCAAGAAGGAGCTCCGCGGGATGGTCGGCTGGTGGGAGCGGCAGCTCGCCGACCTGCCCGTCACGGTGCACCTCGGCACGGAGATCACGGCCGACTCCCCCGAGCTCGAGGGCGCGGACCAGATCATCGTCGCGACCGGCTCGCTGCCGATCGTGCCGCGGTCGATCCCCGGCATCGACGGCCCGAACGTGGTCGAGGTGCTCGACTTCCACCTCGGGACCCCGGTCGGGCAGCGGGTGGTCGTGGCCGGCGGCGGCCTGTCGGGCGCGGACTCGGCCCTGGAGCTCGCGCAGGCGGGCCACGAGGTGACGATCGTCGAGATGGCGTCCGAGATCGCCAAGGACATGATCGTCATCAACCGCATCACCCTGCTCCGGCAGCTGGCCGAGGCGGGCGTGCGGATCCTGACCGGCCACACGGTCACGGCGGTCGACGAGAAGGGCCTGTCGGCGACCGGCCCCGACGGCGAGCAGGTCCACGTCGACGCGGACACGGTGCTGTCGGCGTTCGGCGTCCGCCCGAACACCGCGCTGCCCGAGGCGCTGGCCGGCCGCGCGGACGTGGTGCCGGTGGGCGACTGCGTGCAGCCGGCCAAGGTCGGCGAGGCCATCAACGCCGGCTTCCTGGCGGCCTACGCGCTCTGACCCGCGACGTCGGGCCCCGGACTCCCCGGTTGCGGGCGTCCGGGGCCCGACGTTGACTCGATGCCGGCATCCACCTGCGCCACGACGGGAGCGGACATGGGCATCGGGGACTTCGTCGACAAGGCCAAGAAGGCCGTCGCGGGCAACGAGGACAAGATCGCCGGGGCGATCGACAAGGCCGCCGAGGCGGTGAAGTCGCGCACCTCGGACTCCACGGACCGCAAGGTCGACCAGGCGACCGCGAAGGCGCGCGACTACCTGGAGCAGCAGAAGCGGGAGGGCCGGCACGAACCGCCGGTCCGGCACCCGGAGCGCACCGACCCGCCCGCGCTCTGAGGGGCGGCGGCATGGCACCCACCACGCCGGTCGAGCAGCCGGTGCTGTTCGTGCTGCACGGCGCCCGCGGCGACCTCGCGGAGCGCATGGTCTACCCCGGCCTGGCGCAGCTCGCCACGCGCGGGCTGCTGCCGGAGCGCTGGGCGCTCATCGGCACCGGGCGGAAGCCGATCGGGGACGACGAGCTGGCCGACCTGGTCCGCTCCTCCCTCGAGGAGCACGGCGAGCCCGGGCACGCCGACGCCCTGGACGGCCACGTGTCCTACGCGGTCACCTTCACGGAGGACGAGCCCGGCGAGCTGGTCGACGCGGTCCGGGACGCGCGGCGCGACCTCGCGGGCGGCGGCGACGAGGGCGACGTGACCGTCGTCCACTACCTGGCCGTGCCGCCGTCGGCGTTCGCCCCGACCACCCGCGGCCTGCGCGCCCACGGCCTGGCCGAGGGTGCCCGCGTCGTCTACGAGAAGCCGTACGGCACGTCGCCGGAGTCGTTCGAGGAGCTCGACGCGCTGGTGCACGAGGTGCTCGACGAGGAGCAGGTGTTCCGGATCGACCACTTCCTCGGCAAGGAGGCGACCCAGAACCTGCACGTCCTCCGGTTCGGCAACGAGCTGTTCGGCGGCGCGTGGAGCCGCGAGCACGTCGCGCAGGTCGAGGTCGACGTGCCCGAGACCCTGGACGTCGCCGACCGGGCGGACTTCTACGACGAGACCGGCGCCGCCCTGGACATGCTGGTCACGCACCTGTTCCAGCTCGCGGCCGAGGTCGCGATGGAGCCGCCCACCGCCCTCGACGCGGACCACCTGGCCACGGCGCGCGAGTCGGTGATCGAGTGCTTCCGGCCGCTCGACCCGGCCGAGGTCGTCCTCGGGCAGTTCACCGGCTACCGGGACCTCGACGGGATCGCCGACGACTCGGAGACGGACACGTTCGTCGCCGCCCGCCTCTGGGTGGACAACGACCGCTGGCGGGGCGTGCCGTTCCTGCTCCGCACGGGCAAGCGGATGGCGGTCTCGGCGCAGCGCGTCACGCTGGTGCTGAAGACGCCGGACGAGCTGTTCGGCGAGCCGGTCGGTCCCGGCCGGATCAGCCTGTCCCTGGCCGGCGACGGCGCGATCGACATCACGACGACGGTGAAGCAGCCGGGGCCCGACCTGCGGCTCGCCACCGGCACCGCGTCGCTCGGGCTGGACGACGTCGAGCCCGGCGACCCGCTGGCGCCGTACGCCTCCCTGCTGCACGACGTGCTGGTCGGCGACCGGACCCTGTTCACGACGCCGCGCGGCCTGCGGGCGGCGTGGCGGGCGTTCGCGCCGCTGCTCGGCCCGGACCGCCCGGACCCGGAGCCGTACGAGCCGGGCTCGTGGGGCCCCGCCCGGGCCGACGACCTCGCCGGCCCGGACGGGTGGGTCCTCACTCGTAGCTGACGGCGTCCAGCACCCGCATCCGGGCCGCCCGGGTGGCGGGCCACAGCGCGGCCAGCACCCCGACGACGACGGCCAGCCCGAGCATGCCCGCCAGGTTCCCCCAGGGGATGACCAGCTCGGACAGGCCGTCGTCGGCGTACACCGACGGCAGCGCGGACGCGAGGGCCACCCCGACGACCAGGCCGACGACGGTGCCGAACACCGCGGTGAGCACGGACTCGACGGTCACGGTGCCCGCGAGCTGGAGCCGGCCCAGGCCGACCGCCCGGAGCAGCCCGATCTCCCGGGTGCGCTCGATGACGGACAGCGCGAGCGTGTTCACGATGCCGAGCACCGCGATCACGACCGAGAGGCCGAGCAGCGCGTACAGGATGACCAGCACCTGGTTCACCTGGTCCGCGATGTTCGAGACGAACTCCTCCTGGGTGAGCACCGAGACCACCACGTAGGGCGCGACCGCGGCGGCGACGGCGTCCTTCAGCTCGCCGACCCCGACACCCGCGGCGGCGTCGACCGCCAGGGTGTCGACCAGCTGCTGCTCCGGCGGCACCAGCGCGTCGAGCACGTCCGTGCCGACGACCACCGGGGCGCCGATCACGTTGGTGCTGAACACCGCCCCGACCGTGACGTCCCGCGGGCCGGTGGCGCCGGCGATCCGCAGGGTGTCCCCGACGGCCCAGCCCTCGTCCTCGGCCTTGGCCTCCTGGACGACCGCCTCGCCGTCGGCGAGCGACGCCAGGTCGCCGTCGATCGTCTCCGCCTCGATCGTGCGGTCGAACATGTCGTCCCGGACGCCGGCGACGTACACGGTCCCGGCGCTCTCCCCGCCGGACCGCACCTCGAGCGGCGCGGCGGCGAACGCGGCGGTGCCGCCGACCTCCGGCAGCGCGTCGACGTCGGCGATCGCGCCCTTCGGGATGTCGAACGTGGCGGACTGCAGCACCAGGTCGGCGTGCAGCTGCGACTCCACGACCCCGGCGACCGAGGCCTGCGCGGACGTGGCGATCACGGACACGCCGCCGACCAGCGCCATGCCGATCATCAGCGCGCCGGCCGTGTTGGCGGTGCGGCGCGGGTTGCGGACCACGTTGCCGCGGGCCAGCCGGCCGACGGGCCGGAGCAGCCGCACGAACGGCCACGCCAGCGCCCCGACGACCGACCGCGCGAGGCTCGGCGCCAGCATGAGCACGCCGACCAGGACGGCGGCGGCGCCCGCGCCGAGCGCCGCGTCCATCGTGTCCTCGCCGGTGTTCAGCACCGCCGCGAGCACCCCGGCGACGCCCAGGCCGGTGAGGAGCACGCCCAGGACCGCGCGCACGCGGATCGACCGCTCGGGGACCGCGACGTCGTCGCGCATCGCCTCGACCGGCGGCACCAGGGCGGCGCGACGGGCGGGCACGGCGGCGGCCAGGACGCTGACCACGGTGCCCACGACCAGCGAGACGCCGATCGTGGCGCCGTCGACCGGGATGTCCCCGGCCAGGTCCATGCCCATCGCCTCGAACACCGACTTCAGCCCCTGCACCAGCCCGAGCCCGCCGGCGATGCCGAGGGCGGACCCGATCAGGCCGACGACGGCCGCCTGGACCAGGATCGAGGTGAACACCTGCGCCGGCGACGCGCCGACCGCCCGGAGCAGCGCGAACTCGCGCATCCGCTGCCGGACCGACATGGCGAACGTGTTGGAGATGATGAACGCGCCGACGAAGAGCGCGATCGCCGCGAACACCAGCAGGAACGTCGTGACGAAGCCGAGCATCTCGCCGATGGCGTCCTTGTTCTCGTCCCGCAGCTCGGCGCCGGTGACCACCTGCAGGTCGCCCGGGACGAGCGGGGCGATCGCGTCGACCAGCTCGGCCGGCGTGGTGCCGTCCTCCGCGTAGACCGCGATGTCCGCGACCTTCCCGTCCGGCGCGAACAGGGCGTAGCCGGTGCCGGGGTCGATCACCACGAGCGTCGCGCCGGCCATGGGCGCGCCCATGTCGAACCGGCCCACGACCTCGGCGTCCGACAGCTGCCCGCCGAGCACCACCTGCGTCGTGTCGCCGACCTCGAGACCCGACGACGCGAGCGTCGCCGTCTCCAGCGCGATCTCGCCGGCGCGCTCCGGGCCGCGGCCCTCCACGACGTCGAGCGACGGGTCGTCCGGCAGGTAGGAGAACACCAGGCTGGGGGCCTGGGTGCTCTGCACGGCGGTGCCGTCCGCCCCGACCAGGACGATCGAGCCCTGCGCCTCGGGGATCGCGTGCGCGACCCCGTCCAGGGCGGCGATCTCGTCCGCGAGGGCCTGCGGGACGGACGGGCCGCCCGTGGTGCCCCCGACCACCGACTCGCCCTCGGCGGGCTCGGCGCGGACGTAGGCGTCGCCGGGGGTGCCGGCGTCGACGATGCCGTCGAAGGTGCTCGACATCATGGTGCGGAGCGAGAACGTGCCCGCGACGAACGCGACGCCCAGGGCGACCGCGAGCAGGGAGAGCAGGAACCGGACGAGGTGCGCGCGGATGCCGCGCAGCGCCACCCGGAGCATCAGCGCGGCCCGTCGGCGGCCGCGACGGCGACCGGGGCGCCGGCCGGGGCCGTGCCCGCGGCGGCGGCCGGGCGGAGCGCGGCGAGCGCGGCGAGCACCGAGTCCGGGGTCGGGTCGGTGAGCTCGCCGACCAGGCGGCCGTCCGCGAGGAACAGCACCCGGTGCGCGTAGGACGCCGCGGTCGGGTCGTGGGTGACCATGACCACCGACTGGCCGAGCTCGTCCACGGAGCGGCGCAGGAAGCCCAGCACCTCGCCCGAGGAGGTCGAGTCGAGGTTGCCGGTGGGCTCGTCCGCGAACACCACCGAGGGCCGGGACACCAGGGCGCGCGCGCAGGCCACGCGCTGCTGCTGGCCGCCGGACAGCTCCGTCGGCTTGTGCCCGAGCCGGTCCGCCAGGCCGACCGCCTGCACCACGGCGTCCAGGTGCGCGCGGTCCACCGGGCGCCGCGCGATGTCCAGCGGCAGCGTGATGTTCTCCAGCGCCGTCAGGGTCGGGACCAGGTTGAACGCCTGGAACACGAAGCCGAGGTGGTCGCGGCGCAGCCGGGTCAGCTTCCGCTCGTTCATGGCGCTGACCTCGAGGCCGTCCACCACCACGGAGCCCGCGTCCCCGCGGTCCAGGCCGGCCATGCAGTGCATGAGCGTCGACTTGCCGGACCCGGACGGGCCCATGATCGCGGTGAGCTCACCGCGCGCGAAGTCGACGTCGACGCCGTCGAGCGCCCGCACCGCCGCCTCACCCGTGCCGTACGTCTTCACCAGACCGCGCGCGCTCGCGATCGGCGTGCCGTCGTTCGTGGACATGATCCCCATCCCTGGTCGTGGTCGCTCCCCTGCCAACCTGTGGATCGTCCCGCGCCCCGCTCGCACGCACACATCCGGGAGCACCCTGGTCCGCCCCTGATCCCGCCCCCGAGGACGGAGGTCCCGACCCCGGCTCGACTGTGGCGCGGGTCACACCCGCGGCCTACGCTGGAGGTCGAGGTGCTCCGATGGCGTGGTGGCTGGTGCTGTGGCTCGTGCTCCCGGCGCTGACGTTCTCCGTCGTGCTCAGGCTGATCCCGGGGACGGAGTCGTCACCGCGGCGGCGCGCTGCGCGCGAGCGGCGTCGGGCGCGGGTCGCCGGGGTGCTGGACCGGGTCGCCACCCGGGTGCGGCACGGCCGGCACGGCGCCCCGCCGCCGCCCGACCCGTTCGACGCGCTGCACGTGCAGGTCCGGCTGGGGATCGTCGCCGACCACCTGCGGCGGCTCGAGGAGGACACGCACGCCTGGGCGCGGGCCGAGCGGATCATCGCGAGCCAGCTCGCCTACGACGCGCTGCTCGCCGAGGCCTGCCGGCTCGCGGGCGTCGAGGTGCTGCCGCGGGCGAAGGGCGACCCGTGGGAGCGGATGCGCGAGGAGGTCGAGCTGGCGTCGCGCGGCTGGACGTGGTGAGTCGCCGCGTCAGCCCGCGACGACCGTGAGCGTGCTCGACCCGTCGGTCCGCCGGCGCACCTCGATCCGCTCGGCCACCGCCTGCTTGAGCGCCTCGACGTGCGACACCACCCCGACGACCCGGCCGCCCGCGCGGAGCTTCCCCAGCTCCCCCAGCACGGCGTCGAGGGTGTGCGGGTCGAGCGTGCCGAAGCCCTCGTCGATGAACAGCGTGCCGAGCTCGACGCCGCCCGCCTCCGCCGTGACGACGTCGGCCATGCCGAGCGCGAGGCACAGCGACACGTAGAACGTCTCGCCCCCCGAGAGCGTGCGCGGGTCGCGCGCCGCCCCGGTCGTGTGGTCGACGACCCGCATCGCCAGTCCCGTGCGGCGGGTGCGCACGTCCTCGCGCTCGTCGCTGCGCTCCAGCTCGTACCGGCCGTCGGACATCTCGCGCAGCCGGTCGTTCGCGGCAGCGACCACGTCCTCGAACCGGCGCACCAGCACGTAGGTCGCCAGCGACAGCGCGCGGGCGTTGTCGGCGTCCGCGCCCCCGGCGAGCCGGGCCATCCGGGACACCGGGGCGGCCCGCTGCTCGGCCGCGGCGAGCGCGGCAGCCGACTCCGTGACGTGCCGCGCGGCGTCCGCGGCGCGCGCCGCGCGGTCCCGGACGGACCCCAGGAGGGCCCCCGCGGCGTCGGCCGCGCCCACGGCGTCGGCGAGCGCCTGCTCGAGCTCCGCGACCTCGGCGGCGAGGGCGCGCGGGTCCCCGGCGGCCAGGTCGGCGAGCTCCGGGTCCCGGAGGCCCTGCTCCACCCGGGCCACGGCGGCACGGTGGGCCTCCACGGCCCGCTCGGCCGCGGCGACGTCGGCCGCCTCGGCGATCGCGGCGCGCGCCGCCACCTCGTCCCCGAGGTCCTGCTCGGCGAGCACGCGGGCCACCTCGGCGGCCCGGTCGGCCGCGGCGCGGGCGGCGGCGGCCCGCCGGTCCAGCGCCGCGAGCAGGCCGTCCGCCGCGTCGACCCGGGCCTGCTCGGCGCCCTGCCGGGCGAGCACGGTCGGGTGCCCGTCGCGCGCGGCCTCGACCTCCGCCGCGTCCCGCGCGAGCTCGTCCTCGACCCGGGCCAGGGCGTGCCCGGCGGCGACGTGCTCCTCGCCGAGCGCGGCGCGGGTGAGCCGCAGGTCGTCGGTGACGCGGTCGTGCTCGGCGACGTCGGCGCGCAGCCGCTCGTGCGCGGCCTCGGCGTCGCGCGCGGCGGCCAGCGCGGCGCGGGCACCGGCCACGGCCTCCGCGGCGATCCCGCCCTGGTCGGCCCGGAGCCCGCCGGTGCGCTCGCGCAGCGCCGCGCACCGCTCCGTCCGGCCCACCACGCGGGCCTCCGCGGCGCGCACGGCCTCCTCCGCGGCGCGGCGCGCGTCCTCGGCGGCCGCGACGTCCTCCTCGGCGACCGGCTCGTCGCCGGCCGGGGCGGGGTGCGGGTGCTCGGTGCCCCCGCAGACGGGGCACGGCTCCCCCGGCGCCAGGCCGGCGGCGAGCTCCCCCGCGAACCCGGCGAGGCGGGCCCGACGCAGCCGGGACTCCTCCTCGACCGCCGCGACGGCGGCCCGGGCGGCGGCGGCGCGCGCGTCCGTGGCGGTCGCGAGCTCGGCCTCGGCCGCCGCCAGGTCCCGCACGGCCGCGGCGACGGCCTCGGCGTCCGCCAGGTCCCGGGCGCGGGTCGGCGCGGTGGCGGCGAGCGCGGCGGCCGCGTCCAGGTCGGCCACGAGCGCGGCCCGGCCCTCCGGGCGCACCGCGAGCAGGTCGTCGGCCTCCGCCATCGTGCGGGTCCGCACGGCCTGCACCTCGCGGAGCCGGTCCCGGTCGCGGGCGCGCTGGGGCAGCGTGCGCTCGAGCCCGACGACGCGGGTCAGGGTGGCGACCAGCGCGGCGCTGGCCTCCCGCACCCCGGCGAGCGCGGCTGGCAGGCCGGCGTCGGCGAGCGCGGCCTCGGGGTCCGCGGGGGCGAGCCCCACCGGGGCGGCGTCGAGGGCCGCGCGCAGCTCCTTGTCCGCGCCGGCGAGCGCGCCGCGGGCGTCGTCCAGCCCGCGGAGCACCGGCCGCGCGACCGCGGCGCGGCGGGCGCGGTCCACCCGCGCGACGTCGGCGGCGTGCTGCTCGGCCGCCTCGGCCAGCCGCGCCCGCTCCTCCTCCAGCGCCGCGCGGCGCCGGACCAGCCGGAGCCGGGCGCCGGCGCCGTCGGACGCGGCGCGGGCGTCCGCGACCCGTCGCGCCGCGGCGTCGGCGGCCGCGCGGGCGGCGTCCTCGTGCGCCCGGAGCGCGGCCAGCCGGCCCGCGACCAGCGGGTCCAGCGCCGCGACGTCCTCGGCGGCGGCCGCGCGGAGGGCGGCGACGCCGTCCTCGTCCGCGGCGGCCGCGCCGGCGAACCGCGCGGTGCACTCCTGCACCTCGGTCCGGGCCTCGGTCACCGCCCGCTGCGCCTCACGGCGCAGCTCGTCGAGCCGCTGCTGCACCCGCTCGTAGACCTCGGTGCCGAAGATGCGCTGCAGCAGGCCGCGGCGCTGCTCCGGGTCGGCGCGCAGGAACGCGGCGAACTCGCCCTGGGGCAGCACCATGGTCTGCACGAACTGGGCGCGGTCCAGGCCGACGACGCGGGTCAGCTCGGCGCCGGCCTCGTCCAGGCGGGTGGACAGCAGCTCGCCGGGCGGGTCGCCGGCGTCGAGGCCCGCGGCCGCGCCCGCGCCCGCGTCCGGTGCGCCCTCGGGCGCCGCGGTGAGCCGCCACAGCTTCACGGTGGCCTGCTGCTTGGCCCGGCCCGTCCCGCGCTTCTTGGCGCGCTCGTACGCCGGGGTGCGCCGCACCCGGTACACGCCGGACCCGGTCTCGAACACCAGGTCGACGACCGTCTCCACGTCGTCCGCGGCGAAGGCCGACCGCAGCCGGTCCTCGCTCGCGGACGCCGACGCGACCTTGCCGTACAGCGCGAACACCACGGCGTCGATGACCGTCGACTTGCCCGCGCCGGTGGGGCCCTCCAGCAGGAACAGGCCACCCGCGGACAGCGCGGCGAAGTCGACGGTGTGCCGGCCGGCGAACGGGCCGACCGCCTGGAGGGTGAGGGTGTGCAGCCGCATCAGGCGCTCCGCTCCGCGCCGACGACCTGCTCGTAGGCGCGGCGCAGCACCGCGGCCTCCGCCTCGGTGGGTCGCGCCCCGCTGACGTGCTGCACGAACTCGGCGGCCACCTCCAGCGGGTCGCGCGCGGCGGTCACCTCGGCGACCCGCGCGCCCGCCGCCCGGGCCGGCGGCTGGTGCTGCACCACGAGCGCGTGCGGGAACCGGGCCCGGACGCGGCGGTAGAGGTCGGCGGGCCGGTGCGCGTCCGTGACGGTCACCCGGACCCAGTCGTCGAGGTGGGCCTCGCCCGCGGCGCCGAGCAGGTCGTCGAGCGGCCCGGTCAGGTCGGTGAGCCGGCGCGGCACGGGAGCGGGCACCAGCCGGACCTCCGGGGCGCCGGACGGGCCGAGGTCGACCAGCACCGACGACTTGGCGTGCCGGGCCTCGGAGAACGAGTACGCGAGCGGCGACCCCGAGTACCGCAGCACGGTCGGCCCGGCGCCGTCGCCGACCCGCTGCGGGCCGTGCAGGTGGCCGAGCGCCACGTAGTCGACGCCGTCGAACACCGAGGCCGGGGCGTGGTCGACCCCGCCCACCCGGATGTCCCGCTCGGACTCGCTCGCGGCGCCGCCGACGACGAACGCGTGCGCGAGGACCACCGAGCGCGGCGCCACCCGACCCGCGGCGCCGGCCGCCGCGGCGCGCCCGGCCAGGTCGGCGCGCACCCGGTCCATCGCGGCGCCCAGCACGGCGGCGTGCGAGCGCGGCAGCGGGCCCTCGGCACCGGGTGCGGCCAGGGCGTGCCGGGCGGCGTCCGGGTCGAGGTACGGCAGGCCGTAGACCAGCACGTCGTGCCCGTCCCCGGGCAGCACCACCGGCCGGGTCAGGTCGGCCACCCGCGCGAGCACCCGCACCCGGTCCCGCATGAGGTCCGCACCGAAGCCCAGCCGGATCGCGGAGTCGTGGTTGCCCGGCGTCACGACGACCGCCGCGTGCTCGGACAGCCGGCGCAGGGCGTCGGACAGCTGCGCCACGGACTCGACCGGCGGGATGGCGCGGTCGTACACGTCGCCCGCCACGAGCACCGCGTCGACCCGCTCCTCGCGGACCACGTCCACGAGGTGGTCGAGGAACGCCTGCTGGTGCGCCGTCAGGTCCACGCCGTGCAGGGTGCGGCCCAGGTGCCAGTCGGAGGTGTGCAGGAGCCGCATGCGTCGAAACTAGCCGCCACCACCGACATCCCCGCGCACCGCGGGCGTCGCCTGTGGACGACGGGCGTGGCGGGCCGGGGGGCGTCCCCGGCCGGTCCGCCCGGCGGTCGTCAGGCGATCGCGCACTCCGGCGCGGGGTCGGGCTCGAGGGCGAACTCCCCCGCCATGCCGAGCATGTCGAGCTTCTCCAGCACCTGCCGGTGCGGGTCCCGCAGCGTCAGGCCCTGCGCGGTCTCCCCGGCGGCCAGGTTGAGCTGCAGCACGAACGCGAGGCCGGACGAGTCGATGAACGTCACGTCCGTCGCGTCGACCACGACCGGCGCCGTGCTGGCCAGCGCCTGGGCCATGGAGGTGCTGGCCTCCGCCCGCAGCGCGCCGTCGACCTCGCCCCACAGCCGGACCACCGTGCGCCCGTGCGCGGCGGTCACGTCGATCCCCCCGACGGGGGCGGGATCCTCGGTCAGGTTCATGTCCTCGTCTTCTCCAAGTCTGCGTGGGGCCGCCCGATCATGGCCCCCCGGGGTCGGGAGCGCATGCCGAGCGCGCGGGCACCGGTCCCCGGCCGCCGCGACCAGCGCGTGCTCCGTCCGGGACAACGCACCCACCGGCTGCTTCGTTCCCCGCTCGCGGGGACGGTCTTGACCGGACCTTGACCGTCCGGTCGGGATCACCGCCGTCGGGCGGTCAGGCCGCACCGTCCGGCATCGGCTCCGTCACGTCCGCCACGGTCGCGTCCAGCGCCCGTACGAGGTCGTCCCCGTCGACCCGTGCGCCGACGCCGTGGCCGCCGCCGCCGATCGACGCGGGCCGGCCCGGCACCCGCTCGTCGGCCACCACGGGCCAGGCGCGCAGCGAACCGAACGGCGTGATGGTGCCCCGCTCGTAGCCGGTGACCTCCTTGGCCGTCGCGGCGTCGGGCATGGACATCCGGCTCACGCCGAGCAGCGCCCGGAGCTTCGGCCAGGAGATCGTGCGGTCGCCGGGCACGAGCACGAACAGGTAGTCGTCGTCGCCGCGCCGCACGACCAGCGTCTTGACGATGCCGGACGGGTCGATGCCGCGCGCCGCGGCGGCCTCCGCGAGCGACCGGACCGGGCCGTGCCGGACGATCTCGTGCGCGATGCCGGCGTCCGCGAGGGCCTGCGCGGCGCGCCGCTCGCCCTCGGTGGCCGCGCCCCGGTCCTGCTCGCTCGTCATGCCCGCCACCCTACGAGCCGGGTCCGACACGGGCGCGCGGGCGCCCAGGTCAGCGGGGTCGCCGGGAAGACCGGGCCGGCCGCACCGGAGCCCGGCGCGCGCGTCGCGGCGCAGGTCAGCCCGCGTCCCGACCCGGCCCGGGTGGCGACGCCGGCGGCCCTCGGTCCACCTGCTGACGCGGATCCGTCCGACAAGCGGACGGGTCCGGCAGGCGCCCCGCCGACCTCGCCCGCGCGCCCCGCGCGGCGGGCCGGGCGACCCCGGTGGTCAGTCGCCCGCCGCGCCCGCGGGCGCCCCCGCCGCGCCCGGTTGCCCGCGGCACCCGCTCCTTGACCCTCACCCGAACGGGTGACGTACTGGCCCGACGAGGCGACCGCCCGCGAGAAGGCACGGGCGACCCGCGATCCAGGGGGTTCGACGATGCACCCACGTACCCGGCGCGCCAGCGTGCCCGCGGTCCTCGCGGCACTGGCGCTGACTGTCCCGGTCGGAGCCGCCGCGGCGGCCTCTCCCGACGACGACCCCGCGGTGGAGACCGCGGTGACCGAGGCCCTGCAGGAGGCGCAGTCGTTCCCGTCGGACTTCTGGTGGGACGAGTCGCCGGACGACACCGCCCGGGCGCGCTCGATCCTCCGGCAGATGACCCTCGACGAGAAGGTCGACCTGATGCACGGGGAGCTGAACAACTTCTTCGGCTTCTACAACCGGCCGATCGACCGGCTCGGCATCCCGGCGCTCACCATGGCGGACGGCCCGGCGGGCGTGCGGATCGCCAACCCGGACGTCAACGGCAAGCGGTCCACGCAGCTGCCGTCGCCGATCGCGCTGGCCGCGACCTGGGACGGCGCCCTCGCGCAGGAGTACGGCCGGCTCGCGGGCGACGAGGCGCACCGGACCGGGCACAACGTGCTGCTCGCGCCGGCGTTCGACATCGCCCGCGTGCCGCAGGGCGGCCGCGCGTTCGAGGCCTTCGGCGAGGACCCGCTGCTGTCCGGGACGATGGGCGCCGCCGAGATCCGCGGCATCCAGTCGAACCCGGTGATCGCCGACCTCAAGCACTACAACGTGTACACGCAGGAGCAGAACCGGCTGACCGGCGGCAACGCCGTCGTCGACGAGCGGGCCCTGCAGGAGATCTACACCCGGCCGTTCCAGATCGGGCAGGAGACCGGCCGCGCCGGGTCCGCGATGTGCTCGTTCAACGCGGTGAACGGCACGCCCGCCTGCGCGAACGACGAGCTGCTCAACCAGATCCTCAAGCAGCAGCTCGGCTTCCAGGGCTGGGTGATGAGCGACTACGGCGCCACCCCGAACACGGTGCAGTCCGTGCTGTCCGGGCTGGACCAGGAGATGCCGGGCAACTTCACGCCCGAGGTCGGCCCCGGCGACTGCAACTTCTGCGGCCCGCTGCTCGACGCCGTCCGCGCCGGTCAGGTCCCCACGTCCCGGATCAACGACGCCGTGCTCCGCATCCTGCGGCCGATGGTGGCGCTGGGGCTCTTCGACAACCCGCCGACCATCGCCCCCCTGCCCGAGGACGCCAACTCCGCGTTCTCCCGGTCCGTGTCCGAGCGGGCGTCGGTGCTGCTGAAGAACGCCGGGGGCACGCTCCCCCTCGGCGCGGACGTCGGCTCGGTCGCCGTGTCCGGCGCGGACGCCGACGTCGTCGTGCAGGGCGGTGGGTCCTCGCTGGTCAACCCCACCCGGACCGTCAGCCCGCTGCAGGGCATCCAGGCGCGGGCCGGCGCCGGTGTCACCGTCACGCACACCGCCGGCAACGACCCCGTCACCTCGGCGTCGCTGCTGCCCGGGCCGGACCCGATCCCGTCCGACTTCCTGTCCTCGGCGCTCGGCGACGGCGCGGGCGTGCGGGTCGAGTACTTCGACTCGTCCGACCTGTCCGGCGACCCGGCGGTCGACCGCACCGAGCCGTACGTGGGCATCAACGGCGGGTTCTACCTGTTCGAAGGGCTCAACTCGCAGTCGCCGCACTTCCCGGCGCAGACCAATGAGCACACCTCGTCGATCCGGTGGACGGGCACGCTGACCGCCCCGGTCGCGGGCAGCTACGAGCTCGCGCTCACCACCAACAGCACCGCGACCGTCTTCCTCGACGACGCGCCGGTGCTCACGACGAGCCCGTCCGACGAGCCGGTGGTCAGCACCGCCTCGGTCGACCTGGCCGCCGGGTCCGAGCACGCGCTGCGCGTCGAGTACACCGGTGTGCCCGAGCCGGGCACGGACCAGGGCGCCCAGCTGCGGCTCGGCTGGACCCCGCCGGAGCCCGTCGTCCCGCCGAGCGCCCAGGCCGCGGCCGACGCGGCCCGGTCCGCGCAGGCGGCCGTCGTGGTCGTCCGCGACTACGCGACCGAGGGCGGCGACAAGCCGAGCCTCGACCTGCCGAACGGCCAGGCCGAGCTCATCCGGCAGGTCGCCGCGGCCAACCCGCGCACGATCGTCGTGCTCGAGGTCGGCGGCGTCGTGCAGACGTCGGACTGGGACGGCGGCGTCGGCGCCGTGCTGCACAACTGGTTCGGCGGGCAGGAGCAGGGCGCCGCGATCGCCGCGCTGCTCTACGGCGACGCCAACCCGTCCGGCCGGCTGCCGGTCACCATCCCGGTCGACGAGGCGTCCACGCCGGTCAGCGACCCGGCGCAGTACCCGGGCGACGGGCTCGACCAGCAGTTCAGCGAGGGCATCTTCGTCGGCTACCGCGGGTACGCCGAGAACGGGATCACCCCGCAGTACGCCTTCGGGCACGGCCTGTCCTACACGACCTACCGGTACGCGAACCTGCGCACCGCGGTCGTCCCCGGCGCCGACGGCGGCTCGCAGCTGCAGGCCACGGTCGACGTCACCAACACCGGCGCGGTCGCCGGCACCGAGACCGTCCAGGTCTACGTCGGGAACCTGCCGACCCGCCGGGTCAGCAGCGCGCCGATCTCCCTGGCCGGGTTCGGCACCGCCACGCTCGCGCCCGGGCAGACGCAGACCGTCACCGTGACGCTCAGCCCGGAGTCGCTGTCCTACTGGGACGTCGACCTCGACGCGTGGCGCACCCCGACCGGCACGATCCCGGTCCTGGTCGGTGCGGCGTCGGACGACATCCGGCTCCGCGGCACCCTGGCGATCTCGGACGCGATCGTGCGCTGAGCCGCCGGGCCGCGCACGGCCGCCGCACCGCCGAGATAGGGCCTCCCGCGCGAGACAGGACCGTCGACGGTCCTATCTCGGCCCGGGGGCCCTATCTCGGCGTCCGGGGTCCGGGCGCGAGCGTCAGGACGGGGCCGGGACGTCCGCGAAGACGTCACCCGGGTTGCGCAGCACCGCCGCGCGGTCGAACGGCCACGGGACCGCGAACGCCGTCCCCACGACGTCGGCCAGCGGGACCGCACCGCCGCCCGGGTCGCCCTGGTGCCACCGCGAGTCGCGCGAGCCCGACCGGTTGTCTCCCAGGACCCACAGCGCGCCGTCCGGCACCGTCACGTCGAACGGGATGTCGCTCGGCCCGACGCCGGCGGCGAGGTACGCCGCCTCGTCGACGGGCACGCCGTTGACCGTCACCGGCGACCCGTCGCCCGCCGCCGCCACCCGGTCGCCCGGCAGCCCGATCACCCGCTTGATGAGGTGGCCCGTCGACTGCTCCGGGGCCAGGCCGACCGTGGCGAGCGCGCGCTGCACCGCCGACGCCCGCGGCGCCTCCTCCGGCGTCAGCCAGCCACCCGGGTCGGCGAACACCACGACGTCGCCCCGGTGCACGTCGAACGGCGCGGGCACCAGCCGGCTCACCAGCACCCGGTCGCACTCGAGCAGGGTGTCGCGCATCGACGACGAGGGGATGACGAAAGCCTGCACCACGAACGTCTTGAGCAGCCAGGACAGCAGGATCGCCGAGCCCAGGACGATCGCGGTCTCCCGGGCGACCGAGACGACCCGGCCGCGGCGGCGCCCGGGCGGTTCCGCGGCGTCCGGCGGCGTGGGGTCGTCGGGTCCGGGCTCCGTCACCGGGCCACCGTCCCACAGCGCCCGCACCGCGCGTGGCCGGTTCGCCGGCACCCCGTGATCGCCCTGCGCGAATCGAGATCGCGTCCCCCGCCCCCGTGCGGTGACAATGGACCGCCGATGACAGCCGCCGACCCCACCAGCCCCGCCCCCGCCCCCGCACCCGTCCCCGCGAGCGGCGACGGCGGCGACGCCGCTCCCGGTCGCCCGCGGCGGCGACGCGGCGGCCGCGGCCGGCGCCCCGCGGGCGAGGGCCGTGCGACGGACCGGCGCGACCCCGAGCAGCGCCCCGACGCCCCGGACGGCGCCCGCGCGGACGCCCGCCCCGACGCCGACCGCCGTCGCGGCCAGGACCCCCGCCGCACCGCGGACCCCCGCCGCGGCCGCGAGTCCCGGGGCCGCGAGTCCCGCGCCCGCCGCCTCGCGGCCCTCGCCGACGCGCGCCGCGCCGTCGTGCTCCCGCCCGTCGTCTACCCCGAGCAGCTCCCCGTCTCGGCGCGGCGCCAGGAGATCGCCGCGGCGATCCGCGACCACCAGGTCGTCATCGTCGCCGGCGAGACCGGGTCCGGGAAGACCACGCAGCTGCCCAAGATCGCCCTGGAGCTCGGCCGCGGACGGGACGGCCAGATCGGCCACACCCAGCCCCGCCGGATCGCCGCGCGCACGGTCGCGGAGCGGATCGCCGAGGAGCTCGGCACGACGATCGGCGAGCTCGTCGGCTACCAGGTGCGGTTCACCGACGAGTCGTCGGACCGCACGCTGGTGAAGGTCATGACCGACGGCATCCTGCTCGCGCAGATCCAGCGCGACCCGGAGCTGCGCGCCTACGACACGCTGATCATCGACGAGGCGCACGAGCGGTCGCTCAACATCGACTTCATCCTGGGCTACCTGGCCCAGCTGCTGCCGCGCCGCCCCGACCTCAAGGTCGTCATCACGTCGGCGACGATCGACTCGGCGCGGTTCGCCGCGCACTTCGCCGGCCCGGCGGACGCCGAGCACCCCGAGGGCGTCCCCGCGCCGGTCGTCGAGGTCACCGGCCGCACCTACCCCGTCGAGCTCCGGTACCGGCCGCTGTCGCCCGACCGCCCGACCGACGACCCGGACGACCTCGACGCCGACGACGGCGCCCGCCCGCGCGCGGGTTCCCGCGGCGCCGCGTCGAAGGGCGCGAAGACCCCGCCGCCCGCCGAGGACCGGGACCTCATGACGGCGATCTGCGAGGCGGTCGACGAGCTCGCGGGCGAGGGCCCCGGCGACGTCCTGGTGTTCCTGTCCGGCGAGCGGGAGATCCGCGACGCCGAGGAGGCGCTGCGCGGCCACCTGGGCCCGCGGGTGACCGACCAGCGCCGCCCCGACGCCGTCGAGCTGCTGCCGCTGTACGGCCGGCTGTCCGCCGCCGAGCAGCACCGTGTGTTCCAGCAGCACAGCACCCGCCGCGTCGTGCTCGCCACGAACGTCGCCGAGACCTCGCTGACCGTGCCGGGCATCCGGTACGTCGTCGACCCCGGCACCGCGCGCATCTCCCGGTACTCCAAGGCCACCAAGGTGCAGCGGCTGCCGATCGAGCCCATCTCGCAGGCGTCGGCCAACCAGCGCTCGGGCCGCTGCGGCCGCGTCGCGGACGGCATCGCGATCCGGCTGTACTCCGAGGACGACTTCGCGTCCCGACCCCGGTTCACCGAGCCCGAGATCCTGCGGACCTCGCTCGCGTCCGTGATCCTGCAGATGGTGGCCGTCGGCGTCGCGACCGGGCCGGACGACGTCGCGTCGTTCCCGTTCGTCGACCCGCCGGACACCCGCGCCGTGCGCGACGGCGTGCAGCTGCTGACCGAGCTCGGCGCGCTCGAGACGGACGCGGCCGGCACCCGGCTCACGGACACCGGCCGCGCGCTCGCGCAGCTGCCGATGGACCCGCGGCTGGCCCGGATGATCGTCGAGGGCGGCCGGCGGGGCGTGGCGCGCGAGGTGATGATCGTCGCCGCGGCGCTGTCGATCCAGGACCCGCGCGAGCGGCCGGTCGAGACGCGCGCCCAGGCCGACCAGCTGCACGCCCGGTTCGCCGACCCCACGTCCGACTTCCTGGCGTACCTCAACCTCTGGCAGTACGTGCGCGACGCGCAGCGCGACCTGTCCGGCTCGGCGTTCCGCCGGCTGTGCCGGTCCGAGTACCTGAACTACCTGCGGCTGCGCGAGTGGCAGGACGTGGTGACGCAGCTCAAGGAGCTCGCGAAGCCGCTCGGCATCACCATGAACCCGCCGCGGCGGACCGACCGCGACCTGTCCGAGGAGCGCGACCCGGCGACCGAGGGCCGCGGGGCGCACCGGCTCGAGTGGGACGCCGACCGGGTGCACGTCGCGCTGCTGTCCGGCCTGCTGTCGCAGATCGGCATGCAGGAGGCGTCGGACCTGTCCGGCGGCAGCGCCCCGGCCCGGGGGAAGGGCGGCCGGGACGGCGGGCGCGCCCCGGACCGCCGCGGGCGCAACGAGTACCTCGGCGCCCGCGGCGCGAAGTTCGCGATCTTCCCCGGCTCCGGCCTGGCCAAGAAGCCGCCGGCCTGGGTGATGGCGGGCGAGCTCGTCGAGACCTCGCGGCTGTGGGCCCGCGACGCCGCCCGCATCCAGCCGGAGTGGGCCGAGGACCTGGCAGCGCACCTGGTGAAGCGGTCCTACTCCGAGCCGTCCTGGTCGTCCAAGCAGGGCGCGGCGATGGCCCTGGAGCGGGTCATGCTCTACGGCGTCCCGATCGTCACCGGGCGGCGGGTGCTGTTCGGCACGGTCGACGCCGAGCACGCGCGCGAGCTGTTCATCCGGCACGCGCTCGTCGAGGGCGACTGGACCACGCACCACGCGTTCTTCGCCGAGAACCGCCGGCTGCTCCAGGAGGCCGAGGACCTGGAGGCCCGGTCCCGGCGCCGCGGCCTGGTCGTCGACGACGACGCGCTGTTCGACTTCTACGACGAGCGGATCCCCGACGACGTCGTGTCCGCGCGGCACTTCGACCAGTGGTGGAAGGGTGCGCGCCGCCGCGAGCCCGACCTGCTGACGTTCACCCGCGAGCTGCTGGTCGCCGACGACGGCGGCGTGGACGAGTCGTCCTTCCCGTCGACCTGGCCGCAGGGCGACCTCGCGCTGCCGCTGACCTACCAGTTCCAGCCGGGCACCGACGCGGACGGCGTCACGGTGCACGTCCCGCTCGTGGCGCTGGCCCGGGTGCGGCCGGACGGCTTCGACTGGATGGTGCCGGGGCTCCGCGAGGAGCTGGTGACCGCGACGATCCGCGCGCTGCCGAAGCCGGTCCGGGTGCAGCTCGTGCCCGCGCCGGACGTCGCCCGCGACGTGGTCGGCTGGCTCGACGCGCACACCGCCTCCTGGGAGGACACCGTGCGCGCCGCCGACGCCGCGCCGTCCTACGAGACCGCCTTCCGGCAGGCGGTCCGGGCGCTCCGCGACGTCGTGGTGCCGGACGGCGCGATCGACCTCGACCGGCTGCCGCCGCACCTGCGGATGACGTTCCGGGTGTCGGACGACCGCGGCCGCGTGCTCGACGAGGGCAAGGACCTCGCGGTGCTGCAGCGGAAGCTCGCGGCGCGGACCCAGGACGCGGTGAGCACGGCCGTGCGGACCGCGGTGCGGGACGCGATGGCGGACGCGCGGGCCCGATCGGGCGGGGCGGACGACGGGGGTGCCGCCGGGGGTCCGGCGCCCGCGCGCGGCGGCTCAGCCGCGGTCCCCGGGCCCGGCGCCCGCCCCGCGACCCCCGCGCTCCCCGGCTTCGACGGCGCCGACCTCGACACCTGGCCGGCGGACCTGCCCGGCGGCGCGCTGCCCGAGCGGGTCGAGACGCAGGACGCGAGCGGCCTCACCGTGCGTGGCTACCCG
The DNA here is from genome assembly GCF_035634735.1 of Cellulomonas sp. GTDB lineage: Bacteria > Actinomycetota > Actinomycetes > Actinomycetales > Cellulomonadaceae > Cellulomonas. The sequence goes on from NZ_DASQCJ010000230.1 coordinate 39,006, forward strand.
GCCCTGGTCGAGCACGGCTCCGGGCCGTCGGCGACCGTCCGGGTCGAGGTGCTGGCCGACGCCGGCGACCAGGCGGTCCGGCACCGCCGCGGCCTGCGCCGGCTGCTGGTCCGCGACGTCGGGCTCGCCGCCGGCCGGATCACCTCGCGGTGGACCGGCACCCAGGCGCTCACCCTCGCGGCCAGCCCGTACCCCAGCACCGAGGCGCTGGTCGCGGACGTGCAGCTCGCGGCCGTCGACCGGCTCCTGACGGAGCACCTGGCGGGGCGCCCGGCGACGGCGGTCCGGACCGCGGACGCCTACGCCGCCGCGCGCGCCGCGGTCCGGGACCGGCTCGAGGACGCGGTGCACCGCGTCGTGCAGGACCTGGTCGCCGTGCTGGCCGCGGCCCGGGACCTCGACGGCGCCGTCCGCGGCACGCGGTCGCTGGCGCTGCTCGGCACCGTCCGGGACGTCCAGGAGCAGGCCGACCGCCTGGTGCACGACGGGTTCGTGTCCGAGACCGGCGCGGACCGGCTGCCGCACCTGGCGCGCTACCTGCGCGCCGCGGCCTACCGGCTCGAGAAGGCCGCGGGCAACCCGGCCCGCGACGAGCAGCTCGCCTGGCAGGTGCGGGACCTGGAGCAGCTGCTCGGGCAGACGCGGGCGCGCGTGACGAGCCGGACGCCCGTGCCCGCCGACCTGGCCGCGCTCGACGACGCCCGGTGGCTGCTCGAGGAGCTCCGGGTCAGCCTGTTCGCGCAGCAGCTCGGGACGCCGGTGCCGGTCAGCGAGAAGCGCATCCGCAAGGCGCTGGCCGCGCTCGCCTGAGCCCGGGCCGGGGCAGGCCGGGCCGCGCGGGTCAGCGCGGGGTGGCGGCCAGCGCGACGCCCCGGGCGAGCAGCGCCACCGTCGCCTCGGCGGCGGCGTCGTCGCGGGACGCGAGCCAGGCCGAGGTGATGCCCGTCGACGCGGCGACCAGCGACTCGGCCACGGCCCGCGCGGGGACCGCGAGCGGCACGCCCCCGGCGTCGGTCCACCCGCGCAGCATCCGCTCGGCCTGCTCCACGTACGCCCCGTGCTCCCGCGCCGCGACGTGGGCCAGGTCCGGGGTGCGGGCGGCGACGTCGACGAGCTCCGCCGTGAGCAGGTGGTACTCCGGGTCCGAGCGCACGCGGTCGAGGATCGCGCCCAGCGCGCCGGCGATCCCGGACTCCAGGTCGCCCGCCGCGGTGACGGCCGCCCACGCCCGGCCGAGCGAGGCGTCCAGCTCGCGCTCCAGCAGCGCGCCGAACAGCTCGTCCTTGGACCGGAAGCAGTAGTGGAACGCGCCCTGCGGCAGCCCGGCCCGGTCGGCCACCGCCCGGGTGGTCGCCGCCGCGACGCCGCCGGCCCGCATGACCTCGACCGCGGCGTCGAGGAGCTGCTCGCGCCGCTCCGCGGCGGGTCGGTGCTCCCGGGTCGTGCGTGCCACCGGCGGCCTCCTCAGGCGTGCGTCGCGAGCGTCCGGTCGTGGACCGCGGCCCGCCACATCGGGACGGGCGCAGCGGACGAGAACCCGCCGACCCTACCGGCGGCCCGGAACCCGTGGCGGGCGTAGAGCGCGGCGCTGCGGTCGGTCGACGCCTCCAGGTACGCCGGCGCCGGGGGCCGGGCCGCGTCGACGGCGGCCAGGCGCGACGCGATCAGGGCGGAGCCGACCCCCTGCCCTCGGCCGGCTGCGTGCACGCCGATCGCGGCGAGGAACCAGTGCGGCTCCCGCGGGTGCGCGGCGTCGAGCGCGCGCTGCAGCCGCAGGGCCTCCCGGAGACCGGACAGCCCGAACGCGCGCAGGTAGGACGGGACGTCCCGCAGCAGGTCGACGAGGCCGGTGCGGGTCCGCCCGGGCGCGTCCCACACCGCGACCCCGAGGATCGTCGCGTCGTCCTCGGCGCGCGCCAGGTCGACCACCCCGTCGCGCAGCCCTTTGCGCACGATCGTCCGGAACACGTGCGCGAGCCGCCGCTCCCGGTCTGAGGGCCGGCCGCCGACGACGTCCCCCATGACCGCGTCGTCCCGGAAGGTGGCCGCGAGGAGCCGGACGGCCTCCTCCACGTGGGCGGGTGCGGCGGCGGTGACGACGACCATGAGGGCTCCTCGGGTGCGGGCGTTCTGGGCGGGACGACACCACCGTAGCGATGTTTTGGTCACCCGACCAGGTCGCTCGCCCAAACCGTCGTGTCGCCCTCCGGCACGGCGCGAGGCCGCCACCCCGGGCGGGGTGACGGCCTCGCGGAGGTCCGGCGGCGGGTCAGCCTGCGTGGGACGACCGGGCGTAGTCCTGGTCCTTGGTCTCGCGGGACAGGATCAGCGCGACGAGCGTCAGGACGCCCATCGCGGAGAGGTACACGCCGACCAGCCAGGTGCTGCCGTCCGCCGCGGCCCACAGCGCCAGCGCCACGATCGGGGCCAGCGCGGCGCCGAGGATCGACGACACGTTGTAGGCGACCGCGGAGCCGGTGTAGCGGACGTTCGTCGGGAACAGCTCCGGCAGCAGCGCGCCCATCGGGCCGAACGTCGCGCCCATGAGCAGGAACCCGAGCACCAGGAACGCCTGGGTCAGCGCGCCGGTGAACACGAGGTCGTCGCGCACCGTGAGGAACAGCGGGAACGAGAACCCGAACACGACGATCGCGGACGTGACGCCGATGAGCAGGCGGCGGCGACCGAGCCGGTCGGCCAGCGGGCCGGACAGCAGCGTGAAGATGCCGAAGAACACCACGCCGATGATCTGCATCAGCACGAAGTGCACGTACGGGATGCCGAGCCCGCCGGGCTCCCCGTCCTCCGGGGCGACGGCGCGGGTGCCGTACGTCAGCGTGAAGTTCGTCATCAGGTAGAACAGCACGTAGGTCGCCAGCATGATGAACGTGCCGAGCAGGGTCTCGCGCCAGTGGAACTTCAGCGTCGTGCCGAGCGGCACCTTCGTGATGGTGCCCTTCTTCTCGGCCTGGGTGAACGCCTCGGACTCGACCAGCTTGAGCCGCACCCACAGGCCGATGATCACCATGACGGCGGAGAACAGGAACGGCACGCGCCAGCCCCAGGACATGAACGCGTCCGAGCCCTGGCCCAGCACCCCGTTGATGATCAGGAAGATGCCGTTGGCGATGATGAAGCCGAGCGGCGCGCCGAGCTGCGGGAACGTGCCGTACCAGGCGCGCTTGCCGGCCGGGGCGTTCTCGGTGGCGACCAGTGCGGCGCCGGACCACTCGCCGCCCAGCGCGAAGCCCTGCGCGAGCCGGAGCACCAGCAGGGCGACCGTCGCGCCGACGCCGATGTGGCCGAACGTCGGCAGGAGGCCGATGAGGAACGTCGCGACGCCCATGGTGAGCAGCGAGTAGACCAGCGTGGTCTTGCGGCCGCGGCGGTCCCCGAGGTGGCCGAAGAAGATGGCGCCGATCGGGCGGGCGACCATCGCGGCGCCGAACACCGCGAACGAGGCGAGCAGCGCCGTGGTGTCGTTGCCCGTGGGGAAGAACAGCTTCGGGAACACGAGGACGGCGGCCGTCGCGTACACGTAGAAGTCGTAGAACTCGATGGTGGTGCCCACGAGGCTCGCCGCGATGACGCGGGACGGCGAGTTGAGCGGCCGGGACGCGGCCGGCGGCGTGGTGGTGGGCGCGGTGGTGGCTGACATGTGCTGACGACTCCTAGACGATCCGGGTGGCGCGGACCACCGGCGGACGTCGGGGGGTCGGCTCGCGGTCGGCTCGCGGGACGGTCGGTGCTCCAGCGCTCGGGCGACCTTACGCCGTCTCACTTGTCAGACAAGACCCGTCCGCATCATGGACGCGGTCGGCCGTCGTCCACAGCCCCGTCGGGCGGTGCGGGCTGTGGAGGGCGGCGCCGGGGTGTCGGACGGGTGCGGCAGAGTGGCGGCATGACGAGCAGCGACGCCCCGGACACCGCCGACGCGCCCGTGGGACGGCGGTGCTTCGGCGACGGGGACCCCCTCTACGAGCGCTACCACGACGAGGAGTGGGGCGTCCCGGTGCACGGCGAGCGCGAGCTGTACGAGCGCATGACGCTCGAGGCGTTCCAGTCGGGCCTGGCGTGGATCACCATCCTGCGCCGCCGGGAGGGGTTCCGGGCCGCGTTCGACGGGTTCGACCCAGCGGTCGTCGCGGGCTACGACGAGCACGACGTCGAGCGCCTCATGGCGGACACCGGGATCATCCGGAACCGCGCCAAGATCACGGCCGCCGTGGCCAACGCGCGCGCCCTGCTCGACCTGCACGGCCGCGGGCTGAGCCTGGACGAGCTGTTCTGGTCCGCCGCGCCGGCCGCGGCCGGCACCCGGCCGCGCCCGCGCACGTTCGGCGAGGTGCCCGCGTCCACCCCGGAGTCCGCGGCGCTGGCCAAGCAGCTCAAGCGGCACGGGTTCCGGTTCGTCGGGCCGACGACGGCGTACGCGGCCATGCAGGCGTGCGGGATCGTCGACGACCACCTCGCCGGCTGCCCCGTCGTCCTGGCGCGCGCTGGACGATGACGTGTCCCCGGACGTCGCGGCACCACCACCGCGCCGGGCTCTGACGTGTCCAGCCCCCTCTTGCCTTGAGTGTCTAGTCCGGACGGGACTACGCTCGTGAAGCGCACCGCGGTGCTTCGGCGACTGCGGCGGGCCGCCCGTGAGGCGGGCGTCTCCTACGACGTCGTCGAGCTCACGAACCACACGGGGGTCGTCGTCGGAGGCGTGCGCTCGACGCTCGGTCGGCACTCCGAGATCGACGACGTCACCGCGCGGAAGTTCTTCGACCAGTTCGCGTCGGTGCTCGGGAAGGGGTGGTGGCGGTGACGCGGTACACGGTCACGGCCGAGCGCGGACGCCGGTGGTGGGTGCTCCAGTGCGTCGAGCACCCCGGAGCCATCTCCGAGGTGGCCCGGCTGGACCAGGCGCCGACCGCCATGCGGGAGGCGATCGCGTTCGTCGCGCAGGTCGACCCCTCCGACGTCGAGGTGGACCTGCGGCCGGTGGTGCCCGACGCGGTCGGCTCGCACGTCCGGGCCGCCGCCCGGCTGCGGGAGGAGGCGCACCGGGCCAACCGCGAGGCCGCCGCGGAGGCCCGCGCTGCCGCCCGGGTGCTGCGGGACGCCGGGCTGTCCGTCCGCGACGTGGGTACGGTCCTCGGCGTGTCGCACCAGCGCGCGCACCAGCTCCTCGTGGGCTGATCGGGCGCACCGCCCGAGGCCCGGGCTCAGCCCGCCCCGAACGCCCGCGCCGGCACCCCGTCCACCGCGACGTCCACGCCGAACACGGCCCCGGCCAGCGGGTCCCCGTCCGCGTGCGCGGTCGTCACGTACGCCCGGCCCGACCCCGGCGCCCCGAACCCCAGGCAGGTCACCGCCGCCGTCGGCACGCGGACCGCGCCCAGCGGCGCCCCGTCCGGGCCGAACCGCAGCACCGCGCCCCCGCCGTACAGCGCGACCCAGAGGCAGCCGTCCGCGTCGACCGTGACCCCGTCCGGCCCGGGCCCGTCCGGGTCGAACGACAGGAACGCCTCGGGCGCGCCGGCGCGGCCCGTCGCCCCGTCGTACGGCAGCCGGTACACGGTCGCCGCGGCGGTGTCCGTCAGGTAGAGGGTCGCGCCGTCGGGGCTCCACTGCAGGCCGTTGCCCACGCCCACCCCGGTGAGCACCGGCGTCACGTCGAGCCCGCCGTCCGCCCCCGCGACCACCCGGTAGACCGTGCCGTCGCCGGTCGAGCCGTCCCGCGGCATCGAGGCGACCCAGAGCCGCCCGGCGCGGTCGCACCCGCCGTCGTTGAACCGGTAGCCCGCCGGCATGTCGGCCGGCCGGGTCAGCGGGCCGAGCGTGGTGCCGTCGTGCACCCCGAAGCCGTCCGCCGTCGCGAGCAGCAGCCCGCCGGCGGCCGCGGGCCACGCCAGCGACACCGGCGAGGGCACGCTGAGCACGGCGTCGCGCGCGTGGTCGCCGCCGGCCCAGCGGTGCACGCTGCACGCCTCGATGTCGACCCAGACGAGGGAGCCGTCGCGCACGTCGTGCACCGGGCGCTCGCCGAGCCGGGCGCGGACCTCGCCCAGGACGTCGGCCGCGGGGGCGTCCGGCGGGACGAGCTCCCGGGCGTCGAGCCGGCGGTCGGGCAGCGGGACGGTGCGCAGGTCGGTCACCCCACGCAGCCTCGCACGGGCTCGTCCCGCCCGCCCGGCCGCGGGCGCCGCCGCACGGGTCGCCCGCGCCGACGGTGCGAGCCGGGGCACAGGAACATGACGCGTCAGGGGCAGTGGACGGCGGCCCCGCCCGGGCCTAGGGTGGCGGCACCCATCCAGAGCGACCGAGAGACCTGGCTCGTCGACGTCGCAGCAACCCCCCTCCTCACCGAGGGTGCGGGTGCTTCCGCCAGGTTCGATGGAGCTGACGATGAGCAGTCACGACGTACCTGCGCACCTGGCGGGGACCGCCGTGCCCGACGGCCTCGGGGCCGTGGACCGCCCGACCGTGTCGTTCGAGCTGTTCCCGCCCCGCAACCCGGACGCCGCGCCGCGGCTGTGGTCGACGGTGCAGCAGCTCGCGTCGGCGCGCCCCGACTTCGTGTCCGTCACGTACGGCGCGTCGGGCAGCACCCGGACCACGACCCGGCAGCTGGTCCGCCGGCTGCTCCGGGAGACGTCGCTGACGCCGATCGCGCACCTGACCTGCGTCGCGAGCTCCCGCGAGGACCTGGCCGCGACGATCGAGGAGTTCCTCGACGAGGGCGTGCGGTCGTTCCTGGCGCTGCGCGGCGACCCGCCCGCGGACCGCTCCTGGGAGCCGCACCCCGAGGGCCTGCCGACCGCGAGCGCGCTCGTCGGGCTGCTGCGCGAGGTCGAGCGCCGGCGGTGCGCGAGCAGCCCGGCCCAGGCGGTGCGCGCCGCCACCCGGCCGCTGTCGGTCGCCGTCGCGGCGTTCCCCCGCGGCAACGCGGGCGCCGGCAGCACGCGGGAGCAGGACGTCGCGGCGCTGCTCGCCAAGCAGCGGGCCGGCGCGGACTTCGCGATCACCCAGGTGTTCTACGACGCCGGGTCCTACCTCGAGCTCGTGGCCCTGGCGCGCGACGCGGGCGTCACCATCCCGATCCTGCCGGGCATCATCCCGACCACCGACCCGGCCCGGCTGCGCCGCGTCGCGCAGCTGACGGGCGTGCCGGTGCCCGCGCGGCTGCTGGCCCGGCTGGACGCCTTCGACCCGGAGGACCCGGCGGACGTCGCGGCGCGGCACCGCCTCGGCACCCGGCTCGGCGTCGACCTGGTGAACGCCGTGCTCGACGGCGGCGCGCCGGGCGTGCACCTCTACACGTTCAACGCCCACGGCCCCGCGCTCGACCTCCTGGAGGGCGCGGGCCTCGGCGGCGAGGCGCCCCGCGCGCACCTGCGGGTCGCCCCGGAGCCGGCGCGCGAGCCCGCGCCCGTCCCCGGGCCGGCCACGACCACCCCGACCCCTGTCCCCACCAGCTGAGGCGAGAGATGACCGACCTGACCCACCCGTTCCCCGCCGGCACCGTCCTGGGCTACCCCCGGATCGGACCGCGCCGCGAGCTCAAGAAGGCCCTGGAGGCCTTCTGGGCCGGGCGCGCGAGCGCGGAGGAGGTCGAGGCCACGGCCGCCGACCTGCGCCGCCGCACGCGCACCCGCCTCGCCGAGCTCGGCCTGGACACCCGGCTGCCCGCGATCCCGAGCGCCTTCTCGTTCTACGACCACGTGCTCGACGCGGCCGCGGTGCTCGGCGCGGTGCCGGAGCGGTTCGCCGACCTGCTCGCCGCCGACGGTGGCCTCGACCTCGCCGGCTACTCGACCGTGGCCCGCGGCCGCGGCGACGACCTGCCGCTCGAGATGACCAAGTGGTTCGACTCGAACTACCACTACCTGGTCCCGGAGATCGGCCCGGCGACGCCGTTCCGCTACGCGAGCGACCGGCCCGTGCGCGAGCTCGCCGAGGGCCTCGCCGACGGCGTGCTGACCCGCCCCGTGCTGGTCGGCCCGGTGACGTTCCTGGCGCTGGCCAAGGCCGCCGAGGGCTCCCCCGAGGACTTCCTGCCGATCGACCGCCTCGCGGACGTGCTGCCGGTGTACGCGGCGCTGCTCCGCGACCTGGCCCGCGCCGGCGCCACCTGGGTGCAGCTGGACGAGCCGGCGCTGGTCTCCGACTCGACCGGCGTCCCCGCCGACCGGCTGCTCGCCGCGGCCGCCGAGGCGTACCGCGTGCTCGCGACCGAGCTGCCCGCGGCCGAGCGGCCCTCGATCCTGGTCGCCGCCCCGTACGGCGACCTCCGCGACGCGCTCCCGGTGCTCGCGGCCACGGACGTCGAGGGCCTGGCGCTCGACCTGGTCCGCGGCTCGCTGCCCGCCGGTCCCGTCCCCGGCCTGGAGTCCAAGGTGCTGGTCGGCGGCGTGGTCGACGGCCACAACATCTGGCGCGCGGACCTGGACGCGGCGCTGGGCTCGCTCGAGTCGCTCGAGGGCCTCGGCGCCCGGCAGGTCGCGGTCGCGACGTCGACGTCGCTGTTCCACGTGCCGCACGACGTCGAGGACGAGCCGCAGCTCGACCCGACGCTGCGCTCCTGGCTCGCGTTCGCCGACCAGAAGGTCGGCGAGGTCGTCACCCTGGCGACCGGCCTGACCGAGGGCCGCGAGGCCGTGCACGCCGAGCTGCTCGCCGCCGCCGACGCGCGCCGGTCCCGCGCCGCGGCGCCGGGCGTCGTCCGGCCGGAGGTGCGGGACCGGCTCACCGCCCTGCCGACGGACGCGTTCCACCGCGGCGACTTCGACGGCCGCCGGGTCGCGCAGGCCGAGCGCCTGCAGCTGCCCGCGCTGCCGACCACGACGATCGGCTCGTTCCCGCAGACGCCGGAGATCCGGGTGGCCCGGGCCGCGTTCGGCCGGGGCGAGCTCACCGCCGCGCAGTACGAGGACGAGATGAAGGCGGAGATCCGCCGGGTCGTCGAGCTGCAGGAGGAGATCGGCCTCGACGTGCTGGTGCACGGCGAGCCGGAGCGCAACGACATGGTGCAGTACTTCGCCGAGAACCTGGACGGGTTCGCGGTGACCGCCAACGGCTGGGTGCAGTCGTACGGCTCGCGCTGCACCCGGCCGTCGATCCTGTGGGGCGACGTGTCCCGCCCGGCGCCGATCACGGTGCCGTGGACGACCTACACCCAGTCGCTCACCGCCAAGCCGGTCAAGGGCATGCTCACCGGCCCGGTGACGATCCTGGCGTGGTCGTTCGTCCGCGACGACCAGCCGCTCGCCGACACCGCGAACCAGGTGGCGCTCGCCCTGCGGGACGAGATCGCCGACCTCGAGGCCGCCGGCACCGCGATCGTCCAGGTCGACGAGCCCGCGCTGCGCGAGCTGCTGCCGCTGCGCGCCGCGGACCACGACGCCTACCTCGACTGGTCGGTGCGGTCGTTCCGGCTCGCGACCTCGGGGGTGCGCCCGGACACGCAGATCCACACGCACCTCTGCTACTCGGAGTTCGGCGAGATCTTCGGCGCGATCGACGGCCTGGACGCCGACGTGACGTCGATCGAGGCCGCCCGGTCGAAGATGGAGATCCTCGGCGACATCGCCTCCGAGGGCTACCCCCGCGGCATCGGCCCGGGCGTGTACGACATCCACTCGCCGCGCGTGCCGAGCGAGGCCGAGGTGACCGAGCTGCTCAGCGAGGCCGTCCGGGTCGTCGACCCGGCGCAGCTCTGGGTCAACCCGGACTGCGGCCTCAAGACCCGCCGGTACGCCGAGGTGACGCCGTCGCTGCAGCACGTGCTGGCCGCCACCCGCACGGTCCGCGCGTCGCTGGCGGTGCCGACGGCCTGACGCCGCCGGGCGCACGCCCCGGGCACGCGACCGCCCCGGTCCCCGCGTGGGGCCGGGGCGGTCGTCGTGCGGGCCGCGTCGCGCGGTCAGGCGCTCGCACGCTCCTGCGGAGCGGCGTCGGCGCCCGCCTCGATGGTCGCCGGCGTCCCACCGGTGGTGACCTCGATGCGGCGCGGCCGGGCCTCCTCGGCCACCGGGATGGTCAGCGACAGCACGCCGTCCGCGTACGACGCGGTGATGGCGTCCAGGTCGAGCCCGCGGCCGACGGTGAGCTGCCGCGCGTAGGTCCCGACCGGGCGCTCCTTGGCCAGCCACTGCACCCCGTCCTCGGTGCGCGCGGTCCGCTGCGCCCGGATCGTGAGGGTGCGGTCGTCGACGTTCACGTCGATCGAGCCGGGGTCGGCCCCCGGCAGGTCGACGCTGAGGACGTAGTGGTCGCCGGAGCGGAAGAGGTCCATCGGCATGGTCGCCGAGGCGCGCTGCTGGCCGAGGACCTGGTTCATCAGCCGGTCCATCTCCTGGAACGGGTCGAATCGCGTAGCCACAGCCCGTCACCTCCCTCGAAGCGTCACGGCGGTCCGGACGGTCCGGGACCGCTGCTGCCCCGGCGCTGCCGCGCCAGGAGGGCTACGAGACATGTTCTAGCACTCGCGGGGCGCGAGTGCCAGATCGAGGGGCGGTCTGTTCGCCGAGAGATGAACCCGCAGGTCAGGCAGTACGCCGGGACGCGTCCGCCGGGTCGGTGGCCGCGGCCAGCGCCTCCACGATCCGCACGTCCGCGTCCAGCCACGGCACCGTGAGCCACTGCCCGCGGGGCAGCCAGCGGAGGTCGTCGTGCTCGACCAGCGGCCGCGGCTCGCCGGCGGTGACGCGCGCCAGCCAGAGGCGCATCACGTAACGGTCGCTGAGCCACCAGGCGCCGTCGTCGGGCCCCGCGAGCTCCTCGCCGAGCTCCACGGCCACGCCCAGCTCCTCGCGGATCTCCCGGTGCACCGCGTCCTCGGGCGACTCGCCCGGCTCCACCTTGCCGCCGGGGAACTCCCACCGGCCCGCGAGGCTCACGGGCGAGCGCCGCCGGGCGGCCAGCAGGGCGCCCGGGGCGGCGAGGTCGTCGACGAGCGCGGCGGCGGCGACGAGGACGGGGCGGGTCATGCCACCCAGTCTCCCAGGCGGACGTGTCGGGCGCGTGACGGCGGCCCGGCCCGGCGCCCCGGGGGGGTGGATCCACCCGCACCGGCACGCCGGGCGCGTCCGTGCGGGTGGGTCCACCGCGGGCGGGGGCTCAGTCCTGCCGCAGCTCGTTCTGGAGCTCGCGCTGCGCCTGCTCCAGCGCCTCGCGCGCCGGCACGCCCGACTCGTAGATCTCGGTCAGCGTGACGGTGCCGAACCGGCTGTTGACCGCGGGCAGGTCCGGGCTGGCGAAGGACGCGAAGTGGCCGATGCCGTCCTTGACCTCGTTCAGCACGTCGAACAGGTTCGTCGTGAAGTACTGGTTGAACTGGTTCTCCGGGTTGCGCGTGACCTCCTCGTCGTCCCAGACGGCCATGTTCACCGGGTCGAACCCGAGCACCTCCCACACGGCGACGTTCGCCTCCGGGGACAGCTTCGCGAACGCCAGCCACTCGGCCGCGAGGTCCCCGACCGGGGAGTCCGCCGCGACCGCGGTGCCGGTGCCGCCGCCGCCGATCGTGAGCGTGTCCGACCCCGGCACCACGGGCGCCGGCGCGATGGCCACCTTCCCCGCGAGCTCGGGCATGTAGTCGACGAACCGCGAGGTGTACCAGGCGGGGTAGACGATCGCGGCGAAGTCGCCCCGCGCGATCGCGCCGTACGCCTCCTCGTCGTCGGGGCTCGACCCCGGGATGGGCGAGATCGCGCCCGCCTCCACCATGGCCTGCATCATCTCGAACGACTCGACGACCACCGGGTCGTCGACCTGCACCGAGCCGTCCTCGGCGAACAGCTCGGCGCCGTGCTGCGCGATCACCAGGGGCTCGACGAAGAACACGTCGGTGTTCGCCGTCCCGAACGCCCGGCCCGTCGCGGCGTGGTACTCCGCCCCCGCCTCGGCGAAGTCGTCCCAGGTGGTGATCGTCGTGTAGTCGATGCCCGCGTCCTCGAGCAGCTCGGTGTTGTAGAAGGTGACGAACGCGCCGACGTGCGTCGGGAAGCCGTAGACCGCGTCGCCCCGGCTGTACAGGTCGAGCCGCGCCTCGACGACGTCCTCGCGGTACGGCTCCGCGGCGGCGGCGAGGTCCAGGAGCGGCGGGTTGTCGCCCCGGACGAAGTTGGCGAACTTCGTGACCTCGATGTCGACCAGGTCCGGCATGCCGGTGCCGGAGTTCGCCGCGAGCTGCAGCTTGTTGTGCATGTCCTGGTACGGGTAGACGGTCAGCCGGAGGTCGATCGCGCGGTCCGGGTGGAGCTCGTTCCACCGGTCGGCCATCTGCTCGTACAGCACCCCGTGCAGCTCGCCGAAGATCCACATCTCCATCGTGGTGGCGCCGTCGGCGTCGGCCGGGGCGTTCCGCGCGCCGTCCGACCCGCCCCCGGAGCCGCACGCGAGGCACGCGGCCAGCACCATCGCCCCGGTGACCACGGACGCCGTCGTCCTGATTCGTGACATTCTGCTTCTCCTTTGTGTGCGTCGCACGGGTCAGCCCTTGACGGCGCCCGCGGTCATTCCCTCCACGAAAAAGCGCTGGAAGGCGAGGAAGAGGACCAGGATCGGGACGAGCGAGAAGAAGGACCCGACGATGAGGAGGCCGTAGTTGTTCGCGTACGGCGTGATCAGGGTGTTCAGCCCGATCGGCAGCGTGAACTTCTCGGACGAGCGCAGCACGAGCAGCGGCCACAGCAGGTTGTTCCAGCACATCATCCCGTTGAGGATCGCCATCGCGGCGATCGCGGGGCGCGCGATCGGCAGGACGAGCCGGAAGAAGATGCCGAACTCCGTGACCCCGTCCACCCGGCCGGCCTCGAGGATCTCCTTCGGCACCCCCAGGAAGTACTGGCGGAAGAAGAAGATGGTCACGGCCGCCGCCAGGAACGGGATCACGATGACCGCGTAGGTGTCCGCGAGGCCCATCTCGTTCACCTGCACGTACAGCGGGAGCATCACCATCTCGAACGGCACGGCCATGATGGCGAGCACCGCGATGAACAGCGGGGTCCGGCCGCGGAAGTCGTACATCGCGAAGCCGTACGCCACGAACGAGCTCACGAGGAGCGTCCCGGCGACCTGGACCACCGTCACGCCCAACGAGTTCGCGAACCACCGGAAGTACGGGCCCGAGTCGGTGAACAGCATCGTCCAGTTGTCCAGGCGGAGCGTCGCCGGGTCGACGGCCAGCGTGATCCCGCCGCGCATGATGTCGGCACCCGACTGGAACGTCGCGACCAGGATCGCGGCGAGCGGGACGAGGGCGACGAGGGCGATCGCGACGAGGGCGGTCGACTGCAGCGCCGAGAGCGCCCGGACGCCGCGCGGGGCGCGGCGGCGACCCGCGGGGTCGGCCGCGGAGGGACGGCGGGACGCGGGGCGGGGGCGCGCGGGGGCCGCGGTCATCGCACGTGCTCCTTCCTGAAGGTGCCGGAGAGGGTCAGCTGCGTGATGTTGATCGCCATGACCACGACGAGCAGCACGATCCCGACGGCGGAGGCGAAGCCGAGGTCGTTCTGCTCGATGCCCCGGCGGTAGAGGTAGCCGACGACGGTCAGGCCCTGGTTGTTGGGCGACGCGTTCCCGCCGTAGAGCATGAAGCTCTCGAGGAACATGGCGAGGCCGCCGTAGACGCTGATCGTGGTGACGTAGACGATCGTCGGCCGCAGGTTCGGGACGGTGATCCGCAGGAACTGCTGGCGCTTGTTCGCCCCGTCCAGGGACGCCGCCTCGTAGTACTCCTCGGGGATCGACTGCATCCCGGCGATGAAGTACATGGTGTTCACGCCGGTCCAGCGCCACACGGCGAGCGCCAGCAGCGCCACGAGCCCGGTGAGGTCCTCGCGCAGCCACCGCACGGGTCCCAGCCCGACCAGCTGCAGGACCTGGTTCATCACCGCGTTCTCCGACTCGGAGAACATGAGCCGGAACACCAGGCCGGCGACCACCACCGACGTCAGGGCCGGGACGAACAGCGACGCCTTGAAGAACGCCTTGACCCGCGGGCTCCCGATCCGGGAGTTCACCACCGCCGCGAGCAGCATCGGGATCGGGATCAGCAGGGCCAGGCTCAGCACCATGTACCGCGCGCTGTTGAACATCGCGGTCCAGAACACGCTGTCGTTCCACAGCCGGGCGTAGTTGTCGAGCCCGACCGAGGTGGTCTGCCCGTACAGGACCTCCTGCGTGGACATCACGACGGACCGGGCCACCGGGATGATCCAGAACAGCGCCAGCGTCGCGACGAACGGCAGGATGAACAGGTAGGGCGCGAGGCGCTGGGAGTACAGGAGCCGCCTCACGGGAGCGGTACCCCCGCCCCGGCTCGGCGCGCGGCGGGCGTGCGGGCGGACGGGTGCGCGGACGGGTGGGCGAGCGGCGGCACCGCGGCTGCGGGCCCGCCTCGGCTGGACCACCGGGCGGCAGCGGGCATGACGGCAGGACCTCCTGGGCACGGGGCGTCAGGGGCGCGTGGGACGCGACCCTCGGGCGCACCGCCCGGGCACGGCTGAAACCGCGAACGGATGCCAGGACGGACATGCGGCGCACAGCTGCGTGCGCCGAACTGTCGGGAAAATCTTTCGCGCTATTGCGAGATGTCGGCAACGTATCGGCGCGCCGCTCCGCTGTCAACGCGCGGATTCGCGCCGATCCGCAGATGACATCCAAGCGTGAGGTGGGTGGAAATCATTTCCACGCCGGCCACCCTCGCGGGAGCCGTCCGGTCAGCCGATCGCGAGCAGGCCCGCCAGGCTGACCGTCATCGCGACGACCGTCGCGGCCGCACCGAGCGCCAGCGGGCGCCCGCCGGTCCGGACCAGCCGGCCGAGGTGGATCTGCGTGCCGAGGGCCGTCATCGCCGCGCCGAGCAGCAGCGTCGTGACCGGCTTGACCGCCGGGAGCACGGCGTCGGGGACGAGGCCGGCCGACCGGACGACCACCGCGGCGACGAAGCCGACCACGAACAGCGGCACGAGCGGCGCGGCACCGCGCCGGGACCCGCCCGGGTCGGCCGCGCCCGCGTCGGCCCCGCCCGCGCCGGCCCCGCCCGCCGACCGGCGCCGGACCAGCCCGACCCCCGCCACCAGCGGCGCCAGCAGCACCACCCGCGCGAGCTTGGCGACCACCGCGACCGACAGCGCGGCCGCCGACACGGTGCCGGCCGCGGCCACCACCTGCGCGACCTCGTGCACCGACATCCCGGCCCACAGCCCCGCGGTGCGGTCGGCCAGCCCGAGCGCGCCCGCCGCGAGCGGCACCACCAGGATCGCGAGGCTGCCGTAGACCGTCACCAGCGCCACGGCGGTGGCGACCTCGTCCTCCTCCGCGTCCGCGACCGGGCTCATCGCCGCGACCGCCGCGGCGCCGCAGATCGAGAACCCGGTGGCGACCAGCAGGGTCAGCCGCCGCCCGACCCCGAGCAGGCGACCGAGCCAGAGCGTCGTGGCGAACGTCGCGGTGACGGTCGCCAGGAGCACCACGACCTCGCCCGCCCCGAGGCCGAGCAGGTCGCCGACCGACAGCTGCAGCCCGAGCAGCACCACCCCGGCGCGCAGCACGCGCCGCCCCGCCCACGCGAGGCCGGGCTCGAGCGCGGCCGGGATCAGGCCCGCGGACCGGGCGACCGCGCCGAGCACGATGGCGACCAGCAGGCCGGGCAGCACGGGGACGGCCGCCGTCAGCCCGACGCAGGCCGCGCCGACGAGCAGCGCCACGGCCGCGCCGGGCAGGACCGCGCGGTCGACGCCGAGGAGCCGGCGCGGGGCGGCGGCCGCCGGGGCGGGCGGCGCGGCGGGCCGGTGGTCGGACGAGCGGTCGGGCGAGCGGTCGGACGGCGGAGCGGGGGGCACGGTCCCAGCATCCGGCGCGCCGCGGCCCCCGGGAACGCCGACCTTCCTGGCCGGCTCTAGCCTGAGGCTATGGACACCGCCCCGCCCCGGCGCATCCCGCTGGGCGCCCTCGAGCTGCTCGACGCGGTCGACGCGCACGGCTCGCTGTCCGGGGCCGCCCGCGCGCTCGGCCTCGCGCAGCCCTCGGTCAGCACCGGCCTGCGCCGGCTCGAGCGGCAGACCGGGCTCACCCTCGTCACGCGCGCGGCGTCCGGCACCCGGCTGACCCCGTCGGGCACGGCGCTGCTCGGCCGGGCGCGGGACGTCCTCGCCGCCTCCGACGCCCTCGAGCGCGAGGTGCACGCGCTCCGCAGCGCCCAGCAGGGCCGGGTCCGGGTGGCCGCCAGCCTGAGCGTGGCGGAGTACCTGGTCCCGGGCTGGCTGGCGACGCTGCCGGCCGGGGCGGCGGTGGTCGACCTCGTCGTCGCGAACTCGCGCGACGTGATGGACGCGGTGCTGCACGGCCGCGCCGACCTGGGGTTCGTCGAGGGGCCGGACGTGGCGGACGGCCTGCGCGCCCGCCCGGTCGGCGACGACGAGCTGGTCGTCGTCGTCGCACCCGGCCACCCCTGGGCCCGCCGGCGCCGCCCGGTCACCGCCGCCGAGCTCGCCGGCGCGCCGCTCGCCGTGCGCGAGGCCGGGTCGGGCACGCGCGCCGTGCTCGAGGAGGCCCTGATCGCGGCCGGCCACCCGCTCGCGGGATCGCCCGCGCAGCTCGGGTCGACGTCGGCGGTCAAGAACGTGGTGCGCGGGGGCGGCGCCGCGGCGGTCCTGTCCGGGTTGACCGTCGCCGACGAGCTCGCGCGCGGGGACCTGGTGCGGGTGGCGGTCGAGGGCGTGGACCTGACCCGCACGCTCCGCATGGTCTGGGCGCGGTCCCGGCGCCCGACCCCGGCCGCGCGCGACCTCGCCGCGCACGTGGTCCGGGCGACCGGCGCGGCCTAGCCGCGCGGCGTGACGACCAGCAGGTCGCCCACCTGGCACCCGAGCACGTCGCACACGGCGGTCAGGGTCGAGAACCGGATCGCCCGCGCGCGGTCGTTCTTCAGCACCGACAGGTTCACGACGGTCACGCCGACCAGCTCCGCGAGCCGCGCGAGCGTCATCCCGCGCTCGGCCAGCAGCTCGTCCAGCCGGCAGTGGATCCGCCCCGCGTCGTCCTCGGGCGGCATCAGACCAGCCCCGCGGTCTCGCGCTCCAGCCGCTCCCCGGCGTGGAACGCGGCCGCGAGGGCCCCGACGGCCATGGACGCGAGGATGGGGGTCCAGGACACCTGGAACGTGATCTGCTCCAGGACCGCCCGGTCGGCGACCTGCGCGAGGACGCCGTTCGACGCCAGCACCGAGCACCCGAACCACGCGACCCAGCCGCCGGCGATCAGCAGGGACACGGCCGTGATCAGGCGGGTCGTCGTGCCGGAGAAGAACTGCCCGGCCAGCATCCGCCGCGCCAGCAGCAGCACGCACACGGTGACCCCGATGGTGGCCAGCGGCGGCACGGCGGCGGCGCCGATCGCGCCCAGGTACGTGGCGACCGGCATGTCGGAGACGGTGAGCGTCGCGGACTCCACCGTCGCGCCGACCGCGGCGCCGTCCGGGCCCAGCGGGAGCTCGACGGGTGCGCCCATGAGCATCACCTCCACGGGGGCGTCCGTGTTCGGCAGGATCCGCGCCACGGACGCGACGAGGCCGGCCGCCTGCCAGACGATCACGGCCGCGCCGACCACGAGCAGGGACAGCAGGTCGGACCGGCTGGTGAACCACGGTGTCCGGGACGTCATGACGGCTCCTATCCATATCGACGATCGATGTTATCGATAGACGATATGGCATCGACCGCCCGCCGTCGACCCCGGGGACGACGCAGGGCCGCGACCCGCCGTGGTGGCGGGTCGCGGCCCTGGGGTCCGCGCGCCCCGGCGAGGGGGCGCGGGGGTGTCAGCGCATGCCCGCGGCCTCGGCCCAGGCGACCGCCTCGGCCCGCGTGGAGACGCCGATCTTGCGGTACACCGACCGCACCTGCGACTTCACGGTGTTCCGCGTGACGAAGAGCTTGCGGGCGATGTCCTCGAGGGTGACGTCCTCGGCCAGCTCGGCGAGGACGACCCGCTCACGCGTCGTGAGCGGCTCACCCAGGATGCTGGTGGACGCGGTGGGGGCGATCTCCAGGGTGGCCATGCTGTCCTCCGGTCTGCGTGTGACGAGTCCCGGCTGCTGGGGGTCTCCGGCTGCCGTCTACCGGTGTTGATCGGCAAGTGTGGCCGCCGTGATCGCAGTTGGTTTCTCACCCGTTCCCGGGGGCGTGCGGACGATGCGGGACGGACCGGGCATGTGCTAGGACCGAAGGCCCAGGTCACCGTCCGGCAAGCGGTCTCCTGAGAGCTCCCTCAGAAACACCCGAACGGGCTAACCGCCGTCCGGGGGAGTCTCAGTCCGTGAGCGTGGCCGCGTAGTCGTCCGCGGACAGCAGCGGGCCGGTGCTCGTGACGTCCACCCGGAACAGCCAGCCGGCCCCGTACGGGTCGGCGTTGACGACCGACGGCTCGTCCACCGCCTCCTGGTTCACCTCGACCACGGTGCCGGCCACCGGGGAGTACAGCTCCGACACGGACTTGGTCGACTCGACCTCGCCGACCACGGCGCCCGCCGCGATCTCGGTGCCGACGGTCGGCAGCTCCAGGTAGACGATGTCGCCGAGCGCGTCGGCCGCGTTCTTGGTGATGCCGACCGTGGCGGGCTCGGCGCCGTCGATCCACTCGTGCTCGGCGGTGTACTGCAGGTGCGTGGGGACGTCGCTCATGGTGCTCTCCGGGGTTGTGCTCGCGAGCGGGGCGCTCGCCGGCGGGGTGGGTGGTCGGGCGGCGGCGGTCAGGACCGACGGTAGAACGGCAGCGCCACCACGCGGACCGGCTCGCGCCGGCCGCGCACGTCGACCGCGAGCTCGGTGCCCTCGGCGCTGACCTCGGGGGTCACGTAGGCCATCGCGATGGGGGTGCCCAGCGTCGGCGACGGCGCGCCCGACGTCACGCGGCCGACCGTGACCGCGTCGTCGGCGGTCGAGGTCAGCACCTCGTACCCGTGCCGGGCCGCGCGCCGTCCGGAGCCGACCAGGCCGACGAGCACCCGGGACGGGGTCGCGTGCGCCCGGGAGGCGAGCGCCGCCCGCCCGACGAACGGGAGCGGCTCGCCGTCGGCGGTCGTCTTGTCCAGGCGGACCACCCGGCCCAGGCCCGCGTCGTGCGGGGCCGTGGTCGTGTCGAGCTCGTTGCCGTACAGCGGCATGCCCGCCTCCAACCGCAGGCTGTCCCGCGCCGACAGGCCGGCGGGCACCAGGCCGAGCGGGGCGCCCGCGGCGAGCAGGTCGCGCCACAGCCCGGGCGCCGCGGCGGCGGGCACGAACAGCTCGAAGCCGTCCTCGCCGGTGTAGCCGGTGCGGGCCACGAGGGCCTCGACGCCGCCGACGGTCGCGGGCAGGCCCGCGTAGTACTTCACGTCCCGCACCGCGTCGGCGTGCGCCGGGTCGGTGAGGCCGACGACGATCTCCGCGGACCGCGGCCCCTGCACGGCGATCAGCGCCGTCTCCAGCGACCGGTCGGTGAGCGAGGCGTCGAACGGCGCCAGCCGCTCGGCCAGGGCGCCGGCCACGACCGCCACGTTCGAGGCGTTCGCGACGACCAGGTAGCCCTGGTCCGCGAGGCGGTAGACGATGAGGTCGTCCAGGATGCCGCCGTCCTCCTGCACGATCATCGTGTAGCGGGCGCGGCCGACCGCGAGGACGGAGATGTTCCCGACCAGCGCGTGGTCGAGCCCGGCACCGGCTCCGGGGCCGTCGACGTGCAGCTCGCCCATGTGCGACAGGTCGAACAGCCCCGCGGCGGTCCGGACCGCCTGGTGCTCGGCCAGGTCGCCGGCGTAGCGCAGCGGCATCATCCAGCCGGCGAACGGGGTCATGGTCGCCCCGAGCGCGACGTGCTCCGCGTGCAGCGGCGACAGCACGGCCCCCGTCGCGTCGTCGGTGGTCGGGGTGGTCGTCTCGGTCACAGCGCGGCTCCCTCGGCGTAGGCCTCGATGGGCGGGCAGGCGCAGACGAGGTTCCGGTCCCCGTGCGCGCCGTCGATCCGCCGGACCGGCGGCCAGTACTTCCCGGCGCGGAGCCCCGCGACCGGGTAGGCCGCGAGCTCGCGGCCGTAGGGCTTGTCCCAGTCGTCCGCGACGAGCGCGGCCGCGGTGTGCGGGGCGTTCCGCAGCGGCGACCCGGCGACGTCCCACCGCCCGGCGGCGACCGCGTCGATCTCCGCGCGGATCGCGACCATCGCCTCGACGAACCGGTCCAGCTCGGCGACGTCCTCGGACTCGGTCGGCTCGACCATCAGCGTCCCGGCGACCGGGAAGGACAGCGTCGGCGCGTGGAAGCCGTAGTCCATCAGCCGCTTGGCGACGTCCTCGGCGGTGACGCCGGTCTGCTTGGTGATCGCGCGCAGGTCGAGGATGCACTCGTGCGCCACCAGCCCGGCCGGGCCGGTGTAGAGCACGGGGAAGTGCGGTGCCAGGCGCGAGGCCAGGTAGTTCGCCGACAGCACCGCGGTCTCGGTCGCGCGGCGCAGGCCGTCGCCGCCCATCAGCGCGACGTAGGCCCAGGAGATCGGCAGGATGCCGGCCGAGCCGAACGGCGCAGCCGACACGGCGGGGGCCGCGCCGCCCGCGAGCGGGCCCTCGTCGCCCGTCCACACCGCGTCCGTCGCCGGCAGGTACGGCACCAGGTGCGCCGCGACGCCGATCGGGCCGACACCGGGGCCGCCGCCGCCGTGCGGGATGCAGAACGTCTTGTGCAGGTTGAGGTGCGACACGTCGCCGCCGAACTCGCCCGGCCGGGCCAGGCCGACCAGCGCGTTGAGGTTGGCGCCGTCGATGTAGACCTGACCACCCGCGGCGTGCACCAGGTCGCAGACCTCGCGCACGTCCTCCTCGTAGACGCCGTGCGTCGACGGGTAGGTGATCATGATCGCGGCGACCCGGGGGCCGTGCTGCTCCAGCTTGGCGCGCAGGTCGTCGAGCTGGACCGAGCCGTCCTCGGCGGTGGCGACGACGACCACCCGCATCCCCGCGAGCGCGGCGGAGGCGGCGTTGGTGCCGTGGGCGGAGGCCGGGATGAGGCAGAGGTCGCGCACCGGGGTCTCGTCCGGCGCGGCACCGGCCGCGATCGCCTCGGCCCGGCGGCCCTCGTGGTACCCGCGGATCGCGAGCAGGCCGGCGAACTCGCCCTGCGAGCCCGCGTTCGGCTGCACCGACACCGCGGCGTACCCGGTGATCTCGGCGAGCCAGCCGGTGAGGTCGCCGATCAGCTCGGCGTAGCCCGCGGCCTGCTCGGCGGGCACGAACGGGTGCAGCCCGGCGAACCCGGGCCAGGAGATGGCCTCCATCTCGACCGTCGCGTTGAGCTTCATCGTGCAGGAGCCCAGCGGGATCATCGTCCGGTCCAGCGCGAGGTCCTTGTCGGACAGCGCGCGCAGGTACCGGAGCATGGCGGTCTCGGACCGGTGCCGGTGGAACACCGGGTGCGTCAGGTAGTCGCTGGTCCGGCGCAGGTGCACCGGGATCGCCGGGGCGTCGAGGCCGTCCGCCGGGCCCGTGGTGCTGCGGACGTCGGCGGCTGTGCCCACGGTGAAGGCCGCGAGCACGCCCGCGACGTGCGCCTCGGTCGTCACCTCGTCGCAGGTCACCTGCACGTGGTCGTCGTCCGCCGCCCACACGTTGATCCCGCGGGCGGCCGCCGCGGCGACCACCGCGCGCGCCCGGCCCGGCACCACGGCACGGACGGTGTCGAAGAACTGGGCGTGCTCGACCGGGACGCCGCCCGCGCGCAGCCCGTCGGCCAGCGCCACGGCGCGCGCGTGCACCCGCTCGGCGATCTCCCGCAGGCCGTCGGGACCGTGGTAGACCGCGTACATCGAGGCCACGATCGCCAGCAGCGCCTGCGCGGTGCAGATGTTGCTGGTCGCCTTCTCGCGGCGGATGTGCTGCTCGCGGGTCTGCAGCGCGAGCCGGTAGGCGGTCGCGCCGTCGGCGTCGATCGACACCCCGACCAGGCGGCCGGGCAGCGAGCGCTCCAGGCCGGTGCGCACGGCCATGTAGGCGGCGTGCGGGCCGCCGTAGAACAGCGGGACGCCGAACCGCTGGGCCGAGCCCACCGCGATGTCGGCGCCCTGCTCCCCCGGCGGGGTGAGCAGCGTGAGCGAGAGCAGGTCGGCGGCGACGGTCACGAGGGCGCCCGCGTCCTTGGCGGCCGCGATCAGCGGCGCGAGGTCGCGGACGGCGCCGGACGCCCCGGGCGCCTGCAGCACGAGGCCGACCAGCGGCTCGTCGCCGAGGTCCGGCAACCCGGCCGACAGGTCCGCGACCCGCACGCCGAGGCCCGCGGCCTCCGCGCGGCCGAGGGTGACGGCGAGCGTCTGCGGCAGGCAGTCGGCGTCCAGCACGACGACCCCGGTCCGGCCCTTCGCGGCGCGGTGCATGAGCGCGACGGCCTCGGCGACGGCGGTCGCCTCGTCGAGCAGCGACGCGTTGGCGACCGGCAGCGCGGTGAGGTCGGCGACGACGGTCTGGAAGTTCAGCAGCGCCTCGAGCCGGCCCTGCGAGATCTCCGGCTGGTAGGGCGTGTACGCGGTGTACCAGGCGGGCGACTCGAGGACGTTCCGGCGGATCACCGGCGGCGTGACCGTGTCGTGGTACCCCAGGCCGATCATCTGGGTCAGCACGGTGTTCTTGTCCGCGATCGTCCGCAGCGCGGCCAGCACCTCGGACTCGCCGCGCGCCTCGGGCAGCGCGAGCGGGCGGTCGGTGCGGATGCTCGCCGGGACCGCCGCGTCGATCAGCGCGTCCAGGCTCGGCCAGCCGTCGCCGACGTGGGCGAGCACGCCCGCGACGTCGCCGGGGCGGGGGCCGACGTGCCGGTCGGCGAAGCCGCGCGCGGCGTCGGTGCGGTCCGCGGGCGCGTTGGCGCGCGGGGTCCCGGCGGCCGTGGTGCGGGCGTCGGTGGGGAGGTCCTCGAGGTGGGTCACGCGGCTGCTCCGGGCGGGGTCGGACGTGCAAGGCGGACGGGCGGGTGGTGCGCGTCTCCCCGCTCTGTCATCCGCCGGCCGCGGGCGTGCCGCGGACGTACGACCTGAGAGTTTTGCCGGTCCGCCGTGCCCGTGAGGGCCGGGGCGCGCCGACTTGCACCGTCGGTGGGCCGGCGTGCGCCGGCCGCTTTCCAGAGTTGCCTCGCCACGGCGGTACGGGGGCCTGAGAGATTCCCGGGGAGGGTTGCTCCTTCGGCGCCTCGCGATCGCGGCCGCCGGGGCGGTCGCGCGGGAGGGCTCTCCCGCCGCGGTTCGAGCAGCGTGTTGAGTTGTCTGGGTCACAGCCTAGCCGCGGAGGTGGGCCGTTCGTCCCCCGCGTCCGCCGGGTGGGCGTTACGGCTCGGTGAACTCTGCCGCCGGCAGCGGCAGCACGACCGTGGCGGCCGAGTCGGCGCCCCGGGCGCGCGCCGCCGCGACCACGTGCTCGACGTCGGGCAGCGGGCCCTCGACCAGGACCGCCTGGCCCGCGGCGGGGTCGCCGGACCAGCGCACGGCGGCGGCGTCGGGCGGCACGAAGGGACCGGACGCGGGCGGCAGGTGCACCACGGCCGCGGCCCGGACCGCCGGGTCGTCCGCCGCGCGGACCTCGGCCGACCGCACCGCCGCGAGCCGCCGCACCGTCCGCATGAGCAGCCGCTGCCGCCGCTCCGAGGCGCTGAAGGTCACGACGATGAGGCCCACGCCGTCGGCGACGTCGCCGGTGGTCAGCGAGTCGAACGAGACGCCGCGGGTGGAGAACACGCCGGTCAGCGCGGTGAGGGTGCCGGTCGCGTCCGCGCCGGCCACGAAGGCGACCCAGCGGCGGTCGGCGCTCCCGGCGGCCACGGCCCCGGCCGCGGCGCCCGCGGGCCCGACGGCGGTCACCGGGCCTCCCCCGCGCCCAGGCCCCACGGCGCGAGCATCGCGTCGATCCGCGCCGCCGAGGCCAGCAGCCGGCGCGCCTCGTCGGGCTCGGGCTCGTCCAGCAGCACGCGCGTCCAGCCCTCGGGCCCGAGCACGACCGGCACCCCGAGCACCCCGCGCAGCGGCGTCCCCGCGACGGCCACCTCCCCGTCCAGCGCCACCTGCCCGGCGACCACGATGTCCCGCCCGTCGAGCACGGTGTCCACCAGGTCGACCGTCGCGTTCGCGGTGGCGGCGGCCGTCTTGGCGCCGCTCTGGTGCGTCAGCCACGGGCGCGCGACGCCGCGCAGGTCCGGCGGCCAGGTCTCGACCAGGTCGAACGCCGCAGCGACGTCGTCGGCCATCAGGCCCCCGAGGTCGCGCTTGGCGTCCTCGATCTCGGCCGCGAATCCGTCGAGGGTCCGCCCGCCGCGCAGCGCCGCCACCGCGCGCCGCCGCTCCTCGACGTCGAGGCCGCTGATCCGGACCGTCGACCACAGCGGCACCAGGTCGTCCCCGTGCTGCCCGGCCACGAACCCGCCGACCCGGTGCCGGCGCACGCCGAGCGACACCGCGATCTCGCGGCGGAACCGCAGCGTGTCCAGCCAGGCGCCCATGCCGACGACCCGGTGCCGGCCCAGCTCGCGGGCCACCACGGCGACGCCGAGCTCCACCGGGTTCGACACCACGACGACGACCTCGTGCCCGGAGCCGTGCCGGGCGATCGCGCGGGCGTAGGAGGCGAACACCTCGTGGTTCTCGGCCGCGAGCGCCGCGCGGTCGGTCACCGCCCCGGCGCGCGCGGGCGCGGTCCGGCCCGCGGTCAGCACGACCACGTCGGCGACCACGTCCTCCGGGTCGAGCGCCACGTCGATCAGCGGGGCGTGCTCGTCGTAGGCGTCGACCAGGTCGGCGCGCAGCCCGTAGGAGGCCCGCCCCGACGCCCCGCCCGGCCGCCCGACCAGCTGCAGCCGCGACGTCGTCGGCAGCACCCGCCGCTCGATGAGCTGCGCGCACACCTGCCGCCCGACGTCTCCCGTCGCTCCCAGCACCGCCACGTCCACGCGCCCGACCCTAGGTCACGGGGCCGGGGCGCGCGGCGGGACGTCGGTCGCCCCTCAGTCGAAGTCGAGCAGGTCGCCCAGCCAGGACTCGCGCTTCTTCTTCTTGCCGTACGGGTACCGCGGGTCGCGGCGGTCGTCGTACCGCCGGTCGTCGCGGTAGCCGCGGTCGTCGCGGTAGCCGCCCTCCCGGTAGCCGCGGTCGTCGCGGTACCCGGGCTCGCGGTAGCCGTCGTAGCCCGGCGCCGGCGGTGCGGGCGGGTAGCCGCCGGGCGCGGGGAAGGCACCGGGCGCGGCCGGGCCCGGGTCCGGGGCCGCACCCGCGGGCACGCCCGCCGCGCGGTCGAGGATCTTGTCGAGCTCGCCGCGGTCGAGCCAGATCCCGCGGCACGACGGGCAGTAGTCGATCTCGACGCCCTGCCGCTCCGCCATCACCAGCTCGGCCCCGTCCGTGGGACACCTCATGTCGCCCTCCTCGCCCGTGCGCACCCCCCGGGGGCGCGCGTCCTGCCCGGCCCAACGGACGGGCGCGGGGCGGGGTTCCGGGGCGGGCGGCGGGCGCTACAGCGTCCGCTGCCAGGCGACCACCCGGTCCACCGCCTCGGCGACGACGGCGGGCGCGGACGCGAACGACAGCCGCACCCAGTCGTGCCCGGCCACGGAGTCGAAGTCGGTGCCGGGCGTCAGCGCGACCCCGGCCTCGTCGAGCAGCCGGGCGCACCAGGTCCGCGAGTCCAGGCCGGTCGCCGACACGTCCGCGTACACGTAGAACGCCCCGTCGGCGGGCGCGACGCGCGACCAGCCGAGCTCCGGGAGCCGGTCCAGCACCGACCGGCGGGACGCGGCGTACTGCGCGACGTTGGCCTCGGCGGCGGCGTACCCCTCGGGCGTGAAGGCCGCGACGCCCGCGTGCTGGGCGAGCGCCGGCGGGCACAGCGCGACGTTCCCGGCGAGCGCGTCGACCGGGGCGGCCAGGTCCTCGGGCAGCAGCAGCCAGCCGAGCCGCCAGCCGGTCATCGCCCAGAACTTCGAGAACGAGTTGACCACGACGGTGCCGGTGCCGAGCGAGGTCGCGGCCGTCGGGGCGCCGGCGGGGCCGGGCTCCGCGGCGACCGCGTCGGGGTAGGTGATGCCGTGGTAGATCTCGTCGGACACCAGCCGGACCCCGTGGTCGGCGCACCACGCCGCGAGCGCGTCCAGCGACGCCCGGTCGACCAGCGTCCCCGTCGGGTTCGCCGGCCCGGCGACGACCAGCCCGTCGACCGGCGCGTCCAGGGCCTCCAGCTGCTCGACGGTCGGCTGGTAGCGGGTCTCCGGACCGCACGCGAGCTCCACGACCTCGCAGCCCAGCGCCGC
>NZ_DASQCJ010000231.1:0-6462 GCF_035634735.1 Cellulomonas sp.
ACAGCGCGTTCACCAGCGGGTTGCCCTGGTAGGAGGCGTCGAACACGAGCTCGCCGCCGATGTTCGGCAGGCCGAGGGAGTTGCCGTAGCCGCCGACGCCGGACACGACGCCGTGCACCACGCGGGCGGTGTCGGGGTGGTCGACCGCGCCGAACCGCAGCTGGTCCATGACCGCCACCGGGCGCGCGCCCATCGAGATGATGTCGCGGACGATGCCGCCGACGCCGGTCGCGGCGCCCTGGTACGGCTCCACGTAGGACGGGTGGTTGTGCGACTCGACCTTGAACGTCACCGCCCAGCCGTCGCCGATGTCGACGACGCCGGCGTTCTCGCCGATGCCCACCAGCAGGTGCTCGGTCATCTCCGGCGTGACGCGCTCGCCGAACTTCCGCAGGTGGGTCTTGCTCGACTTGTACGAGCAGTGCTCGGACCACGTGACGGAGTACATGGCCAGCTCGGCGGCCGTGGGGCGGCGGCCGAGGATGTCGCGGATCCGCTGGTACTCGTCGGGCTTGAGGCCGAGCTCGGCGAACGGCTGCTCCTGGTCGGGGGTCGCCGCGGCGGCGTCGACGGTGTCGGACGCGTGGCCCGAGGTCGGCTCGGCGGGGTGCTGCGAGGCAGTGGGCGCGCTGGTCATCGAATCCCTCGGGCTGGGGGCCCGCTGCGCGGCGGTCGGGGGACCGGGCCGGCGACGGCGGGCGGGCATCGGCAGACGTGACTCAGGTTACCCGCGCCGGACGCCCCGGCCGGACGTCCGTCCGCGGATGGTCCCGCCCTCCGCACGGAGGGGGACGCGCCCGACGGCCGGGCGCTCGTAGCGTGCCGGCATGACCGCTCCCCGCCCCGGATCCCCCGACGTCCCGCAGGTCCCGGGCCTCCTCGGCGCCCCCGCGTCTCCCGACGCCGGGCCCCCGACCACCGTCCTGACCTACCCGGGACGGGACGTGGCCTGGACGTACGGGCTCCTCGTGGGCGGCGGCGCGGCGCTCGGCGCGACCCTGCACCTGCTGCGCGGCTGGCTGCTCTCGCTGGACGTCCTGCCGTGGCGCGGCGTGCTGGTGACGGTCGACCGGGTGGTCGACGGCTGGGGCGCGTGGGGCGCGGTGGCGCTGGTGGCGGCGGGGGCGCTGCTCGGCTCCGTCGTCGCGGCCGGCGAGGTCGAGAAGGAGCCCCGGTTCGAGGTGTCGCCCGAGCGCGTCGTGGTCGTCCGGGGCCGTCGGCGGCGCACCTACCTGCGCGGCGACGTGCGCGAGGCCCTGCACGACGACGGGGCGCTGGTGCTGCTGGCGACCAACGGGACCGAGCTCGCGCGGACGACGACCGGCATCCCGGGGCCCGACCTCGAGCGGGCGTTCCGGGGCGCGGGCTACGTCTGGGACCCGCACGCCTGAGGCGCGAGCGGGTCCGCCCGCGTCACCGCGTGCGGCCCCGGGACGGGTCCGGCACCTCCCCCGGCCGGTACCGGGGCAGCCGGCTCGCCGGCACGATCGCCGTCGCGCTGATCCCCGCGAGCACCAGCAGGCCCAGCCGGAGCGTGTTCAGCCGGGCCTCCTCGTTGAGCGCCACCGCCGCCGCCACCTGCGCGGGGTCGGCGTCGGTGCCGGCCAGCACCTCGCGCAGCTCGTCGTTGCTGACGAAGTTCACCGCGTCCAGGTCGACCTGGGCCACGAGGCCCGGCGGCAGCTCGGGGTGCTCCACGACGGCCCGCCCGACGTTCACCGACAGGATCGTGACGAGCAGCGCCCCGACGAGCGCGGTGCCGACCGCCGACGCCAGGTTCTGCGTGGTGCCGCGGATCGACCCCACGTCGCCCGCGAGGTACTTCGGCACCGCGGTCACCAGCACGTTGAACACCAGGGTGACGAGCGCGCCCTGCCCGACCCCGAACACCAGCAGCCCGAGGATCGTCGGCAGCGTCTCCCAGTTGTTGGTGACCACCAGCGCCAGCCAGCCCAGCCCGACGGTCGTCAGGACGAAGCCGAACACCCCGATCGTGCGCGGCGGGTACCGCCGGTAGAACCGGACGATCAGCGTCGCGGTGACGAACACGGTGAGGTTGAACGGCATCATCGCCAGGGCGGTGTCGAACGGCGACCGGCCCTGCACGATCTGGATGTAGAGCGGCACGGTGAAGTTGAGCGCCGCCTCCAGCGCCACCACGACGAACATCGCGTACACCGCGGCGCGCTCGCTCGGCGAGGACAGCACCCGCAGGTCGACGAGCGGCGTGCGGCCGGACGCGGCCCGGCGGCGGGTCCACCAGAAGAACGCCTGGCCGAGCACGATGCCGAGCACCACGAGCAGCGGCGCCGGCGACACCCCCGCCACGTCGAACGGGGCGTCGTCGGTCGCGACCAGCGGGCCCCAGGCGTTGAGGTTGTTGAACCCGAGCGTGAGCAGCACGACCGCCAGGCCGATCAGCACCGACGCGACCAGGTCGATCCGCACCTCCCGGTTCCCGCCGTCGGACCGCAGCCGCGTGCTCAGCAGCAGCACCGCCACCGCGAGCGCCAGCACGACGCCGAACACCGGCCGCCAGCCGACGAGCGTGCCGAGCGCCCCGCCGAGGAAGAACGCCGACACCCCGGAGATCGCGCGCGCCGAGCCGAGCGACCCGATCGCCGTCGCCTGCTGCGCCCCGCTGTAGTTCTCCGCGATGAGCGCCACCAGCGACGGCACGATGATCGCCGCGGACGCGCCCGCGACGGCCTGGCCGGCGATGGCCCACCCGACCGTCGGGGACACGATCATCAGCAGCGCCGACCCGGCGAACGCGGCGATCATCACCCGGAACATGACGACCCAGCCGATGCGCTGCCCGAGCTTGGCGCCGGTCATCACCAGCGCCGCGACCGTCAGGCCGTAGACCACGATCGTCGAGCTCACGACGGTCGGCGGCACCCCGAAGTCCTCGACCATGCCGCCCAGCGACACCGGCAGCGCCGCCACGTTGAACGACATGAGGACCTGGGCGAGGAACAGGCCCGCCATCGGCACCCAGGAGCGGCGCTCCTCGGCGGTCCCGGCGGGCGACGGCGCGGTGCTGGTCATGCGGGGGCCTCCGCCCGCTCGGCGACGTGGGCGGCGGACGCGAACAGGTTCAGGCCGAGCGTGCGGCTGAGGTGCGCGGTGGCGAGCCGGCCGCGGACGCTGTTGCCCGCCGGGTCGATCCGGGGCGAGAAGGTGCCGATCGCGCCCTTGCCGGGCGCGACCGCGACGATCCCGCCCGAGACGCCCGACTTGGCCGGGAGGCCGATCTCGAACAGCCACTCCCCCGACCGCTCGTACATCCCGGTCGACGCCAGCACCGCGAGGGCGTCCCGGCACACCTGCGCCGCGACCACCCGCTCGCCGGTGACCGGGTTGACCCCGCCGTCGGCGAGCGTCGCCCCCATCACCGCGAGGTCCCGCGCGTCCACCCGCAGCGCGCACTGCCGGGTGTACACGTCGACGACCGCGAGCGGGTCGGCCTCGATCCGGCCGTAGCTCTCCAGCAGCCGGGCGATGGCCCGGTTGCGCTGGTTGGTGGCCGCCTCGGACGCGTAGACGGCGTCGTCGACCCCGAGGTCCCGGCCCGCGAACCGGCCGAGCCCGGCGACCAGGTGCGCCCACTGCTCCTCCGGCGTCGCGCCGGGCAGCAGCGCCGTCGTGGCGAGGGCACCGGCGTTGACCATCGGGTTCATCGGGTGGCCGTCGTTGAGCTCGACCGCGATCACCGAGTTGAACGCCAGCCCCGTGTTGTTCACGCCGACCCGGTCGCGCACCACCTCGTGGCCGAGCGCCTCGCACGCCAGGGCGTACACGAACGCCTTCGAGATCGACTGGATGCTGAACCCGGCGTCCGCGTCGCCCGCGGCGTGCAGCGCGCCCGAGGTCTCCGCGACGACGACGCCGAACAGCGCCGGGTCGGCCTCCGCGAGCACCGGGATGTAGTCGGCGACCAGCCCCTCGTCCCGGTCGCGGTACCGGGCGTGCGCGTCCCGCACCAGCTCCTCGACCCGGTCCCAGCCGGGCAGCGAGCCCGTCGAGACCTCCTGCCGCACGCCGTCGATCTCGGTGCTCACGCATCCCCCACGTCGTCGCCGGACCCCCGGTGGATCGTGGCACGCGGCGGGCAGCACGTACAGGACCACCTAGGCCGCGGGCCCGCCCGCACGACGTCCCGCGCCCGGGGCCACCGGCGGGCGCCGCCGACCCGCACAATGGCCCGGTGACGCGACGCACCGCACCCGTGGCCCTGGCGGCGGTCGCCCTGCTCGGGCCGCTGCTGCTGGCCGGCTGCACGGCGGGCGGGGGCGGCTCCCCCGCCCCGGCCACCGCGTCCCCGGCGCCGACCGCCGGCGCGGACGACCCCGCCGCGACCGCCGACGTCCCCGGCGCCGCCGAGGCCCGTGCCGCGGGCACCCCGGTGACGTCGGGCGACGCGACGCTCGCCGTGCTCGCCCCCGCCGGGGCCCCGACGGCCGACCCGGCCGACGACGACGCCGTGCTGCTCGCGGTCGCCGTGCCCGCCGACGACCCGGACGCCGGCCTGGTGACCGTCGCGACGCTCGCGCCCCCGGAGGGCGGCACGATCGACGTGCTCGACGACCTGTCCGCCGTGGTCCGGGGCCCCGACGGCGCCGTGCTCGCCGGGCTCACCGCCCCGCTGCTCGACGACCCCGCCGGCCGCACCGTCCGGGTCCGCCCCGGGGCCGACGGCGCCGTCACGTGGCTGGCGGAGAGCGCGGCCGGCTCGGGCGCCGCCGGCGGGACCGTGACCGCGACGTTCGCGGCGACCGCCGTGCTCGACGCGACCTGGCGAGACCTGGCGGACGAGGGCGGCCGCTCGCTCGCGGTCGAGCCCGCCGACTGGGCGCGCCGGGGGAGCCTGGCGGCCGAGGAGGCGGTGTGGTCCGCGCTCGTCGCCGCCGAGCCCGAGGCGGACGCGCAGAACGTCCGCGACCAGCTCACCTGCCACCTGATCGGCGCGCCGGACAAGGCGACCTGGAACCTGGAGCCGTGGCGGCCGGACGTCGGCCTGCTCGAGACGATCGCGGCGCTCTGCAACCCGTCCTGACGGCCCGCGTGCCCGGATGCCGGACCGGCCGTCCCGACCCCCGGTCGGTTGTTGCTACAGTCATCCGCATCATGCGCCTGACGACCCTCCCCGCACGCACCCGCGCCTGTCGACCCGCGTCGACCGCCGCGTGCTGTTGTCGTCGCTGAGCGCCCCGCGTCCCTGACGCCCCCGCGTCCCTGACGCGGCCGGGCGGTCCGCCGCGCCCTCCGCGCGCCGGACCCGCCTCCCGGAGCACCGCTCCGCCCCCTCGTGCGCGCCGCGCCGCCCCGTCCCGGGAATTCCCGACCCACCGGTCTGGTTCCGGTCCTCCGGGGAGCGCGGCGCCGACCCACGCGCCCCGGCCGACGGCACCCCGCCCGACGCCCGGACGCACGACCCACCCCCACGCGCGGCACACCGCCGCGCGGCCCTCCCGGAAGGACACCCCCGTGAGCACCCGTCGCTCCCGCCGCGCCCCGCTCGGCGCCGCCCTGGCCGTCGCCGCCGCCCTGGCGCTGGCCGCCTGCGGCTCCGGCTCGGGCTCCGGCGGCGACTCGTCCGCCGCCTCGGGCACGCCCGACGCCTCGGCCGAGATCGTCATCGGCTCCACCAACGAGCCCACCGGGCTCGTCCGCAACGTCGGCGGCTCGTCCGGCGTCTCGCAGACCATGACCCGCAACGTCTTCGAGGGCCTGACCTCGGTGGACGTCGACGGCCAGGTGATCCCCACGCTCGCCGAGTCCTGGGACGTCTCCGAGGACGGCCTGACCTACACCTTCCACCTGCAGCCGGACGTGACCTTCCACGACGGCACCCCGCTCACCGCGGACGACGTGGTGTGGAGCATCTCCGAGGCCATCGGCCCGGAGTCGAAGTCCGCGCGCAAGAGCGACCTGCTCGTCATCCAGCAGGCCACCGCGGTCGACGACGCCACCGTCGAGCTCGACCTGTCCCGCCCGTCGCAGGGCCTGACGTTCTACCTCGCCTCGGTCACGATCGTGCAGGACGGCGACATGGAGCTCACCAGCGACAACGGCACCGGCCCCTACCGGTTCGTCGAGTGGGTCCAGGGCGACCACCTCACCATCGAGAGGTACGACGGCTACTGGGGCGAGCCCGCGAAGAACGCCGGCGTCACGTTCCGGTTCTTCCAGGACACCACCGCGCTGAACAACGCGCTGCTCACCGGCGACCTGGACCTGGTCATCGCCGAGGACTCCCCGGACCAGCTCGTGCAGTTCGAGGACAACCCGGACTTCACGATCACCGAGGGCACCTCCACCACCAAGCAGCTCTGGGCGTTCAACGACCGCGAGGCGCCGTTCAGCGACGTCCGCGTCCGCCAGGCGCTCTACAAGGCGATCGACCGCGACGCGATCCTGTCGGCGGTCTGGGACGGCTACGGCCAGGTCATCGGCTCG